>CAYQWR010000198.1:0-5425 GCA_964421235.1 uncultured Thiohalomonas sp. | reverse complement strand
TACCAGAGCCTGATGAAGGATCTGAAGCAGTCGACCAAGCAGCGCTTCGGCGCACTGGATTTCGATTATCCGGACGAGGCGATCGAGACCGAGATCGTCGCCAAGGAGACCGGCATCGACAGCGCCACCGCCGGCAAGCTGGTGCAGATCGCCCAGCGCGCGCGCAACCTCAAGGGCCACGGCCTGGACGAAGGCATTTCGACCCGCCTGCTGGTCTACGCCGGCCAGCTCATCGCCAAGGGTGTCGAACCCGTCGCCGCGTGCAGCATGACCCTGGTGCGCCCGCTCACCGACGACCCGGACATGCGCGAAACGCTGGACGCCGCAGTGGCGACGTTCTTCGTCGGCTAAAAGAAAATTTCACCGCAAAGGCGCAAAGGACGCAAAGTTTTGTTGGCAGGTCACATATCGGCGCGTTGACTGATATGAATGTAACCAACATGAACATTGGCAATAAATGTCTTACGCACTCTTCGCGCCCTTTGCGCCTTTGCGGTGAGTAACTCTCTTGACTGAGAGGTCAACACCATGACCATCACGCTGGACGATTATCGCGACTGCCTGGAAAAGGCGGCGCCGGAAGTTAAGGGCACGCTGGAGGCCACCTTCCACGAGGCGGCGCGCATCATGTCGCCCGCCGGTCTGCAGGAGTATATGGACGGCGCCAAGGGGCTGTGCAACCTGGGCCGTGGTCACGAGCTGGTGATCAGTTTTTTGCAGGAGATGCCGCTGGTGGTGAAGGAGTGCGGCGACGACGTGATCGGCGACTGCCTCAACGCCGCGCTCAAGCTCTCCTCCATGACCTCCGGCGAGGTGATTGCACTGCTGTTCGGCAGCCTGCCCACCGCGGCGCGACGTCTCGGCGATCCGGAGCTGCTGCGCGGCTATCTCAACCTGGTGCATCAGCTCTCGGCGCGTGCTGCGCGCGGCCTGCGGCCGATGCTCAACCACATCGACGAGCTGCTGTCGAAGCTGACCCTGAGCGGGCTGCGCCGCTGGGCCTTCTTCGGCGCCGAGGCCTATCGCCGCGATCTCAACAGCCTGGTCGCCTATTTCGATCTGAAAACAACCGACAGCATCGCCGTCTTGCAGAAAGAGCGGCGCGGCACGCTGTTCGTCGACATCCAGCGCAAGATCAATTTCTACCTGCGCGCGCTGTGGGGCCGCGATTTCTTTTTGCGTCCCACCGCCGCTGACCACGAAGGCTTCAAACCCTATATCGACAAGCATGTGATCCATCTGCCGGACGCGCTGGACGAGTGCGCCGGCATCAGTGGCCTGGAGCTCTACCGCGCCACCGCGGCGCATATGGCGGCGCATCTCTGCTATACCAGCGCACCCATCTCCGCCGAGCAGTTGAGTCCGGCGCAGATGTTCTTCATCGGCCTGCTGGAGGATGCACGCGTCGAGTACAACGCGGTACAGGCCTTTCCGGGTCTGAAGAAACTGTGGTCATCGCTGCTGTCGCTGGAACAAGAGGGCAAGGTGGAACACCCGACGGTGATCGCGCTGGAACGTGCCGCGCTGATGCTGCTCGATCCCACGACACGCAGCGACGATACCCAGGTCAATGCGGTGGTGGAGAAGTTCCACGCCAACATCGAGGCCAACAAGGGCGACGGCCAATTCTCCTGGCACCTGGGCCTGGAGCTGTTCAATGTCTTCGCCGCACGCCGCGACGTGCCGAGCCTGCGGGTGTTGCAGTCGCTGCGCATCCCCTATCGCGACGACAACCGCTTCGTCTGGGAGTTCGAGGAGTTCTCCTGGGAACAGGGCGCGGCCCTGGCCGGCCAGCGGCGCCAGGTGCGGCGCAAGGCGAGCGTGCTGGAGATGGTCAACGAACTGGACTGCGAACTGGCCGGCGACGACGCCCAGGAGATCTGGACCCTGGAGACGCCGTTCTGGCTCGACCAGGAGGGCTGCACCATCAACGAGCTGGAGGGCAAGGAGCCGATCTCCGACCCCTATCACTACCACGAGTGGGATTACCAGGTGCAGCTCTACCGCCCCGACTGGGTGACGCTGTACGAACGGCGCCAGCCGCGCGGCGAGCCGGACGCCATCGATCGCATCATCCTGGAGCACAAGCCGGTGGCGCACCGCATCAAGCAGATCATCGATCTGCTGACGCCGGAGGGGGTCACCCGCCGGCGCAACATGGAGGACGGCGACGAGATCGACGTCAACGCCGCGGTGGATGCGATGATCTCCATCCGCTCGGGACGCCAGCCCAATCCGCGCATCACCATGCGCAACGTAATCAACCGCCGCGACCTGGCGGTGCTGGTGCTGCTCGACCTGTCCGAATCCACCAACGAATCGGTGGAGGGTAGCGACAAGAGCGTGCTGGCGCTGACCCGCGAGGCGTGCGCCCTGGTGGCCACCGCCATCAACGGCATCGGCGACCCCTTCGCCATCCACGGCTTCGCCTCCGACGGCCGCCACGACGTGCAGTACTACGGCTTCAAGCATTTCAACCAGCGTTTCGACGACGAGGTGAAGTCGCGCCTCGCCGGGATGCAGGGCGGCCTCTCCACCCGCATGGGCGCCGCCATGCGCCACGGCGCCCAACACCTGCTGCGCCAACCGGAGCGCAAGAAGCTGCTGCTGGTGATCACCGACGGCGAACCGGCCGACATCGACGAGCGCGACCCGCAGCACCTGCGCCACGATGCGCGCAAGGCGGTGGACGAGCTGGCAGCCAAGGGAGTGATGACCTATTGTCTTACTCTCGACCCCAATGCCGACAACTACGTGAAACGCATCTTCGGTGCCAACAACTACACCGTCATCGACCATGTGCAGCGTCTGCCGGAAAAGCTGCCGATGTTGTTTGCGAGTTTGACGCGCTGATCGATAGCGCGCAGCCGGTGGGGCGCGGTAACCCGGCGGGAGGTTCGATGAAATCACGCATCGACGAGGTACCGGCACTCTGGGTAATCGACGCCGAGGTCGATGCCGCGCGGTTCAATCGCATTCGTCTGGCATTGTTGCGCCTGGGCGAGCCGCTGCGTCTGGAGTTGCCCCACCTGCGCGGTTTGGATCTGTTGCTGAGCCGTGAAAGCTGGGTCTGCGTGGAAAGGACCATGGACGACCTGCCGGTGATCGCCTGGACCCGTTTCGAGTCGGTCGGGCGCCGGCACTTGCAGGCGCCGGTCCGCTGTGAGCTGCGCTACTACCACGGCCACGCCGGCGTGATTGTGCACACCGTGCTGGAGGATGCGCTGACGGCGATGGAGCAGGCACTGGCTGCCACCGAAACGGGGCCGGTGACGCCGTTGGTGCCGAAGCGATAATTCAATCGTCGTCGCCCAGCTCCGGATCCCAGCCGAGTGCGCGCGCGGATTGCACCGCCTGATCGTATATGCGCCGGTGACGTTCGCGCAGCTCGGGCGGCAATTGCGACACCAGGTGGCCATAGGGCTCCCACGCCTTGCTGACCCGCTCATAGAGCTGTTCGATACGATCGTAACCCCAGCCTTCGCATCCCTCCCGCTCCGGCAACAGGCCGAACACCCAGGCGTCACGAATGATGTTGCCCACCGAGGTCATGCCGCCATGGCGATCGTTATGGATGCCCACGTACGGCGCTCTACTGTTCATAATTGTTACCAACTTATTTATTTAGGGACGGAACGGCGCATGTGGCTATTGCGTCCGCCGCAGATCGCGTCTATGTATTTACCCTATGGCACCAACATGAATGTTGGTGCAATTGAGGTATGTTGCAATGGCCAACCTTAAATCGAACCTGCCCAATGCACCGGTCCTGAAATCATTCACTGCCGACGTCGAGGCCGTTTACTACAACAACATCTTTTTGGCCCTTTCGCGCATCAGCGCGCCCTTGAAAATAATGTTGCCGGGCCTGCGCGGTATCGAAGTGCGTCTCGACCGTGATGCCTGGGTCTGTTTCGACCACAATCTCAACCACCAGCCGCTACTGGCCTGGACCAACTTTCGCCCCGGGGTGCGCACCAGCCTGTATCAGGCGGTACCCTCGCAGCTGCTGTTTTATCATCCCTACGCCACCGTACTGGTGCGCTCACTGCCCGGTGACATCAACCGTGTCCTGATCAAACGGCTGGCCCGCGTTGCCAACCAGCCGCCGGCAAAGGTTATTATTATCGGCTGACCCTCTGCGGCCCCTGCGGCTGCGGAGTCGGGCCGCCTCAACCATAAGCAAAACATTATCATTAACATAAAAACATTTAGATTTATTTATGCGCGATGATTTTGTATCTTATGCCGCACCTGACGTAGGCCTTTTGGCCGTAGGGGTAAGGCCGGCCGATCTGGCAACCAGGATCGGCAGATGGCCCTCGAATCAACATGACAATGTCTAGGGGTATAACCAAATGGATCAGTCTGCACGTTACGCCGACCTCTCGCTGAAAGAAGAGGATCTGATCGCCGGTGGCAAGCACATCCTGTGCGCCTACAGCATGAAGCCGAAGTCCGGCACCGGCTACCTGGAAGCGGCCGCCCACTTCGCCGCCGAGTCCTCCACCGGTACCAACGTCGAAGTTTCGACCACCGACGACTTCACCAAGGGCGTCGACGCCCTGGTCTACTACATCGACGAAGCCAAAGAGGATATGCGCATCGCCTATCCGCTGGAGCTGTTCGACCGCAACGTCATCGATGGCCGCATGATGCTGGTCTCCTTCCTGACCCTGACCATCGGCAACAACCAGGGCATGGGCGACATCGAATACGCCAAGATGGTCGACTTCTACGTGCCGGAAGAGGCCGTCCGCCAGTTCGACTGCCCGGCGACCAACATCGAAGAGATGTGGCGCATCCTCGGCCGTCCGGTGAAGGACGGCGGCTATATCGCCGGTACCATCATCAAGCCGAAGCTGGGCCTGCGTCCCGAGCCCTTCGCCCAGGCGGCCTACCAGTTCTGGCTGGGCGGCGACTTCATCAAGAACGACGAGCCCCAGGGCAACCAGGTGTTCGCCCCGGTGAAGAAGACCATCCCGCTGGTCTACGACGCCATGAAGCGCGCCATGGACGAAACCGGTGAGGCCAAGCTGTTCTCCATGAACATCACCGCCGACGACCATTTCGAAATGTGCGCCCGCGCCGATTTCGCCCTGGAGACCTTCGGTCCCGACGCCAACAAGCTGGCCTTCCTGGTCGACGGCTACGTCGGCGGCCCGGGCATGGTCACCACCGCCCGTCGTCAGTACGCCAACCAGTTCCTGCACTACCACCGCGCCGGCCACGGCGCCGTGACCTCCCCCAGCGCCAAGCGCGGCTACACCGCCTTCGTGCTGGCCAAGATGAGCCGTCTGCAGGGTGCCTCCGGTATCCACGTCGGCACCATGGGCTACGGCAAGATGGAAGGCGAGGGCGGCGACAAGGTCATCGCCTACATGATCGAGCGCGACGAGTGCCAGGGTCCGGTCTACTTCCAGAA
>CAYQWR010000197.1:0-5461 GCA_964421235.1 uncultured Thiohalomonas sp. | reverse complement strand
GAGGGCGTCGAGCATCTGTTTGGCTATCCGGGGGGTGCGGTCCTGCATATCTACGATGCCCTGTACAGGCAGGACAAGGTCAAGCACATCCTGGTTCGTCACGAGCAGGCCGCAACCCATGCGGCCGACGGCTATGCCCGTTCCAGCGGCAAGCCGGGCGTGGTGCTGGTCACCTCGGGACCGGGTGCCACCAATGCGGTCACCGGTATCGCCACCGCCTACATGGATTCCATTCCGATGGTGGTGCTGACCGGCCAGGTCAACAGCAGTCTGATCGGCAACGATGCGTTTCAGGAAGTCGACTCGGTGGGGATCACCCGCCCCTGCGTCAAGCACAACTTCCTGGTCAAGGACGTCACCAAGCTGGCCGAGACCCTGAAGAAGGCCTTTTATCTGGCGACCACCGGCCGTCCCGGCCCGGTGGTGGTGGACATCCCCAAGGACGTCACCGCCAACCGGACCAAGTACGTCTATCCCAAGACGGTGAACATGCGCTCCTACAATCCGGTGGTGAAGGGGCATGTCGGCCAGATCAAGCGGGCCGTGACACTGTTGCTGGGCGCCAAGCGGCCGATGCTCTATACCGGCGGCGGCGTGGTGCTGGGCAATGCCGCCAAGCAGCTCACCGACTTCGCCCGACTGCTCGGCTTCCCGGTCACCAATACCTCCATGGGGCTGGGCGGCTATCCCGGCACCGACAAGCAGTTCGTCGGCATGCTCGGCATGCACGGCACCTACGAGGCCAACATGGCCATGTCGCACTGCGACGTGCTGCTGGCCATCGGTGCCCGTTTCGATGACCGTGTCACCGGTAACGTGAAGAAATTTTGCCCGCACGCCAAGATCATCCACATCGACATCGACCCGGCCTCCATCTCCAAGAACGTGAAGGTGGACATCCCCATCGTCGGCAACGTCGACAACGTGCTGAAGGACATGATGAAGCTGATCAAGGCGTCGGGCGAGACGCCGGACGGCGACGCCCTGGCCAAGTGGTGGAAGCAGATCGAGGAGTGGCGCGCCAAGGAGTGCCTCAATTACGATCACAGTTCCGATTTGATCAAGCCGCAGTACGTGCTGGAGAAGCTCTACCAGATCACCAAGGGCGACGCCTTCGTCACCTCCGACGTGGGCCAGCACCAGATGTGGACGGCGCAGTTCTACAAGTTCGACAAGCCGCGCCGCTGGATCAACTCCGGCGGTCTCGGCACCATGGGCTTCGGCCTGCCGGCGGCGATGGGCGCGCAGTTTGCCAATCCCAAGGCCAACGTGGTCTGCGTCACCGGGGAAGGTTCGATCCAGATGAACATCCAGGAGCTCTCCACCTGCCTGCAATACGGGTTGCCGCTCAAGGTCATCTGCCTCAACAACCGCTTCCTCGGCATGGTGCGCCAGTGGCAGGAGTTCTTCTACGATCGCCGCTACTCCCACTCCTATATGGAGTCGCTGCCCGATTTCGTGAAGCTGGCCGAGGCCTACGGCCACGTCGGCATGCAGATCGACAAGCCGGGCGATGTGGAGGCGGCGTTGAAGGAGGCGTTCACCAAGCACAAGAACCGCCTGGTGTTCATGAACTTCCTCACCGACCAGACCGAAAACGTCTATCCCATGGTTCCGGCCGGCGCCGGCCTGGACGAAATGATCCTGGTGTAAGCGATGCGACACATCATATCGATCCTGATGGAAAACGAGGCGGGCGCCCTGTCGCGCGTCGCCGGACTTTTTTCCGCGCGCGGTTATAATATCGAGTCGCTCAACGTGGCGCCGACCGAAGACCCGTCGCTCTCGCGCATGACCCTGGTGACCCGCGGCTCCGACGACATCGTCGAACAGATCACCAAGCAGCTGAACAAGCTGGTGGACGTGGTCAAGCTGATGGACCTGACCGAAGGGCCGCACATCGAGCGTGAGATGATGCTGATCAAGACCCGTGCGACGGGCGGCGAACAGCGCGACGAGGTGAAGCGCATGGCGGACATCTTCCGCGGCCGCATCATCGACGTCACCGACACCACCTATACCATCGAGCTGACCGGCGACGGCAACAAGCTGGATGCCTTCATCCAGGCGCTGGACAAGAACCTGATCCTGGAGACGGTCCGTTCCGGCGTCTCCGGCATCTCGCGCGGCGAGAAGGCGTTGAAGATTTGAAAACAGTACCAAGTGGCAAGTAACAAGTAACAAGAGAAGTTCTTTTTGCTTGCAACTTGAAACTTGTAACTTGCAACTATCGAAAGGAATAACGTTGTGAACATCTATTACGACAAAGATTGTGATATCTCCATCATTCGCGGCATGAAGGTCACCATCGTGGGCTACGGTTCCCAGGGGCATGCCCACGCCAACAACCTCAAGGACTCCGGCGTCGACGTCACCGTCGCCCTGCGTCCCGGTTCCGCTTCCGCCAAGAAGGCCGAAGCGGCCGGCCTCACCGTCAAGGCGACCGCCGACGCGGTGAAGAGCGCCGACCTGGTGATGATCCTCACCCCGGACGAATTCCAGTCCCATCTGTACAAGAACGAGATCGAGCCGAACATCAAGCAGGGCGGCACCCTGGCCTTCGCCCACGGCTTCGCCATCCACTACAACCAGGTGGTGCCGCGCGCCGACCTGGACGTGATCATGGTCGCGCCCAAGGCGCCGGGTCACACCGTGCGCTCGGAGTTCGTCAAGGGCGGCGGTATCCCCGACCTGATCGCCGTGTTCCAGAACGCCTCCGGCAAGGCCAAGGACGTCGCGCTCTCTTATGCCTCCGGCGTCGGCGGCGGCCGTACCGGCATCATCGAGACCACCTTCAAGGACGAGACCGAGACCGATCTGTTCGGTGAGCAGGCCGTGCTGTGCGGCGGCGCCGTGGAGTTGGTCAAGGCCGGTTTCGAGACCCTGGTCGAGGCCGGCTACGCGCCGGAGATGGCCTACTTCGAGTGCCTGCACGAGCTGAAGCTGATCGTCGACCTGATGTACGAGGGCGGCATCGCCAACATGAACTACTCCATCTCCAACAACGCGGAGTACGGCGAGTACGTCACCGGCCCGCAGGTGATCAACGACGAGAGCCGCTGGGCCATGCGCGAGGCGTTGCAGAACATTCAGAACGGCTCCTACGCCAAGCGCTTCATCCTGGAGGGCCAGTCCAACTATCCCGAGATGACCGCCTGGCGCCGCAACAACGCCGCGCACCAGATCGAGCAGGTGGGCGAGAAGCTGCGTTCAATGATGCCCTGGATCACCGCCAACAAGCTGGTCGACAAGACCAAGAACTGAGTTGGTCATGCGGCTGTAACCGGCGGCCGGCACCCTCGACGGGGCCGGCCGTTTCTTTTTCGGCGCTATCCCTGGGTGCTGGAACTGAACTGCAAGTGAACTTTCCTTTGTTGATTCGGATGAGTGGGGAAGGGCGTACGTCGCGATTTGGAGCACGTTCGTGCCGGGTCGGACTTGAGCCCGGTGGCCCCGCGCTACTACACTGTGGAACCTTGCGAGGTGTCCAATGACTGACGAATGCCACGATACTCCAGAGATACCCGGAAAACGCGGACGGCGCGGGATCTATCTGCTGCCCAACCTGTTTACCACGGCGGCGCTGTTCGCCGGGTTTTACGCCATCGTGGCGGCGATGAACGGCCGCTTCGACGTGGCGCCCATCGCCATTTTCATCGCCATGGTGCTGGACGGCCTCGACGGGCGGGTGGCGCGGCTGACCAACACTCAGAGTGCCTTCGGCGCCGAATACGACAGTCTCTCCGACATGGTCTCCTTCGGCCTGGCGCCGGCCCTGGTGGCCTACTCCTGGTCGCTGCACCTGTTGGGCAAGGTCGGCTGGCTGGCCGCGTTCATCTACGCCGCGGCGGCGGCGCTGCGCCTGGCCCGTTTCAACACCCAGATCGGCATCGCCGACAAGCGCTATTTCCAGGGGCTGGCCAGTCCGGCGGCGGCGGCCATCGTCGGTGGCCTGGTCTGGTTCAGCCACGATGCCGGGCTCAATGGCAGCGAGATGCGCTGGGTGGCGCTCGTGCTGACCCTGGTGGCCGGCCTGTTGATGGTGAGCAACATCCGCTATCACAGCTTCAAGGGGTTGGACCTGCGCGGCAAGGTGCCGTTTGTCGCCATTCTTGCGGTGGTGCTGGTCTACGTCACCATCACCATCGATCCACCCAAGGTGCTGTTCTTCTCCTTCGTCATCTACGCCCTGTCGGGACCGGTGCTGACCGTCTATCTACTGCGCAAGCACCGTGGGCGCCACGCCGTCCATGAGACGACGCCGGCGGCCGGCGAGGATACCCTCCCGCCGGGGGGCGAAGAACAGTAGGCAAGGCAGAACCTGTCGCGATAATACAAAGGCAATGAATTGACCACGGGGATGACGGGGGACACCGGGATTCTTCCATCAAAATCGTGGATGACGCAGAGCCAGCGTCTTTCTGAACCCCGTGCCCCCCGTGGTTAAAATTCTTATGTTTATGAATTTCAGGATGACTTGTCGTGCCTATCCGACAGGGTCAGCCGGGTTCCGCAGTCGCGGCGCCATCCGGTAAGATGGCGCAAAGCCGACGGAGACTTCCCATGAAAGACCAACTGATCATCTTCGATACCACCCTGCGCGACGGCGAACAGAGCCCCGGCGCCTCCATGACCAAGGAGGAGAAGCTGCGCATCGCCAAGGCGCTGGAGCGGATGGGGGTGAACGTGATCGAGGCCGGTTTCGCCATCGCCAGCGTCGGCGATTTCGAGGCGGTGCAGGCCATCGCGCGGACGGTGAAGGAGAGCGTGGTCTGCTCCCTGGCGCGCGCCCTGGATAAGGACATCGACCGTGCCGGCGAGGCGCTGAAGGAAGCCAACGCCGGGCGCATCCACACCTTCATCGCCACCTCGCCGATCCACATGGAGCGCAAGCTGCGCATGACGCCGGACCAAGTGGTGGAGCAGGCGGTGAAGGCGGTGACGCGGGCGCGCCGGTTCACCGACGACGTGGAGTTTTCGGCGGAAGACGCCGGACGTTCCGAGATCCCGTTCCTGTGCCGCATCTTCGAGGCGGTGATCAAGGCCGGGGCCACCACCATCAACATCCCGGATACGGTGGGCTACAACGTGCCGCAGCAGTTCGGCGAGCTGGTGCGTCAGGTGATCGAGGGCACTCCCAACGCCGATAAGGCGATCTTTTCGGTTCACTGCCACAACGACCTCGGCCTGGCGGCAGCCAACTCGCTGGCGGCGGTGCTCAACGGCGCGCGCCAGGTGGAGTGCACCATCAACGGTCTGGGCGAGCGCGCCGGCAACGCCGCGCTGGAGGAGGTGGTGATGACGGTGCGCACCCGCCAGGACGTCTTCCCCTGCCAGGTGGAGCACATCGACACCACCCAGATCGTCCCCACCTCGCGTCTGGTGGCCAGCATCACCGGCTTCGCGGTGCAGCCCAACAAGGCCATCGTCGGCGCCAACGCCTTCGCCCACGAGTCGGGCA
>CAYQWR010000196.1:0-5476 GCA_964421235.1 uncultured Thiohalomonas sp. | reverse complement strand
CTGTGCGTGCGCATCGGCGCCATGCGCTGCCACAGCCAGGCGCTGACCATCAAGATGACCAAGGACGTGCCGCTGGACGAGATCCACGGCATCCTCGCCGCCCACAACGATTGGGTGAAAGTCGTTCCCAACGACAAGGAGGTCACCATGTCCGATCTGACGCCCGCCGCGGTCACCGGTACCCTCACCGTCCCGGTCGGTCGCATGCGCAAGCTCGCCATGGGTCCGCAGTACCTCTCGGCCTTCACCGTCGGTGACCAGCTGCTGTGGGGCGCCGCCGAACCGCTGCGCCGCATGCTGCGTATCCTGCTGGAAGGGTAAGCCGCCCACGACTGAACCACGGGGGCACGGAGAACACGGGCAGGAAGGTTATAATCCCGGTGTTCCCCGTGCCCCCGTGGCTAATTGCCTTTCGAGATCGCATGAACCGAGTATTCGATGTCGCCGTGGTTGGCGTCTCCTCCCTGGTGGGGGAGGCGCTGTTGTCGTTGCTGGAGGAGCGGAAGTTTCCCGTCGGCACCCTCTATCCCCTCGATACGGCCGACGAGGCCGGCGGTCGGGCGGAGTTCCGGGGCAGCCACCTGCGGGTGGCCGACGTCGCCGGCTTTGATTTTGCACGGGTGCAACTGGCCTTTTTCTGCGCCGCGCCTGCCGTGGCCGAGGTCCAGGTGCCGCGGGCGGCGGCGGCCGGCTGCCTGGTGATCGACGACAGCGGCCTGTTCCGCATGGAACCGGGGGTGCCGCTGGTGGTGGCCGAGGTCAATCCCGAAGCGCTGGCCGGCTGGCGTGAGCGGCGTATCGTCGCCAATCCCAACGCCTCCACCATCCTCATGCTCACCGCACTCAAACCCATCGACGATGCCGTCGGCATCGAACGCATCAATGTCGTCACCTATCAGGCGGTGTCGGGCGCCGAGCGTGACGGTGTCGGCGAACTGGCCAAGCAAACTACCGACCTACTCAACCTGCACCCGGTCAAGAACACCGTTTTTTCCAGGCAAATTGCCTTTAACGTGATCCCCCAGATCGGGCCGCTGCAGGATAACGGCTATACCCTCGAAGAGATGAAGATGGCGTGGGAAACGCATAAGATCCTGGGAGATCGTACGATTGGCGTGAACGCGACGGCGGTGCGTGTGCCGGTTTTTCACGGTCACTCCATGGCACTGCATATCGAAACCCGCGACAAGATCACAGCATCGGCGGTAACCGAACTGTTACAAGGAGCGCCGGGCGTCACGGTAGCGGAGAACGTACCGACGCCGGTGACCGAGGCATCGGGTGAGAATGGTGTCCATGTCGGGCGTATCCGTGAGGATATCTCTCACCCCCATGGAATAAACCTGTGGATTGTAGGTGATAACGTCCTTAAGGGCGGCGCATTAAACTGTATCCAAATCGCTCAGATCTTGGTAAAAGGCTATATGTGAGTTAAAGTTACTGGCGATACATAAAGCGAGTTGGTAGATTATTGTCTCAACCGCCAGAACTGGAATGTGAAAAGCCCCACACGGGGACCCCGGTCCGGGGGGAGAACGAGGGAGTGAGGATGGTGCGAAAGCTGGCCTTTAAGTTGCTGTCGCTGTTGCTGATATTGCCTTCTGCAGCGTATGCCCTGGGATTGGGGGACATACGGCTCCACTCGGCGCTCAACCAGCCGTTCAAGGCCGATATTGAATTACTGTCGGCGAACTCGTCCGATATCGGCTCTCTCAAGGTCTCTCTCGCCTCCTACGACGAATTCTCCCGGCTGGGACTGGATCGGCCGGCGGTGTTGATGTTCCTCAAATTTTCGGTGCAGCAGCGCGACGGCACCTATTACGTCGAGGTCTCCTCCAAACAGCCCATCAAAGAGCCGTTCCTGGATTTCCTGGTGAATGTGAGTTGGGGGTCGGGACAGCTGCTGCGCGAATACACCGTGTTGCTGGACCCGCCCAAGTACGGAAAGACGATGGCCCCGGCGGTGCAGGCGCCGACGGTGACATCGGCCGCTCCAGCATCGGCGGCTGCGGCGCCGCCCGTCTCCGCCCCCGCCCCGGTGGCCGTCACACGGCCGGCTCCCTCCATGGGCGGCGGCGCTTCAGCGCCCAGGGCTGCGGCGATGGCTGCTCCCAGGGGCTCGTCGCACAAGGGGCTGCGCTACGGTCCGGTGAAGGCCAATGACACGCTCTGGTCCATCGCCGAGCGGGTCAGGCCGAGCCGTTCCATGACACCGCAACAGGTCATGTTGGCCCTGCTGCGAGCCAATCCCGATGCCTTTTACGACAACAACGTCAACCGCCTGAAGAAGGGCTACGTGCTGCGTCTCGACAATCCGTCGATGATTGCCGCGATCAGCCAAGCGGAAGCGGTGCGCGAAATTGCGCATCAAAACCGCGCTTGGCGCGATTACCTGAAGCAGGCAGCGCGCAGCGCGCATCAGCGCCCCAGCGCGACCACCAGCATGCAGGCGGCGCGTGCCGTGGCGACACCCGAGGAGGCGCACCTCAAGCTGGTCGCCCCCGAGGGCAAAGGTACCAAGGCGGGCGGTACTGCCCCAGCCGGGGCTTCCGTCGGCAAGGAAACGGTGGATCAACTGCGCCAACAGTTGTTGTTGGCTCAGGAGCAGGCGGCGGCGCAAAAGCAGGAGAACTCGGATCTGCGCAAGCGCATGGACGATTTGCAGGGCCAGATAGCATCAATGCAGCGTCTATTGTCGCTCAAGGATACCGACATGGCCTCCTTGCAGCAGCAGATGCACGGCGGCGAGACGACCAAGACGGCGGCGGCGCCCACCGCCAAACCCGGACAAGAGGCAGCGGCCGCAGGCACCAAGACGGCGCCCGCTACCGAGGCGAAGCCGACCCCGCCGACAACGGGTTCCGAGACGAAACAGGCGCAGCCTGCGGCACCCGCCGCGGGTGCCAAGCCGCCGGTAGCGGCACCGACGGCGGCGGGCGAGAAGAAGCCCGTGCCGCCGATGACCAAGCCCAGGCCGCACCCCGTCGTGGCGCCGAAACCGGCCGCGTCGCAGAGCTTCATCGACAGCTTGCTCGGCGACCCGGTTACCCTGGGCGCGATCGGCGCGGTCGTTCTGGCACTGCTGCTGCTGATTGGGTTGGTCATCAAACGCCGACGGTCCGGCGGCGCTGGCTTCAGTGAAAGCATCCTGACCGCGGGCGGCACCTCGGCACTGAGTTCCAAGACGGTCGCCGGAGCGCCGTCGGAGGAGAGTTCGTTGTTCAGCGACCTGGCGGTCAGTGGCATGAACAGCGCGCAGGGCGCCGAAGCGGAAGTCGATCCCCTGACCGAGGCGGACGTCTATATGGCTTACGGCCGCTACCAGCAGGCGGAAGACCTGTTGAACGAGGCCCTCAAACACCATCCGGAACGGCAGGATCTGAAGGTCAAACTCCTGGAAGTCTACTACGCGACCAAGAACAGCACCGCGTTCGAGAGCCTGGCCGACGAAGTATTCAATGCCCTGGAGGGCAACGGGCCGCTTTGGGGCAAGGTGCTGGTCATGGGGCATGAACTCTGCCCGGCTAACCCGTTGTTTAGCGCCGCACCTGAAGGCGGGATCGGCGACTTGGGGCATGGCGAGGGTGCGCTGCGAGGCAATGACGTGCTGGATATCGGCATCGATCTCGATGCCCTGACGGCGGATATGGAATCCTCCGCAGACGATAACGGCAGCGGGTTGGCGATGGATCTGGGTGTCGATTTCTCCGATATCGGCGATGAGACGACGATGGCTCCGACCCCAACCGCAGCGCCGGCGGCCAAGGACGCGTCGACACCGGACCTCGATTTCGATTTGGGCGGCTTCGAAGAGCAGGTCGCCAACGTCGAACCGGCCGAGAGTGCGCCTGTGGCCGAGACGACGCCGTTGGCGGAGATAGAGCTGGGCGATTTGGACTTCGGTGCGCCCGAGACCATTTCCGCTGCGCCGGCGGTCGAGGCGAGCGCGCCGACCGAAGCCGAGCCGGCTGGCGCGATGGATTTCGATTTAGGGGAGTTGTCCCTGGGTGAAGAGGCGGCGCAGAAAGACGACACGGCGGTTGCCGCCCCCGTCGCTGACGAAGACGTGCTCGGTTTCGACCTGGGCGACATGGATCTCGATCTCGGCGGCGCCATCGACGAAACCGCCGCGGGCGGCGCCGATCTTGACGATCTCGACCTGGGTGAGTTGGACGCCGTCGGTACCAAGCTGGATCTGGCGAAGGCATACGTCGATATGGGGGAACCGGAGAGTGCCCGCAGCATCCTCGACGAAGTGCTGAATGAGGGTAACGACACGCAGAAGCAGCAGGCTCAGGCGCTAATGGGCCAGCTTGGTTGACGGCGCCGCCGGCGCGGTTGAACCGACCGTATCACGTCCCCGCCAGGGTCTCCCTGTCGGGGACGCTTTTTTCCCGGCGCAGCCGGCCTGCAACCGTGCTGTTCGCCGTCCCGTAGCTTAATGACGACAAACCCGGAACTCGCAACCGTTCCTACCATGCGTATCGCCCTCGGCATCGAATACGACGGCAGTCGCTATCGCGGCTGGCAGGCACAGCAGCACGATGAGTGCACCGTGCAGGCAACGCTGGAGCGCGCCCTGTCGAAGGTGGCCGATCACCCGGTGCAGGTGATCTGCGGGGGACGTACCGACGCCGGCGTGCATGCGGCGGGGCAGGTGGTCCATTTTGACACCGACGCGGAACGGCCGATGCGCGGCTGGATGTTCGGTACCAACGCCAACATGCCCGGCGACGTGGTGGTGCGTTGGGCGCAGCCGGTGGCGGACGATTTCCACGCCCGCTTCTCGGCGCTGCGCCGGGCCTATCGCTACGTGATCCTCAACCGCAACGTGCGGCCGGCGCTGCTGGCGCACCGGGTCAGCTTCGACTATCGGGAACTGGATGCGGCACGGATGGCGGAGGCGGCGCAGCCGCTCATCGGCGAACACGATTTCTCCTCCTACCGTGCCGTGGCCTGCCAGGCGCGCAGCCCGATGCGGAACGTGTACCGGCTGGACGTGCAGCGCCAGGGCGAGTTCATTACCGTCGATGTGGAGGCCAACGGCTTTTTGCATCACATGGTGCGCAATATCGCCGGGGTGCTGATGGCCATCGGCGCCGGCGAGCGGCCGGTGGAATGGAGCCGCGAGGTGTTGGAGGCGCGCGACCGCAACGTGGGCGGGGTGACCGCCTCGCCCTACGGCCTCTATCTGGTACGCATCGATTACCCTGAGGCATTCGCGATCCCGCGCCTTCCGCCTCCTGCGCTGCTCTGGTAATCTGCCTGTTTTCCTTCGCAGCGATACCATGCGTACCCGGATCAAAATCTGCGGCATCACCCGGCCGGAGGACGGCCTGGAGGCGGCACGCCTCGGCGCCGACGCCATCGGCCTGGTGTTTTACGGCGCCAGCCCGCGCCACGTGACGCCGTCGCAGGCGCAGGCGGTGCTGGCGGCTTTGCCGCCGTTCGTCACCCGCGTCGGCCTGTTCGTCGA
>CAYQWR010000195.1:0-5521 GCA_964421235.1 uncultured Thiohalomonas sp. | reverse complement strand
TGTCCTGGTCTTCGCTAACGCTCCATTTGCCGCACTAGTTTGGTGATGAGCGCCGTAGCTCTATCTATTCCAGATGTTGGCCCATAATAATCAATCAATACCGGCATATCTTTGAGGCCACAATAGAGATGCAGCACACCATTATTATGATTGCCCCCTGCAGCAACTGAGTAGCTATAGCAGACGATCTGCTGCTTGCCTGTCAAAATATGCGAAGTATTCACACCTACACAATTCATGTGCCCGCATGAAGTGGTTGCCGCCAAATATGCGAGTCGGACAGGATTGCTTGTGCGTACAAAGGTAATGGTGCTGCCTTGACCATGACGATCAATAATAGAAAGTGTCTGTTCCTTTTCATTAGACGCAGACCATGTAAATCCTGGCTCAGGCAGCGTGAGCTTGTGATTATCAAAGTAAACCACATGCCCTTTCCATGCATCGTACAAGTCAAAAAAGGCGTTTCGAATTGCCAATGGCTCTAGATACATAAAAAGAATCATAGCCAACATAATGGCTATTAGTGCTCGAATGAGTTTTCTTTTTCCATTCATTATATGTGTCGCAACTCGTTCTATAGCAGGCCAGAATGGTGTTAAAACTTTGTCGCATTACTGTATTCAAACATACCAGCTCCTGCCCCTGTGTGAGCACCGGCCATTCGCTCCGCATTGAGCGCCTTATCTGCCTTCTGTTTTAATTCTGCACAATGACATGGTTTATCGTTGCCATTAGCAAGTCCGAATCAAGGGGTCAGAACACTTGAAGCACTATCGTTGATCCGCGTCCGGCGGTTTTCATTTCCGTCATCTATTTCTTGAACAACTCATCCAACGGATTGGCTGCCGGTTTGGATTCCGTTCCTGCCCCGCCGAACAGTGCGTCGAGCTCGGTCCTGGCAGTCGCATTGGCATCGCCACTGCTATAAGCCTCGGGATTGAGCACGAACCAGTCGCAGAAATTGGCGTGGTCGCGTTCGCGCGGAACCTCGGCGCGCTCCTCGCGGCAGGCGTTGTTGTAACGCGGATCGAAGTGGCGGCACTGACGGCAGACGTAGAGGTCGGCGGCGCAGGCGGGGCATCGGGCATAGCGCGACAGGGGTAGCGGTACCTGTTCGAGCGAGGCGCCGCACTTCCAGCAATGGGCCATATCGAGTCTCCGGTGAGATTCAGACAGTGCAGGACATGGTAGCCAAAAGTCGACAGCAAACCGGTGTCAAAGCACAAACAGGACGGCCTCCCTTACGTCCATGTAACGCTTTGCTGTTTTTCTGCGGCTCGTCAGTAGTTGTAGTCCATGCCTCGACCAGCAAGGAATACCCGCCCATGGAGCAATCAAAGGGGTCAGTACCAAATGACACAGAATTCTGAACACTACCGACCATCGCAACGGCGCTAATGATCACCGTTCCCCGTCCGGCCGCGCATGCGATAAATGGTGCTGCGGTGGATGCCGAGGCGCCGCGCCGCCTCCGACACATTGCCGTCGCAGGCGGCCAGTGCATCGTCCACCGTCTGGCGCGTCACCTGATCGAGTATCCCGGCGGTTGGTGCGGCAGCGCCGTGGTCGCGGATATCCGCGGGGAGCTGCGCGACATCGATCACCTCGTCCCGGTCGCTTAGCGCGACCAGGGTGCGAATCAGGCTGGAGAGCTGGCGCAGGTTGCCGGGCCAGGGATAATCGGCCAGCAGCGCGAGGGCATTTGCGCTGAAGGAGAGACCGCGCTCGCGGCCGCCCTGGGCCTCGAGCATCCACTCGATGGTTTCGCGCCGCTGTGCGCGCTCGCGCAGCGGCGGCAGCCGCACGTTGAACTCCCGGATGCGGTAGTAGAGATCCTGGCGGAACGTGCCCGCCCGCACCATCGTCGCGAGGTCGCAGTTGGTGGCACAAACCAGCACGAAATCGACGGCCACCTGCTGGCCGCCGCCGAGCGGCGTCACCGCGCGCTCCTGCAGCATGCGCAGCAGCCGCGCCTGTAACGGCAGCGGCATGTCGCCGATCTCGTCGAGAAACAGCACACCGCCGTCGGCCTCGCGCACGCGGCCGGGCATCCCCTTGCGCCGCGCGCCGGTGAAGGCGCCGTCGACGTAGCCGAACAATTCCGATTCGATCAGCGACTCGGGCAGCGCCGCGCAGTTCACCGGGACGAACGGCCCGCTGCGGCGGTTGCTGGCGGCATGGAGCTGGCGGGCGAATACCTCCTTGCCCACGCCGGTCTCGCCGGTGACCAGCACCGCGATGCCGGCGTCCAGCACCCGCGTGGCCTGGGCCAGCAGCGGCTCGCTCACCGGGCAGCGCCGGTAGACCGGCTCGGAGACGGTGGCGTCGACCGGTACCCGCGGCCCGCCGCTCAGGCGGCCATGCAGCGGACGTCCGGCACCGTCGACGACGAAGCCGGCGTCGCCGCGGCGCGCGACGCGTGCCAGATCGAGCCAGTCCTGCAGTGAAGTGTCGAGCAGCGTTTCCCAGCGCCCGCCGAGCAGTTGCAGCGCCGCCGAGTTGGCGCCGACGATGCGATCGTCGTCGAGGATCAGCACCCCTTCGCGATGGCTGCCCAGCAAGTCCGGGTCGCTGTGAAAACGCAGCACCTCGCGCCCGGCCGGCGCATCCAGCACCAGACGGTGTTCGATGATCTGAATCGCCATGCGCACCATGCCCAGCGCGTGCAGATGCATCTGGCGCGAGTCGCCGGAGACGTCGAGCACGCCGAACAGTTCGCCGCGCGGCGAGATGATGGGAGCGGCGGCGCAGCTGATGATCCCGTTGCAGTTGAGATAGTGTTCTCTGCCGTTGACCTGCACCGGTTGCCGCTCGATCACGGCGGTGCCGATGGCGTTGGTGCCGCGCTGCGCCTCAGACCACGATACTCCCGGCTGCAGCGCCACCTGCTGCGCCCGGCGCAGAAACGCCGCGCAGCCCACCGCATCGAGGATCAGGCCGTCGCTGTCGGCCAGCAGCACCACGCTGCCGGTATCGGCCACCATCGAGGCAAGGGCATCGAGTTCGGGGCGCACGATGCGCCGCAGGTGGTCGCGTGCCTCGCGCCGTTGCTCTAGCCGAGCGCTGTCGGTGCGGTCGGCGCGAAACCGATCGTCCACGTCGAGACGGGCGCAGCAGCGGCGCCAGGAACGGGCAATAACGTCGGGTATCCGACCTGCGGGGTCGCGCCCGTCGTCGAAGAAAAGTCGGCGCGCCTCTGCGGCGTCGTCCGGCAGGGTGCGGGTCTGCGTCATAGTGGCAACTCCTCACAACCGTTGGCAATCGGCCGTCGCGTTATGCAACGGGCCACTGTCGCATGCTGCGACACTTATGCGCTGCGGTATCCGGATACGGTCGGCGGAGCGATCCCGCAGCAGCGCTCACTGCACCGACAATTCGCCCGGCACGACAATGGGTTGCCGTCCGGTTCTTCCCGCTTTGCGCCGTCGGCGGCGCGGCCTGGCACGTTTTCTGCCCTCATCCTTCAACAGCCGACCGGCTGTCGCAAACCACAGAAGGAGTTTGAACATGTCCGCAAACCCGACTCAAGTCAATGCCTCGGCCGCGATTTCACCGTTCCAATCCCGTTACGACAATTTCATCAACGGCGCCTGGGCGGCACCGGCCAGCGGCCAGTATTTCGACAACATCAGTCCGATAAATGGTAAGACCTGCTGTCAGGTGGCGCGTTCCAACGCCCAGGACATCGAACAGGCGCTCGACGCGGCCCACGCCGCCAAATACGCCTGGGGGCGCACCTCACCGGCCGAGCGAGCCAACATCCTCAACCGTATCGCCGACCGCATGGAGGCCAATCTCGAACTGCTTGCCACGGTGGAGACCTGGGACAACGGCAAACCGCTGCGCGAGACGCTGGCCGCCGACCTTCCCCTGGCCATCGATCACTTCCGCTACTTCGCCGGCTGCATACGCGCCGAGGAAGGCTCCATCGCCGAGATCGACCACGACACCTACGCCTACCACTTCAAGGAACCGCTGGGCGTGGTCGGCCAGATCATCCCGTGGAATTTCCCGCTGCTGATGGCGACGTGGAAAATGGCCCCGGCGCTGGCGGCCGGCAACTGCGTGGTGCTCAAGCCCGCCGAACAGACCCCCGCCTCGATCATGGTGCTGATGGAGCTGATCCAGGATCTGCTGCCGCCGGGTGTGCTCAACGTGGTCAACGGCTTCGGCCTGGAAGCGGGCAAGCCGCTCGCCTCCTCCAACCGCATCGCCAAGATCGCCTTCACCGGCGAGACCACCACCGGCCGTCTGATCATGCAGTACGCCTCGCAGAATCTGATCCCGGTGACGCTGGAGCTGGGCGGCAAGTCGCCCAACATCTTCTTCGCCGACGTGTGCGACAAGGACGACGATTATCTCGACAAGGCGATCGAAGGCTTCGTGATGTTCGCGCTCAACCAGGGCGAGGTGTGCACCTGCCCGTCGCGCGCGCTGATCCAGGAGTCGATCTACGACAAGTTCATGGAGCGTGCGCTGAAGCGCGTCGCCGCCATCGTCCAGGACAATCCCCTCGACCCGCATACCATGATCGGCGCGCAGGCGTCGCAAGAGCAGTTGGAGAAGATCCTCTCCTACATCGACCTGGGCAGACAGGAAGGCGCCGAATGCCTGATCGGCGGCGAGCGCAACACGCTCGACGGCGACCTGGCCGGCGGCTATTACGTCAAACCGACGGTGTTCAAGGGACACAACAAGATGCGCATTTTCCAGGAGGAGATCTTCGGTCCGGTGCTGGCGGTCACCACCTTCGAGGACATGGACGACGCCATCGCCATCGCCAACGACACCCTGTACGGCCTCGGCGCCGGCGTCTGGACCCGCGATGCCAACACCGCATTTCGCGTCGGCCGCGCGATCCAGGCGGGCCGCGTCTGGACCAACTGCTACCACGCCTATCCGGCCCATGCCGCGTTCGGCGGCTACAAGCAGTCGGGCATCGGCCGCGAAACCCACAAGATGATGCTCGACCACTACCAGCAGACCAAGAACCTGCTGGTGAGCTACAGCGACAAACCGCTCGGATTCTTCTAATGGCGGCGTCGGACCGAAAAGCGTAGGCAACCAAAGCAACCACGGGGAACACGGGGGCAACATCGTTTCGGCACAGGCCTCCCGTGTTCCCCGTGGTTCAATCTTTTCTCCACCGGCAGCAAGAGGAGGCCCCATGTCCGTGCATCGAGTCATCGCCACCGACGCCGCATTGAAGCTGATCGCCAACCTGGTCGAGCGCCACGGGCCGGTGATGTTTCACCAATCCGGCGGCTGCTGCGACGGCAGCGCGCCCATGTGTTACGCCCAAGGTGAATTTCAAATAGGCGAACACGACCGCCTGCTGGGTGAGATCGGCGCCATGCCCTTCTACATCGGCGAGGCCCAGTTCCAATACTGGCGCCACACCCAGTTGATCATCGACGTGGTCACCGGACGCGGCGGCATGTTCTCTCTCGACGGCGATACCGGCCTGCGCTTCATCACCCGCTCGCGACTGTTCACCGATCAGGAGGAGACCGAACTCGCA
>CAYQWR010000194.1:1843-5539 GCA_964421235.1 uncultured Thiohalomonas sp. | reverse complement strand
GATCGAGGGTGTTGAACAGGTGATGGATCGGGTGGGAACGGTCCTGAAGCACCTGTTCATTGTTGAGGGCGATCTGTACAAACGGCAGTTCGATCTCCTCGAACCAATCCTTCAACGTGGCGTCGGTGATGGGATCGCTCTGGATCGACGACAACAGGCTTTCGGTGACGTCCAGTTTGTCGTGCATCTCCACCGGCAGCTGTTTGACGGTCCCTCCTGATTGGGTCGCCAGTATTTCCGCCAAGCGTGTCGAGAGGTTGCTGCCCTGTTGGCGCAAATGCTGAACGCGCACGCCCTGTTGACGCAGTTGCGCCAGGCCGTTGTTCAGTTCCTGAGAGGAATAGTGGGCAACCGGCGCGGCGACGGTCGCGTCGTCTTTGGCGGCAGCCGCCGCCTTGGGGCTGCTGCCGGACGGTGCGCCCGCCCAGGCGGGTGCGCCGCCCCGGGCTTGTATCGCTGCGCGTTCCAATTGCAGCAGTTCGTTGGCCGCAGCGTAGGGGGTGGGCACGACGTAGTCGTCGCCCGCGACCATGCTGGCGCCGACCATTCCCTGGGGTACTGTCGCGCCCGGTTCGCCGCCCGCGGCGGCGACCGGAGCGAAGCCCCCGCCGACTCCCGCGGCATTGCCGCCTGGCGCGGACGCCGCGCCAGGCGCAGGGCCGTTGCCGGCCGGATTCGCCGTGGCTGCCGGTGCGGCGGCGTTCATGTTACCGCCGCCTGCCGGATGGATCCCGGGCGCAGCTGCGCCGCCCGAATAGGCGGCGGGGGCCGGCCCGCCGGCGCCTTCAGCGGCGGCCGGTGACGCCGAACCCGTGCCGGGTGCCGCGCCGCCGTAGGACGCTCCCGCATAACCCTGATCGTGCGGCGCACCCGAGTCACTCGCGGGCGGGTGCTCGCCGCTTTCGGTTGGCGGTTGTGTCGGCGCCGGTCGTCGTGCGACACCGGGTTGACGCACCAGGCGAAAGTCCTTCTTCAGCTCCGGCAGAATGTCGTTTTCCTTGAGAAACTTGTCCAGCTGTTGGTAGAAGATGCCGATCTCGGTGAGGGCGACGTTTTCAAACGCCCGGAACACAACGGCCTTCATCTCCTCTTCGAGCGCCAGCGCATCAAAACATTCCTGAAACTTCTGTACCAGCATATGAGCGCCGAGCGGGTTGCTTTGACGATTGACATGCCGTTGCAATATGACGCCAAGGCGCGGTTCCAGCCCGAACAGCGACTCTTCGTTGTGCGATTCCAGCTTGGACACCAGGGCGGTGATCGTCAGCCAGTTCTGAAAATCCCGGTCTTCGATCAGGCTGAGTTCGTTGCTTTGCGCCGCGCCGACGTTCGCTTTGACCGGTTTGCCCTTATGGTCGAAACCTTCGAGTACGGCGTTGCCGTAACAGGTCAGCAGCTGCTGGCGTCCGCTGCGCAGTTTCTGTTGCGTCTCGATGATGCCGCGCCAATTCTTTTTCGACAGTTCGTCGGACTGGTCGAGACTGGTAACCGCTTGACTGATGAATCGATCCACCAGTCCTTCCAGTAAACGCTCGGTTCTCTCGCGGCAGCCGGCGGCAAGTGCGGCAGAGTCGGCTGGCTTGGGTGAACGCGGTTGTTCCTTCGCTGCCTTGTCGGCGGCGTTGCGGACCGAGTTCATCAGATATTGAAATGCCGCTCCGTCCAGCTGCTCGAATGCGATACCCAGCGAGGCGTCGACGATGCGTGCCACGTGACCGAATACGCGAAAGTCCTCCTCGTTGCTATCGATCGCGGCGGGAAAGTTGATGATGATGCTGTCGCCATGGTTCCATGGCGTGTCATGACCATTCTGTGGATGGGGGGTGACGAACATCCCCCCCTCGCAAAAATCGCGGATGGTACAGTCGACGGAAGTTCCACGCGGGGAAATGGCAACCGCCTCCAACGTGACGGCATATCGGGGGTAGTGACGCTTGTTGACGGCCGATGTCATGGCATCAATGTCCTTTTTATTATGTTCACCACATTACAGCGAAAATCGGACATGGTCTATGCAGCGCCTATTTCCATGCAATGATGGAGCGTATTTGTCGAGTTGTGTCGCCCTCCTGGCAGGATTGTCTAAACGTGTATTCGTCCGTTGTCGGGTAAAGTCTAGCAAAATTGCCCCATTGTGCGCCCCTGAATCAGCGTACGCGCTGTGTCTGTCCGCAGGCGGACGGCGTATCGCGACATAATCACCGACGCTTGCTGATTTCCATAGCCTGCATCTGGATGCCCTGCGTCAGGTCATTGCACGATGCCGGCTTAGGTGGCGCTCAATCTGCAGGTCCAAATAGCATACTAGGGTACACGGAATATGTCGTCTGTCATACGTATCACGTTGATTCCGTCGCTACGGAGCGTGTTTCATCGACTTTTGGCATCGATACCTCCGTGTCCTTTGTCGTCGCATCTCTATGGCGATGTGGATTACGGCATGCCGGAAATGCGATGCGCTGTTAATAATCTGTTCACAAGCCGGCCGTGGTGGGGTTACACATTTTGTATCACCTTTCGGTGCAATATCGCTGTACCATTTATTCCATTGTAAAGACCGTCGTGCCGGCGACGACCAAGACTTGATGCGTGACATATCGCACCGAGTGAATTGGGCAATCGGACAGGCCGAGAGTTGCCCCATGACCGATCAGGTAATAGTGACATCAACGGAAAAAGGATCGGGAAAGCGACATACAATTGAGTATGCACAATAAATTATCAGACGACACCTATCGTGCCCTGTTTGAACGGGTCGGTGACGCTATTTTCGTCATGGATATGGAAGGCAATTTTCTCGCAGTCAATCAAACCGCCTGCGAGCATGTCGGCTACAGCCGGGAAGAGTTGCTGCGGATGCGGCCGGAGCAGATCAACGCCCCTGAGTCGGCGGCGCGATTCGCGGAACGCATGGCACAGGTCAAGCGCGAAGGCGGCTGTACCGTGGAGTCGGTTCATCTGCGGCGTGACGGAACCCGCGTCCCCGTCGAGATCCATGTGCGCACACTGCATTACGACAACACCGACTTTTTGTTGGCGGCCTGTCGTGACGTCACCGCACGCAAACAGAGCGAGATCGAATATCGGGCGCTGATCCAGGCCACGGGCGACGGCTATTGGATGGTGCGGGTCGCGGATGCACACATCATCGATGTCAATGATACCTTCTGCGAGATGGTGGGTTATTCGCGCGAGGAGTTGTTGTCGATGACGATCGCCGACCTGGAACTGGCGGAATCGCCGGAAGAGACGGCCGAACATATCCGCCAAGTGATGGAAAACGGCCATGACCTGTTCGAGACCCAGCATCGCCACAAGAATGGGCATGTGGTGGAGTTGGAGGTGAGCGTCACCTACGCCGATATCCGCGGCGGCGTGATCTTTGTTTTGGTTCGTGACATCAGCGAACGCAAACGCCAGGAGTCGGAACTGAAGCTGGCGGCGTTGATCTTCAATGCCAGCACCGCGTCGATTGTGGCCACCGATGCGGACAACCGCATCGTCGCGGTCAATCCGGCATTTACCAAGATCACCGGTTACGATGCGCATGAAGTGCTTGGCCGCAATCCGCGTCTGCTACGCTCCGGTCGGCAGAACGCCGCTTTTTACCGGGAAATGTGGCAGGTGCTGGAACAGAGCGGGCATTGGGAAGGCGAGTGGTGGAATCGGCGCAAGGACGGTGAGGAATACGCGGAG
>CAYQWR010000194.1:0-1833 GCA_964421235.1 uncultured Thiohalomonas sp. | reverse complement strand
GAGATGTTCGCGCACCGCCCGGGGAAGTCCCTCTGGGAAGGCGAGTGGTGGAACCAACGCAAGGATGGCGGCGAGTACGCCGAACAGGTCATCATGAATGTGGTGCACAACGATGACGGCAGTGTCTACCGCTACGTCAAGATCGCCTCGGATATCACCGAGAAGAAGCGCGTCGACGACATCATCTGGCGGCAGGCCCATTATGATCCGGTGACCAATCTGCCCAATCGACAGCTGTTTTTTGGCTGCCTGGCCGCGGAAATCGCCAAATGCCGCGACGCCGATCAGCGGCTGGCGCTCTATTTTATCGACCTCGACGGCTTCAAGCAGGTTAATGACGAATTCGGTCACGACATCGGCGACTTCGTGCTGTCTGAGACGGCCCACCGCATCACCGGCTGTGTACGCGGCTCCGATACCGTGGCGCGGCTGGGCGGCGACGAGTTTACCGTCATCCTGCCGGGCGTGAACGACGCCTCGCGGGTGGAGGCGGTGGCGCAACACATCACCGCGGCGCTGGCGCGGCCGTTTCGCTACGACGCGGTCACCGCCCGTATCTCCGGCAGCGTCGGCATCGCGCTGTTTCCGGATCATGGTCATGACAGCGCCGAACTGGTGAAGCGGGCGGATCAGGCAATGTACAGCGCCAAGAGCAGCGGCAAGAATACTTATCGCTACGCCGGCTGACAATTCCGCAACTTTTCGCACGAGAAGAACTAACCACGGAGGGCGCGGCGCGCGCGGCGTTCATCCATTTTTATGGGCGCTTATTCCGCGACTTTCATTGATGCGCGCTCGCCGCTTTCAATAGCGCCGCATCTGTCCCACCAGCACGCCTTGTATGGTCACCTGTTCCGGTCGGTAGCGCTGCGTGTCCAGCGTGCTGTTGGCCGGGTGCAGCAGCACCTCGCCCGGCCTCTGCTCAATGCGCTTGAGGGTCGCTTCGCTATCGTCGATCAGCGCCACCACCACCTCGCCGTTGCGGGCGTGGTCGCGCTGCTCGATCACCACCCAGTCGCCGTCCAGGATGCCGTCCTCGATCATCGAATCGCCGCGCACCTGCAATACGTAGCAGGGGCGGGTGGTGCGCAATGCGTCGGGAACCGCGATGGTCTCCGGCTGGACCACCGCCTCGATGGGGCGGCCGGCGGCGATGTAGCCGAGGAAGGGGAGTTCGTCGTCGTTGGTTGCCGCGGCCCCGCTCAGGCGCACGCCGCGCTGCCGGCGGTTCATGGGCATAACCAGCCCGGCGTCGATGAGGGCCTGCAACTGTTTGTGCAGGGAGCCGCGGGACTTGAGGCCCATGGCCTGGCACAGCTCGTCCAGGGTCGGCGGCCGGGGCAGTTCGGGCAGGCGCTCGCGCAGGAAGTCGTAGAGTTCCTGCTGGCCGCGGGTGAGGGTGACTTGTCTGTTCTCCATTGGTTCTATAGTATCCGATCATGAGAACCGATGGAGAACAATCATGAACGCCGTGGCGCAATCCATCAAGCAGGAAGTGGTCGACCCGGTCAATCGCTTGGTCGAACACCTGCAACGCCGTTACAAGGGGCGCATCACCGGCCAGCTGGTGGTGCCGGGCCGACAGGGGAGCTACGCGCCGCTGCCCGACGACCTCCATCCCAAGCTGCGCACGGCGCTGGAGTCCCGCGGCGTGCGCCAGCTCTACAGCCACCAGCGTGCCGCCTGGGATTCAATCCGCGCCGGGCGCCATACCGTGGTGGTGACGCCTACCGCCTCGGGCAAGACCCTCTGTTACAACCTCCCGGTATTGCAAGCAGCGTTGACGGGCGAGGCCAAGGCGCTCTATCTGTTCCCCACCAAGGCACTGGCGCG
>CAYQWR010000193.1:0-5546 GCA_964421235.1 uncultured Thiohalomonas sp. | reverse complement strand
CCTTTTCCAGCAGGAAGCGGTCGTCGACGAAGGCGTGCACAGGCATCAATTCCACCGCGGTGACGCCGAGGCGCTTGAGGTGGTCGATGGCGGGCGCCGAGGCCAGACCGGCATAGGTGCCGCGCAGCGGCGGCGGGATGTCGGGATGGAGATGGGTGAAGCCCTTGACGTGCAGTTCGTAGATGATGGTGTCGTGCCAGGGGGTGCGCAGCGGCTTGTCGTCGCCCCAGGTAAATTCCGGATCGAGCACCTTGCACTTGAGCATGCCGGCGGCGCTGTCGCGGCGGTCGGGGATCAGGTCTTTGTCGGGGTGATCGACGCGATAGCCGAACAGCGCGTCGCTCCAGCGCATGGGTCCCACCAGGTGTTTGGCGTAGGGATCGAGGAGCAGCTTCTTGGGGTTGAAGCGATGGCCCTTGGACGGCTCATAGGGGCCGTAGACGCGGTAGCCGTAGAGCATACCGGGCCGCGATTCGGGCAGATAGCAATGCCAGATCTGATCGGTCTGCCAGCGCACATCGATGGTCTCGATGACCCGCCGGCCCTTGCCGTCGAAGATGCACAACTCGACCTTTTCGGCATGCTCGGAAAACAGGGCGAAGTTCACGCCTTCGCCGTCCCAGGTGGCGCCGAGGGGATAAGGCTGTCCCGGCCATACCGCCATTTTTAATTTGCTCATAGGGGAAGTTCAATCCATTACTGTGCTGAGGATGACAGGGATGCTCTGAAGAATTTGTCATTCCGTGCGTAGCGAAGACCCCGTACCCGTTGTTGTTAACGCCGTAGGTTACTGGATTCCGGCCTCCGCCGGAATGACGTTGCGGGGTTATTCGGTTTTTTGAAAGCGCATTTCCTTTGTGGTTCAAGCGGGGGAAAAGTTTCTCCCCCCCTGACACAATGCAATTACCGCTCCATGCACGGCGCCGCCTCAGCGGCGACATGGATTATATCTCCCAAGTGCTTGACTTGACTAAGGGGGATGCTGGCGGCAAGGCCTCCCACTCGCCGCTGCCGGCCGGTCTCGACAAGCGCTTTTGCGCTATGATAGCGCAATGCCTTTGCAGAATTTTCACCCCGCGGTCGCCGCCTGGTTCACCCGGCAATTCGCCCATGCCACCGAGGTGCAGCAACAGGCGTGGCCGGCGATCCGCCGTCACGGCCATACCCTTATCGCCGCCCCCACCGGTTCGGGCAAGACCCTGGCGGCCTTTCTCGCCGCCATCGACGACCTGATCCGTGAAGGGCTGAGCGGCGCGCTGCCCGACGAGACGCGGGTACTGTACGTATCGCCCCTCAAGGCGCTGTCCAACGACATTCAGAAGAACCTCGAACAGCCGTTGGCGGGCATCCGCGACGAGTTGCTGATGCAGCAACTGCCCGACGTGGCGATCCGCGCCCAGGTGCGCAGCGGCGACACCCCGCAGGGCGAGCGCGAGCGCATGCGCCGCACGCCGCCCCATATCCTGGTTACCACTCCGGAGTCTTTATATATATTGCTCAGCTCCGACTCCGGGCGGCGCATGCTCAAGACCGTACGCAGCGTGATCGTCGACGAGATCCACGCCCTGGCGGGCAACAAGCGCGGCGCCCATCTCACCCTGTCCCTGGAGCGGCTGGCCGCGCTGTGCACGGAATACCGGGGCCGCGCCCCGATCCGCATCGGCCTGTCGGCGACCCAGAAACCCCTCGAAGACATGGCGCACTTTTTGGTCGGTTCAGATATACCTTTTCCCCCTGATCGGGCGTTCCCTCTCCCCCCGGGAGAGGGCCAGGGTGAGGGAGCTCCAATAAGAAGTTCACTCCCCCTCACCCCAACCCCTCTCCCTGGAGGGAGAGGGGCTTTACCTAATAGTCCCCTCCGTGATCTCCGTGCCCTCCGTGGTTCATCTTCATCTTTAAATACCCACTGCACCATCATCGACACCGGCCATGTGCGCGACCGCGATATCGCCATCGAGGTGCCCGGCTCGCCGCTGGAGACGGTGATGGCCAACGAGGTATGGACGGAGATCTACGACCGTCTCGAACAGTTGATCAATGAACACCGCACCACCCTGATCTTCGTCAACACCCGCCGCCTGGCGGAACGGGCGGCGCGTCATCTCGCCGAGCGCATCGGCGAACAATTCGTCACCGCCCACCACGGCAGCCTGTCGCGGGAACACCGCCTCGACGCCGAGCAGCGCCTCAAGGGCGGCAAGCTGCGGGCGCTGGTGGCCACCGCCTCCCTGGAACTGGGCATCGACATCGGCGATGTGGACCTGGTGTGTCAGTTGGGCTCGCCGCGGGGCATTGCCGCCTTTTTGCAGCGGGTGGGCCGCGCCGGCCATGCGGTGGGCGCCACGCCCAAGGGCCGTTTGTTTCCCCTGTCCCATGACGACCTGGTGGAATGCGCCGCGCTGCTGGACGCGGTGCGGCGCGAGGAACTGGATCGTATCCTCATCCCGCAGCAGCCGCTGGACGTGCTGGCGCAGCAGATCGTGGCCGAGGTGGCGAGCCGGGAGTGGGAGGAACAGGCGCTCTATGACACGCTGCGCCGCGCCTGGCCTTATCGCAATTTATCGCGCGACGACTTCACCGCGGTGGTGCGCATGCTGGCCGACGGCTTCTCCACCCATCGCGGACGGCGCGGCGCCTATCTGCACCGCGACGCGGTGAACGGCGTGCTGCGCGGCCGCAAGGGCGCGCGGCTGGTGGCGGTCACCAACGGCGGCGCCATCCCCGATCAATTCGACTACGACGTGATCCTGCTGCCGGAGAGTTTTTTCATCGGCAGTCTCAACGAGGACTTCGCCTTCGAGAGCATGCCCGGCGATATCTTTCAGTTGGGCAATACTTCGTACCGTATCTTGAAGATCGAACAGGGCAAGGTCTACGTGGAGGACGCCCGCGGCCAGCCGCCCAACCTGCCCTTCTGGCTGGGTGAGGCGCCGGGGCGCACCGATGAACTGTCCAACGCGGTATCGCGGCTGCGCGAGACCATCGCGGAAAAATTGCACGAGGGGATGACGGCGACCTGCGAGTGGCTGCGAAACGATTTGCATCTGCCCCCCGCCGCCGCCCGGCAATTGACCGAGTATCTGGCCGCGGCACAGGCGGCCCTGGGCGTGATCCCCACCCAGCACACCGTGGTGCTGGAGCGTTTCTTCGACGAGACCGGCGACATGCACCTGGTGATCCACGCCCCCTTCGGCGCGCGCATCAACCGCGCCTGGGGCCTGGCGCTGCGCAAACGCTTTTGCCGCAAGTTCAACTTTGAATTGCAGGCGGCGGCTTTGGAAGACAGCATCGTATTATCCCTGGGCCCCACCCACAGCTTTCCGCTGGCGGAGGTAGCCGATTACCTGAAGGCGGCTTCGGTGCGCCAGGTGTTGATCCAGGCGGTGCTCGCCGCACCCATCTTCGAGACCCGCTGGCGCTGGAACGCCAACATCGCCCTGGCGGTGCTGCGCAACCGCAACGGCAAGCGCATCCCGGCGCAATGGCAGCGTTCGGCGGCGCAGGATCTGGTGGCGGTGGTGTTTCCCGATCAACTCGCCTGCCTGGAAAACATCGCCGGCGACCGCGAGGTGCCCGATCATCCCCTGGTCAACCAGGCACTGCATGACTGTTTATATGAAGCCATGGACATCGAAGGTCTGGAGCACCTGCTGACCGGCCTGGAAAAGGGCGAAGTGAAAGTCATCGCCCGCGACCTGTCCGCGCCATCGCCCCTGGCCCAGGCCATCCTCACCGCCAAACCCTATGCCTTTCTCGACGACGCCCCCGCGGAGGAACGTCGCACCCTGGCGGTACAGCAACGGCGTTTTCTCGCGCCCCAGGACGCGGCGGAGCTGGGACGGCTCGACGCCATGGCCATCGCCCAGGTGCGCGCCGAGGCCTGGCCCGAGGCGCGCACCCCCGACGAACTGCACGACGCCCTCAACGTGTTGGGCTTTCTCACCGCGCAGGAAGGCGAGCGCGAAGCCACCGTGCCGGAGTGGCCGCTGCTGCTGCAGTCGCTGGTGATGCAGGGCCGCGCCACGGTGCTGACCACGCCGCAAGGGAATAAATTATGGGTGGTCGCCGAACGGCTCGCGGAATTACTGGCGCTGTTTCCCGATGCGGCGCGCACGCCGCCGCTGTCGCCCTTGAGCGAATCGGGGACGTGGACCGCGGAGGATGCGCTGCGCGAGATCCTGCGCAGCCGCCTGGAAGGCCTGGGACCGGTCACTGCCACGCAGCTTGCGGTGCCTTTAGGTGTGGAAGCGTCGCAAGTCAACGCGGCGCTCGCCGCCCTGGAACAGGAGGGTTACGCGCTGCAAGGGCAGTTCACGCCCGGTTCGTCTTTTCTTCCCTCTCCCTCAGGGAGAGGGGAATCATTGCATACAGATGTAAGAATAGAGTGGTGCGAGCGCGGCCTGCTGGCGCGCATCCACCGCTACACCGTGCAGCAGTTGCGCCGCGAGATCGAGGCGGTAAGTCCCGCCGACTTCATGCGTTTCCTGCTGCGCTGGCAGCACCTGGGCGAGGCGCGGATGGAAGGCCAGGAGGCGCTGGCGGCGGTGCTGCTGCAATTGGAGGGCTATCCCCTCCCCGCCGCGGCCTGGGAAAAGGATATCCTGCCGTCACGCGTGGAGATGTATCTGCCACACATGCTGGACGGCCTGTGCAGCGCCGGGCGCTTCACCTGGCTGCGGCTCACGCCGCCGAAAGAAAAGCCCGGCGGCGACGGCCGCAGGACCGGGCCGGTGCGCATGACGCCCATTGCCATCTTGCCGCGCCATGATGTGGCGTATTGGCACCAAGGCGAAGGGGCAACGCCGGAGGTCAACGAGGCCTTATCGGCGACGGCGCGCAAGCTCATGGAACTGCTGCAACAACACGGCGCGTCGTTCTTCCTCGATCTGGTGCAGGGCAGCGGCCTGTTGCGCACCCAGGTGGAAGAAGCCCTGGGCGAGCTGGCGGCGTGGGGACTGCTCAGCGCCGACAGCTTCGCCGGCCTGCGGGCCCTGATTACCCCGGCGTCGCGCCGCGCCGGCTACGGCCGCCATTCCAGGCACCGCCGCGGCGCGGTCAGCCTGGACGAAGCGGGACGATGGGAGTTGCTGCGCCGCGCGCGCCTTCCGGCGGAACAGAAGGCGCAGCGCGCGGAACATATCGCCAAGGTGTTGTTGCGCCGTTACGGCGTGGTGTTCCGGAAATTATTGGAGCGCGAAAGCAATCTGCCAACCTGGCGGGAGCTGTTGTATGTCTATCGCCGCCTGGAGGCGCGCGGCGAGGTGCGCGGCGGCCGTTTCGTGCAGGGCTTCAGCGGCGAACAGTTCGCCCTGCCCGAGGCGGTGGGCACCCTGCGCGACACCCGCAAGCGGCCGGCGCGGGATGAATTCACCGTGCTCTCCGCCGCCGACCCCTTGAACCTGGCGGGCATCCTCACCCCCGGCACGCGCGTCCCCGCCCTCGCCGCCAACCGCCTCCTGTTCCGCGACGGCGTGCCGGTGGCGGCGCTCATCTCCGGCGAACTCGATGCCTTGCAGCCGTTGACTACGGAAGAGCGCTGGCAGATG
>CAYQWR010000192.1:0-5553 GCA_964421235.1 uncultured Thiohalomonas sp. | reverse complement strand
GCCTTCACGGCATAAGTACATCCATGTACAAAAAAAACGGGCGCCGAGGCGCCCGTTAAAGTTACTCACACTAGGAACGAAAACTAATCTGCTTACAGGTTGTAACCACGCTCGTCGTGCAGCGCGATGTCCAGACCTTCGGTCTCCTGCTCTTCGGTGACGCGCAGACCGATAACCACATCCAGCACCTTGAGGATGATGAAGCTCACCACGGCGTCATAGACGACGGTGACCATCACGCCCTTGAACTGGATGAAGACCTGGCTGACGACGTTCAGTTCCGGCTTCAGACCGTCCATGGTGCAGCAGAACACGCCGGTCAGCAGTGCGCCGACGATACCGCCGATGGCATGCACGCCGAAGGCGTCGAGGGAGTCGTCGTAGCCGAAGGCACGCTTCATCTTCGTGGCGGAGAGGAAGCAGACCACGCCGGCGATGGCGCCGAGGATCAGCGAGCCCATCGGGCCGACGAAACCGGAAGCCGGGGTGATGGCGACCAGACCGGCAACCGCACCGGAGGCGATACCCAGCACGCTCGGCTTGCCGTGGGAGATCCACTCGGCGAACATCCAGCCCAGGGCCGCAGCGGCGGTGGCGATCTGAGTCACGGCCATGGCCATACCGGCAGAGCCGTTGGAGCCCACAGCGCTACCCGCGTTGAAACCGAACCAGCCCACCCACAGCAACGAGGCGCCGATCACGGTGTAGCCCAGGTTGTGCGGCATCATCGGGGTGCTCGGGTAACCCTTGCGCTTGCCCATCACCAGGGCAGCCACCAGGCCCGCGACACCGGCGTTGATGTGCACCACGGTACCACCGGCGAAGTCGAGTACGCCCATGCCGCCCAGCCAGCCGCCCGGACCCCACACCCAGTGGCAGATCGGGGAGTAGACCAGGGTCACCCACAGGCCCATGAACCACAGCATCGCGGAGAACTTCATGCGCTCGGCGAAGGCACCGACGATCAGCGCCGGAGTGATGATGGCGAAGGTCATCTGGAAGGTCATGAACACCGTCTCGGGGATGGTGCCGCTCAGCGAATCCACGCCGACACCCTTCATGAATGCCTTGGCCAGACCGCCCCAGTAGGCGCCGCCGTCACCGAAGGCCACGCTGTAGTCGAACAGCGCCCACAGCACGGTGACCACTGCGGTGATGGCGAAACACTGCATCATCACCGACAGCACATTCTTGGAACGCACCATACCGGCGTAGAACAGCGCCAAGCCGGGGATGGTCATCATCAACACCAGCGCGGTCGACGTCAGCATCCACGCGGTATCGCCCGTATCCAGTTTCGGCGCGGCGTCTGCGAATGCCAGCGACGGCAGCAGACCCACGACAACGGCGGCCAATCCCGCCCACAAACCTTTACGCTTCAGAATAGACATCAATTTATCCTCCCAGGCCTGATTAGAGGGCGTCCGGACCGGTCTCGCCGGTACGAATGCGCACTGCCTGTTCCAGGCCGTAAACGAAGATCTTGCCGTCACCGATCTTGCCGGTGTTGGCGGCCTTGCGAACTGCCTCGATCACCTGATCGACCATGTCCGCCTTTACCGCGGCCTCGACCTTCACCTTGGGCAGAAAATCAACCACGTATTCCGCGCCGCGATACAGCTCGGTGTGACCCTTCTGCCGTCCAAAACCCTTCACCTCGGTGACCGTGATACCCTGCACGCCAATCTCCGACAGGGCCTCACGCACATCATCGAGCTTGAACGGCTTGATGATTGCAGTTACCAATTTCATATCCATTTCCTCTTGTTACCGGCCCACCTCCACCGCGGAGGTGGGCCAGATACCTTAGTGGAGTCGTCCCGACTTAGAAGCTCTTGGTGTAGGTCACCGCGACTCGCGCGGTATCGCTCTGGAGCATCTTCACATTCTCGGTGGTGTTGGACACTGCCAGGGAGAAATCACCCTTGCTGATGGTCAGTGCATAGTCCGTGTAATCGACCACGCCGTTGGCGGTCTTGTATTTCGAATCGTAGTTATAGTGGCCGACGTGCACGCCCAGGCCGTAGTCCGCCGGCAGGGGGAAATTGACGGCCGCTTCGGTGTACAGGTTCTTGTTGTCGCCATCGTAGGAGACCTTGGCGCTGAGCATCTTGAAGCTGCCACCCACATGGACTTCACCGAAATCCACGGAGGGCTTGGTGCCCGGGTAGGTGTATTCGATGTAACCGATGTCATAATCAACGGCACCGGCCGTGCCTTTGTAGCCGGCATAGTAATCGGTTTCATAGCTGTTATGGCTGCCCTTGGCGGTACTATTGGCGTTGGTCCAGCCCTCATCGGAGATCCAGGTACCGGCATAGATGCCGTTGGCATTGCTGTAGTCGAGACCACCGGAGATGGCGGCCTGATCATTGTTCTGGGTGATACCACGCCAGATGTAGTTGGAGGTCGCGCCGACATTGGCACTGACATCGGCCATGGCCGGAGCGCCGGCCAACAGACCCAGGGCGATAGCGGAACCAATCACGGACTTCTTGAAGATGTTGCTCATTGTTGCTCTCCTCGGGTTGAAATTAGTTGCGAAAAAAACCTGCGCGACAGGTTGATTGCATCGGCTGTGCCAACCCGTGTTTTTTCTTTTGTTTCAGTGAATTAACGCAAACAAAGTGCATCAACGAAGAGCGCGACGCACCAATATGACCCGTGACCGCAACGGTAGCGCACGGTTTTAGGGCGCGCGACTGCGAACAGATGGCGTACACTTAGCTGCGTTATTGCACTGCATTTGCACAAAGCGAGAAAGGTTATGGATCTGCACTTCATTGACGACCTGTCGCGCCGTGTGGCCGACGCGCTGCCGCCCGGACTACAGACGCTGAAACAGGATGTGGAGCACAATATCCATGCGATATTGCGCGCGCGCCTGGAAAAACTCGATCTGGTCACGCGTGACGAATTCGACGCGCAGACGCGCGTACTGGCGCGGACCCGCGCCAAGCTGGAAGAGCTGGAGAAAACGGTGGCCGAACTTGAGGCCCGCTTCGGCGACAAATAGTGCGTAGCGATTCAGCGCCAACCTCCGTACTACCCATGGAAAGGAAGCCATGTCACTTGCCATTGCGCACAGTCGCGCCGCGGCGGGCATCGACGCCCCCGCGGTTACCGTAGAGGTTCATCTCGCCAACGGCCTGCCGGCGCTCTCCATCGTCGGCCTGCCGGAAGCGGCGGTGAAGGAGAGCAAGGATCGGGTGCGCGGCGCGTTGCTCACCTCGCGCTTCGAATTTCCCGCCCGCCGCATCACCATCAATCTGGCGCCGGCCGACCTGCCGAAAGAGGGCGGTCGCTTCGACCTGCCCATCGCCATCGGCCTGCTGGCCGCCTCCCGGCAACTGCCCAAGGAACTGTTGGAGCGGTACGAGTTCCTTGGCGAACTGGCCCTGTCGGGCGAACTGCGGCCGGTGCGCGGCGTTCTCCCCGCCGCCTTGCAGGCGCGCGCTGCGGGACGGGTGCTGGTGATACCGCACGACAATGCCGCCGAGGCCGCACTGGTCAACGGCATCACCGTACTGCCGGCCGGACACCTGTTGGACGTATGCGCGCACCTGGGCGGACAGCAGACCATCCCGCCCTACCAGGAGGCAGAGACGCCGCCGCCCGCGGCCGACACCCCCGACCTGCTCGACGTGCGCGGCCAGTACCACGCGCGCCGCGCCCTGGAGGTAGCCGCCGCCGGCGGCCACAGCATGCTGCTGTTCGGCCCGCCGGGCACCGGCAAGACCATGCTCGCCAGCCGCCTCCCCGGCATCCTGCCACCGATGACCGATCGGGAGGCGCTGGAGACCGCCGCCCTCGCCTCCATCAGCGACCAGGGCTTCATCCCCAGCCACTGGCGCCTGCGCCCCTTCCGCGCCCCGCACCACACCGCCTCGGGCGTGGCGCTGGTGGGCGGCGGCAGCCACCCCCGCCCCGGCGAGATATCGCTGGCGCACAACGGCGTGCTGTTCCTGGACGAGCTGCCCGAATTCGATCGCCGGGTGCTGGAGGTGCTGCGCGAGCCACTGGAGTCCGGGCGCATCACTATCTCCCGCGCGGCGCGCCAGGCCGAATATCCGGCGCGCTTCCAGCTGGTGGCGGCGATGAACCCCTGCCCCTGCGGCTATCTCGGCCACCCCTCGGGGCGCTGCCACTGTTCGCGCGAACAGGTGCTGCGCTACCGCAACCGCATCTCCGGTCCGCTGCTCGACCGCATCGACCTGCATGTGGAGGTCCCCAGTCTGGCGCAGCCGGAGCTGCGCGCCGAACAGACCGGCGAATCGAGCGCCGTGGTGCGGCAACGGGTGGCGGCGGCACGCGAGCGCCAGGTGGAGCGCCAAGGCAAGGCCAACGCGGCGTTGAGCAACCGCGATTGCACCCAATGGTGCTCGTTGGACGACAAGGGATTCGACCTGCTGGACATGGCGCTGGATCGGCTCGGGTTGTCGGCACGCGCCTACTACCGCATCCTGCGCATGGCCCGCACCATCGCCGACCTGGCGCAGAGCGACCGTATCGAGCATCCGCACCTCACCGAGGCCATCGGCTACCGGCGCCTGGATCGGGAGCGGGGCTGAAGCCACCCGCCGTCCCCGCCGTTAAACCTTGCTCACCGGCAAAGGCGCGCTGTTACAATAGCGCCCAATCCGCCGTCCGAGTCTCCCGTGTCCGATCTCAATCCCCGTCAACGCGACGCCGTGCGCTATATCGACGGCCCCCTGCTGGTGCTGGCCGGTGCCGGCAGCGGCAAGACCCGCGTCATCACCCAGAAGATCGCCTACCTGATCCAGGAGTGCGGCATCGGGCCGAAAAACATCGCCGCCGTCACCTTCACCAACAAGGCGGCACGCGAGATGAAGGAACGCGTCGGCAAGCTGTTGGCCGGCAAGGAGAGCCGCGGCCTGCGCGTCTCCACCTTCCACACCCTCGGCCTCGATATCATCCGGCGCGAAGGCAAGCTGCTCGGCTACAAACCCAGTTTCTCCATCTTCGACGCCCAGGACAGCGCCTCGCTGCTCAAGGAGCTGCTGCGCCGCGAAAACGTCAACGAGGAGCTGCTCAAAGAGCTGCACCAGCAGGTCTCGCGCTGGAAGAACGCCTTCGTCACGCCGGAGCAGGCGGTGACCCTGGCCGGCAGCGACGGCGAAATGCGCGCGGCGCTGCTCTACGGCGAATACAACCGTCACCTCAAGGCCTACAACGCCCTCGATTTCGACGACCTGATCATGCTGCCGGTGCTGCTGTTCACCCAACACCCCGAGGTGCTGGAGCAGTGGCAGAACCGCATCCGCTACCTGCTGGTGGACGAATACCAGGACACCAACGCCACCCAGTACCAACTGGTCAAGCTGCTGGTGGGCGCCCGCGGCGCGCTCACCGTGGTGGGCGACGACGATCAATCGATCTACGCCTGGCGCGGCGCCCAGCCGGAAAACCTGGCGCTGCTCAACACCGACTTCCCGCGCCTCAAGGTGATCAAGCTGGAGCAGAACTACCGCTCCACCGGCCGCATCCTCAAGGCGGCCAACCACCTCATCGCCAACAACCCGCACGTGTTCG
>CAYQWR010000191.1:0-5679 GCA_964421235.1 uncultured Thiohalomonas sp. | reverse complement strand
TCGGTGAGTTCGATGGTTGTCGTTTCTTGTTTCATTCGAGCGACGCGATAGACCGGCACCACAGAAAAAGCCCGATGGAGTGCGCCATCGGGCTTTTGTGTTCCGCCGAAGGCAATCCTAGAACTTGTAGTTCACGCCGGCGTAGACCGAGCGTCCCATGCCGGGAACCGCCGTGCCCCAGGGGATGCCGTTGATCGACATCGTCTTGCCCTGGCCCACATAGGCGCCGCCGAGCGGTTGGTTGTAGAAGCGATTGAACAGGTTCTCGACGCCGATATCGAGGCGCACCCGTTTCCATTCGTAACTGCTGCGCAGGTTGAACAGGCTGTAGCCGGCGGTTTCCACTTCGTTCCTGACCGCTGAGACATACTGTTTGCTCTCGACGAACTGCGCCTCCAGGGTATTGGTCCACTGACCAAGGCGCTGTACCACCGCTACCTTGGCGTTCAGCGGCATGATGTTGTAGAGGTCGTCGCCGGTGGAGCGGTTTTTGCCGCGAACATAATTGAGCATGGTGGTCAGGGTGAAGTCGCCGGATCTGCGGGTGTTCGCCAGCGGGAAATGACCGGACATGTCGACGCCGTACAGAGCGGCCTCTTTGTTCACGTATTGCAGCACGTTGAACTGATTGGCATTACAGGTGGTGCCGGGCAGACACTGGGCATCGATGTAGTCGTGGACATAGGTGTAGTAAGGCGTGATCTTCAGGCCCCATTGCGTGTCGGCGGCGTCGTGCCAGTCGGCGCTGAAACTGGCTGTGTAGGCAACTTCCGGTTTCAGATCCAGGTTACCCACATAACCGTTGCCGTCGCCGGCGAAGTTGTTCATCACCGCCGCCATCGACCAGGTCGACCACGTGTAGCGCTCATAAAGATTGGGGGAACGGGTCTTCTGCGCGATACCGAATTCGTAGCTTTGGGTGGCGTCCGGAACGTAGCGTGCCAGCGCCGTCATATCCCAGTTCTGGTCGGTCTTGCCGCGGTCGGCGGCGTTGAAGGCGGTGCTGTCGGGAATTTGCTTGCCCATGCACATGCCGCTGATGCAGTAGCCGTGCACGTCGCCGGTATCCATGGCGACCGTCTCGTGGCGCACGCCCAACAGGCTCATCCACTGTTTGCTGTAGTGTTTCTCCCATTCGCCGTAGAGGGCGTAGCGGTCGCGCTTGCCGTCGTTGATGTTGAGGAAGGTCTCCGGCGACATGCTGCCGGTGCCCGAGGGCGGCCACCAGTCGTTGAGGGTGTAGTGCTGGTACTCGCCGCCGACGCGCAACACGTCGTCGCCGGTCAGCAGGATATCGGCCTTGATGTTGGCGCCGGTGTCGTAGGCGCTGGTGTTCATCGGCATGCCGTTAGCGCCGTTGGGGTAGAGATACTGCTTGTCGTCCCCGAACTGCATTTCGTGATCGGTCGACTGGTTGTAGATGCGCGCCTTGAGTGTGCCCCAGCCGTAATGCCCGGTATAGCCGAGATTGGCCTGGTCGCTGTCGTTGCGCGTCATGTCCATGCGCTGGTTGGGGAAGCCCTCGTAGGGGATGATCTGCCGCGCCAGTTTCAGGTCGAACAGATGGGCGCCGCTGCGCAGGGCGATATCGAGTGCCTGATTGAGCGTCTTGTAGGCGGAGGAGCCGACCTCATTGCCGTCGAGCCAGCCGCGGTCCGCCGCCGCCAGGCCTGCCGGCTTGAAGTCGCCGGCGGCGGTGTAGTTGTTGGACTGCGCGGTGGCGGCGCTGTAGGTGGCGCTCAGGTTTTCGCCGGCGACGGTCGCCTTGAGGTGGTTGCCATGCGCGCTGCCGTTGCTGCGGTAGAAGGCGCCGATCTCGCCCTTGGTCAGGAGCCCGGCACCGGCCGCCGCGAATTCGGGCGGCGCCGATTCCACCTGGATGGTGCCGCCCAGGCTGTCGCCGCCGACGCTGACCGGCGTAATGCCGGCATAGACGTCGACCTTGCCGACGCTGGTCGGATCGATATACGAGAGCGCCGGGTTCATATGATTGGGGCAGGCCGGCAACAGGTCCATGCCGTCCACCTGGGTGCGTACCCGATCGTCCGCCAGGCCGTGGATCGCCGGCAGGCTGGAGACGCCGCCGGCGCTGTAGAGGCTCACGCCGGGAACGTCGCGCAGCAGCGTGGCGCTGTCGCTGGTGGCGGGCTGCAGCGCATCGAGCGTGGTCGGGGCGACGGAGGTCGCGCCCGGCGGCGCCGCTTCATAGCGCGGTGCGGTAACGACCATCTCTCCCAGCTCGTAATTCGCCTCCTGTCCCCAGGCGGTACCGGCGGCCAGCGCTGCGAGGATGAACCAGACGGAACGGCGCAACGGCCGTTTGGGGCGGGCGGTTATGGACGTGAATATGGGTGATGGTTGCGAGGCGTCGGCTGCGGCAGGATCGGTATTGTGACCGCGCATCGGTATCGCCGCGATCGCCGTGGCGAGTTGTGTGCGTTGCATGAGATCTCCCTTATTGTTGTGTTTAAACCAGGCACGAAATGCAAGGAAGGGGCCAGCGGTTAAGCGCTTGTTATGCAACGGCTCTGCGATGGTGCCGCAAACGGCAGCTGCGGGATATGCCGCGGTGTTATGGGGGTAATGGCGCAGGTGAGACGATTGGGTGCTGTCGCAACCGGAGTGGATGCGTTGCACCGGCCGAATCTGCGGAAATACGGAACGGGACTTTTTTCCCTGCCCCCCGCGAAAGCGGTGGCCGTTGTCGCTGACTCGGCGTTCTGGAAGGCTGGGTGAGCGCTATCGGCCGCCGCTCTTCTCGCGCCGCGAATGCGCTGGTTCCCGCCTTTGTTGCGGTTCAGTGTCGTGCGCGACGGGCGTTAGTAATTCGAGTCGATATGCCGGTTGCCTTCGAAGCTCATGTAACACTTCATATCGACGTACGGAGCCTGGTGCCGGAGTTGGTCGGGAAACGGTGCGAATGGCGCGGACTCCCGCACTATCTGCAAAGCGTCGGCGTCCAGTGCGGCGCTACCGGATGAGTGCAGCAGTTTCACCGTCAGCAGTTCGCCATCGCTGCCTACCACCAGCCGCAAGATCGCCACGCCCGTCAGGCCGGTGGGGTAGTTCATATCGCCGACGCGCTCCAACTTGCTCATCAGGGAGGCAAGGTAGTAGTGCGCCACCAGCGTGTGCGGGTCGTGGAACTGGGGCGGTGCCGCGTCGTTGCTCGTGCCTGTGGCGACAGCGGAATCGATCTGGGACTGCAGCGTCGCCAAATTGATGCGATGGCGTGCCGGGATATTCGCGTGGACCTTGGGGGCAGGGGGCTGCTGAGCGAGCTCCCCGTGCCGGGCGGGCGGTGGCTCAACGGCGCGATTCACACGGTAGGCCGGAGGGGTCCGGGGAGTGCTGACGGCGTGGGGCGCAAGGTGGCCCGGTTGCATCCCGCTTGATGCCGGCAACTCATAGATGGTCTCTTCCATCGGTGTTATTGGCTTGGCGACGGGCCGTGCCGGCAGTTTCAATACGTTACCGATGCCCACCATGGAGAACAGCACCAGCAGCACCGCGATCGACAGGACCCACGGCAATCGCTGCGTCGGATCGTCCGCGACGAAACGCGCCGGATAGGCCGTCGTTTCCATCATCTTTGTTCGACGGTGAGCGGCCGCCGGTCTGCCTCTGGCGGGCAGGAAGCGGGCACGGTCTGGTCGCGTCTCCGGTCATTCGACTCGCCGGCGGCGGCGGTCACCGAGCCGCCGTGATCTTTCCGCTGCGGTTCGAAGCCGGCGGTGAGCATTGCGGAGATGGTTGAATGCTCTCCGGAGCGGGACGCCGGCGAAGGCAGGTTCCGCATGGAACACGAAGCCGGCATGAAGAACATCACATCGAACATGGGGATAATCGCAATGCGTCGGGCTCGGGCTGCAGAAGGCTGGGCAGTTTTATGGCTGTGGTCCGCCGGCATCGGCGTCCAGCCGGACACGATCCACCAGTCGGGTGCCGATGCGCTCCATCTCGTCCAGGGTCCGGGACTGGAGGCGGGAGAAAAAATTGTAACCGAACAAGGCGAGCAGCGCGATGAGCAGGCCGAGGGCCGTGGCGATCAGCGCTTGGGCGACGCCCGAAGTCACCCCCGTGGGATCCACCAGGCCGTTGCTGCCGAGGAGTTTGAACGCGTGCATCATGCCGGTGATGGTGCCGAGCAGCCCCAGCAACGGAGCGGCCGTTACGATGGTTTCCAGCACCCATAGCCCCCGTTTCAGAGCCCGTTCGATTATCTGGGCCTCGTCAGCGGCGCGGGACTCGACCCACCACGGCGGGGCGTTGCGATGCAGCAGAATCGTACGCATGAAATGGCCAAAATAGTGCCGTGGGTCAAGTGACGCAACGTGCTTTTCCAGATCGCTCCAGCGGGTGGCTGGACTCTCGACGAGCCGGATCAGGGACTTGGGCGAACGGGCGTAGCGCCAGAAAACGTAGCTCTGGTCCAGGAGAATGGTCGTCATGATGACGGCCAGCATCAGGAGCGGATAGACCATCGGTCCGCCGAACTGAAGCGTGGTCCAGGCCTGATGGAGCTGTTGCATAAAGAATTCCCCTTTCGGGAGGATGTTGGCGGCGGTCGGCGCTATTCCGCGCGGTACAGGTTCTCCTGCCTATGGCATGGTCGCCGAGGTGAGACAGTGCAGGATAGACAAAATTCAGTCGCATTGTGCAAAGAAAGTTGCGGTCGGGGCGCCGATGCGCAGGGGCTGCGACATCGTGCGTATTCAGCGCACCGCACTGAACACCGCGCGCAGCGGGGCCGGATGGCCTTCGATGGTTTTGTGGCCGTCGTCGGGAGCGAGAAAGTCGGCGAGGGATTCGAATTGCATCCACGGGGTGCGGCGCTGTTCTTCCGTGGTGGTGGGGGTGACGTCGAGCAGTTCGATGCTGCGGAAGCCGCTCTCGTGCAGCCACTGCGCCAAGGTGGCGCAGGAGGGCAGGGCGAAGACGTTTTTCATCTTGGCGTAGCGTCCCTGCGGCTGGAGCACGTCGCCGGGGCCGCCGTCGATCACCAGTCCTTCGATGATCAGTTGTCCGCCGTCGCGCAGCTGGCCGCGCAGCCGTTGCAGGTGTTCGACGTGATCGCGGCGGTGGTAGAGCACGCCCATGGAGAAGACGGTGTCGAAGGCGGCGCTGTTTTCCGGCAGTGCTTCCAGCGTCAGCGGCAACACATGGTTGGCGCTCGGACCGATGAAGTGGCGCAGCGCGGCGTACTGCATCACATAGCGCAGCGTGGGATCGACGCCGAGTACCAGTGCCGCGCCGGCGCCCGCCATGCGCCAGCCGTAATAGCCGTTGCCGCAGCCCACGTCCAGCACGCGCCGTCCTTGCAGATCAAGATGCGGTGCGATGCGGTTCCACTTCCAGTCTGAGCGCCACTCGGTGTCGATGTGAATGCCGAACAGGTTGAACGGTCCCTTGCGCCAGGGATGGAACTGCATCAGCAGTTGCACCAGTCGTTCGCGCGTGGCCGCGTCGATGTCGTCGTCACGGCCGATCAGCAGGCAGTCGGCGTTGAGGTCGAGAAGCGACGGCGTCACCTGCGGCAGCTGCGCCAGCGTCGCATACCAGCCGGGCAGATCGCCGTGGCTGTCCGGCGAGAGCTTTTGTTCCACCAATGGCCGCAACGCCGCTTGCCACGAGGCGAGTGGCGTGGCCGCGAGGTCGCGCCACAGGTCGTCGTAGTCG
>CAYQWR010000190.1:0-5697 GCA_964421235.1 uncultured Thiohalomonas sp. | reverse complement strand
CGTGCGTGCTGCGCGTCCAGCAGTATCTGCTCCTTCAGCGCCTCGAACGATTCAAAGCGCCGCTCCTCGCGCAGCTTGTGCAGAAAATCCACGCAGACGTGGCGCCCGTAGAGGTCGCCGCTGAAATCGAACAGGTGCACTTCCAGCAGCGGCCGCAACCCCGCCACGGTCGGCCGCACGCCGACGTTGGCGACGCCGCGCCAAGGCGCGCCGGCGATGCCGAACATCTCCACCGCAAACACGCCGCTAATGGGCGACGCCTTGCGGTGCAAACGGATGTTGGCGGTGGGAAAGCCGATGGTGCGCCCGCGCTTGTCGCCGTGGGCGACGCGGCCGCACATGCGATAGGGCCGTCCCAGCAACTGCCCCGCCTGACCCAGCGCGCCGCGCGCCAGCGCCTCGCGAATGCGCGTGCTCGACACCCGTGCTCCGTCGACGGCGAAGGTGTGCATGTTCGCCACCTCGAAACCGTGGCGGCTACCCGCCGCCTGCAACATGGCGAAATCGCCGTGACGCCCGGCACCGAAGCGGAAATCGTCCCCCACCACCAGATAACGGATACCCAGCCCCTCCACCAGGATGCGCCGGATGAACTCGTCCGCCGGCATCTGCGCCAGGCTCCGGTTGAACGACAGGCACAACACCCGATCGACCGAGAAGCGGCGCAGCGCCAGCAGCTTCTCGCGCAGACGGGTCAGGCGCGGCACGGCATTATCCGGCGCGAAATACTCCTGCGGCTGCGGCTCGAAGGTGATCACCGTGGTCGGCAGGCAAAATTCGTCCGCCTTCTCCGCCAGCTGCCCGAGCACGGCCTGATGCCCCAGATGGACACCGTCGAAATTGCCGATGGTGGCGACGCAGCCGTGGTGGCGCGCCGAGAGATTGTGCAGGCCGCGAATCAGTTCCATAACTACCGGAAGAGGTCAAAGGGGCTTGATTATAAAGGAAGTGGAGCCGCGGGATCACTTGCCGTGCAACAGCAGGCGTCGCGGCTTGACGCCGACGGCCATCAATACGGCGAAATAGACGACGCCCCCCAGCGGTATCCACAGCAGCAATTGCTCCAGGCGCTCCAGGCGGTGCATGGCGAACCACGCGTCCAGATCGCCCAGCCCCCACCACAATACCGCGGCCATGACCGCAGCCGCCAGCGCCACCTGCGCCAGAAACCGCCCCCAGCCCGGCTGGGCCTGATAGACGCCGTCGCGCCGCAGCGCGCGAAACAGCAGACCGGCGTTGAGACAGGCCGCCAGCGACGTGGCCAGCGCCAGACCCGCATGAGGCCCCTGCCAACCGGCCAGCGCCATCGGCACCACAAACACCAGGTTCAGCGCCATGTTGGTCACCATGGCGTAGACGCCGATGCGCACCGGGGTCTTGGTATCCTGACGGGCGTAGAAGCCGGGCGCCAGCACCTTGACCAGGATGAAGCCCGGCAACCCGACGGAGAAAGCCATCAGGCTCAGGGCGGACATGCGCACGTCGTGCTGGTCGAAGCGGCCGTGTTCGAACAGGGCCGACAGCAGCGGTCCCGATACCATGATCAGCCCGATCGTGGCCGCCGTACCGACCAGCGTCACCACCCGCAGCGCCCAGTCGAGGGTGCGCGAAAAGGCCTCGGGATCGGCCTCGGCGTGCTTTTGCGACAGGCTGGGCAGGATCACCGTGCTCAGCGCGACCCCGAACACGCCGAGAGGGAATTGCACCAGACGATCGGAGTAATAGAGCCACGACACGCTGCCGCTCACCAGGAACGAGGCGATGATGGTATCGAGCAGCAGATTGATCTGCGTCACCGAGGAACCGAAGATGGCCGGCATCATCAGCTTCATGATGCGTTTGACGTCCGGGTCGCGCCAACCCCAGCGCGGCCGGGTCAGCAGCCCCAACCGCGCCAGGAACGGCAATTGAAAGGCCAGTTGCACCACACCGGCGAGCAATACGCCCCAGGCCAGCGCGGTGATGTGCGGTTCGAAGATACGGCTGCCCCACCACGCCGCCGCGATCAGGCAGACGTTGAGCCATACCGGGGTAAACGCGGGCACCGCGAAGCGGCCATAGGTGTTGAGGATGCCGCCGGACAGCGCCGTCAGCGCAATCAGCAATAAATAGGGGAAGGTGATGCGCAACATCTCCCGGGTCAGCGCAAATTTGTGCGGATCGGCGAGGAAGCCCGGCGCGAACAGCGCCACCAGTCCGGAGGCCCCCACCAAGGCGGCCAGCGTCACCAGCAGCAGTATCGTCCCGAGCACCCCCGAGACGTCGCCCACCAGCAGGCGCACCGCAGCCGGGCTGCGCTGGGTCTTCACCTCCGTCAATATCGGCACGAAGGCCTGGGAAAACGAGCCCTCTGCGAACAGACGGCGCAGGAAATTGGGGATCTTGAAGGCGACGAAGAAGGCGTCGGTACCCGCTCCGGCACCGAACACGTTGGCCAACACGATGTCGCGCAGCAGGCCGAGGATCCGCGACAGCAGGGTCATTCCCCCGACGGTAGCGGTAGATTTCAGCAGCTTGGCGCTCATGACGGCAACTCTCGGCGGACGGGTCCGTAAAAGCGATGAATATTACCGCGCCGGCCCCGATGCGCCCAGCGCTTTCGGCAATTTAGTCCTGCGTCACCATTGACAGCGGGGGGCAAAACACGCATATTATGCGCCCTTCGACTTTGCAGACCGTATTTTTAGGGAGTTCGAGTCTTGGCTAACACCGCACAAGCAAAGAAACGCGCGCGACAGGCTGAAAAGCACCGCGAGCAAAACACCGCCCAGCGTTCCCACATGCGCACCTTCGTCAAGAAGGTCGTGAAGGCCATCGTTGCCGGCGACAAGACGCAGGCCGAGGCTGCCTACAAGGAAGCCATGCCGGTGGTGGACAAGATGGTCGGCAAGGGCCTGATCCACAAGAACAAGGCCGCCCGCCACAAGAGCCGCCTGAACGCCCGCATCCGCACGATGGCGTAAGCGCTTAACTGCCTCCGATAAAAAAGCCGGTCTCTGACCGGCTTTTTTATCGCCTAAAGAAAGAAATATTCACCGCAAAGGCGCAAAGGACGCAAAGTCGACTGAAGCCGAAACCAGGGGCATGAGGGCATGCCTCGTTACACTGATATAGTGTGACCACTGCGTTATCGTCAGAAACATAACAGGAAATATGATTTCCTTTGCGCCCTTTGCGCCTTTGCGGTGAACCCGTCTTTTTCCAGCCTCGGGTTCTACACCAGCACCAGATTGTCGCGATGGATGAGCTCCGGTTCGTCGACGTAGCCGAGCAGCTCCTGGATCCGGGTGCTGGGCTGGCCCATCAATCGCCGTGTCTCCTCCGCACTGTAATTCACCAGGCCGCGCGCCACCTCGCGTCCCTGCTCGTCGACGCAGGCGACCATCTCGCCGCGCAGGAAACGTCCCTCCACGCCCTTGACCCCGACCGCCAGCAGGCTCTTGCCCGAATCGCGCAGCACCCGCACCGCGCCGGCGTCCAGGGTCAGACGCCCGCGCACCTGAAGATGTCCCGCCAGCCAGTGCTTGCGTGCAACCATCGCCTCCAGGTCGGGCCGGAACAGCGTACCCAGCACCTCTCCGTCCAGCAGGCGTTCCAACACGGCCTGCTCGTGGCCGTAGGCGATGACCGTGGCGGCGCCGGAGCGGGCTGCCAGCCGCGCCGCGCGCACCTTGGTCAACATCCCTCCGCGGCCGACCCCCCCGGCACTGCCGCCGGCCATCGACTCCAGCCGTGCGTCGCTCGCCTCGACCTGATGCAGCAACGTCGCATCCGCGTGGCTGCGCGGGTCCTTGTCGTACATACCGGACTGGTCGGTCAGGATAATCAGCAGGTCCGCCTCCACCAGATTGGCCACCAGCGCCGCCAGCGCGTCGTTTTCGCCGAACCGGATCTCGTCAGTGACCACCGTGTCGTTTTCGTTCACCACCGGCACCACCCCCAGCTCCAGCAGCGTCCGCAGGGTGCTGCGCGCGTTGAGATAGCGCATGCGGTTGGAGAGGTCGTCGTGGGTCAACAGGATCTGCGCCGTGTGCAGGCCGAAATGCTTGAAACGCGACTCGTAGGCCTGGACCAGGCCCATCTGCCCGACGGCGGCCGCCGCCTGTAGTTCGTGCAGCGCGTGCGGCCGCTTGTTCCAGCCGAGACGGCTCATCCCCTCAGCGATCGCGCCGGAAGAGACCAGCACCACGTCGATACCGCGCTCGCGCAGGGCGGCCATCTGCGCCACCCAGGTGTCGATACCGTCCAGGTTGAGGCCGCGCCCGTCGCTGGTCAGCAGCGCGCTGCCGATCTTCACGACGCAGCGCCTGATCTGGCCAAGGGACTGCCGTTTGCTCATGAGGGATAGTACGTTCTTACTCAGGTTGCGGCGGCGCCGCGTCCGCTTCGGACGTCGCGGCCGGCGGTTGCTGCTGCAATGCCGCCCGCTGCTGCTCCAAATGCTCCATGATGGCGTAGGTTAATTCACGGGTGCCCTCGCCGGCAATGGCCGCAATGCGGAACAGCGGTCCGCTCCAGTCGAGCCGTCGCACGATGTCATCGCAATACTCGTCGCGCAGCTCGGCCGGCACCAAGTCGATCTTGTTGATCACCAGCCAGCGCTCGCGCGCCGCCAGCTCCGGGCTGAACTTCTCCAGTTCGCGCTCGATCACCTGCACCGCCGCCACCGGGTCCGCATCATCCGGCGGCAGTACGTCCACCAAATGGAGCAGCAGGTTGGTACGCGCCAGGTGCTTGAGAAACTGCACGCCGAGACCGGCGCCCTCCGCCGCCCCTTCGATGAGGCCGGGGATATCGGCGATGACGAAACTGCGATGGGGACCGACCCGTACCACACCGAGATTGGGGTAGAGGGTGGTAAAGGGATAGTCGGCCACCTTGGGACGGGCCGCGGAAACGGAACGAATCAGGGTCGACTTGCCGGCGTTGGGCAGGCCCAACAGCCCGACGTCGGCCAGCACCTTGAGCTCCAGCCGCAGGTTGCGCACCTCACCGGGAGTACCGGGCTTGGACTCACGCGGGGCGCGGTTGACGCTGCTCTTGTAGCGCAGGTTGCCGAGGCCGTGAAAGCCGCCCTGGGCCACCTTGAGACGTTGGCCGTTCTCCACCAGGTCACCCAGCAGTTCGTCGGTATCCTGGTCGTAGACCTCGGTCCCGACCGGCACGGTGATGGTCAGGTCGACCCCGCTCTTGCCGGTACAGTTCGCGCCGGCACCGGGCTGACCGCTTTCGGCCTTGAAACGGCGCTCGAAGCGGAAATCGGCCAACGTATTGAGGTTGGCATCGGCGAACAGGAATACGCTACCGCCGTCACCGCCGTCGCCGCCGTCCGGCCCGCCGAAGGGGATGTACTTTTCGCGGCGAAAACTGACGCAGCCGTTGCCGCCCTTGCCGGCCTCGACACGAATGGTGGCTTCGTCAACGAATTTCATGGGGCGATAGTTTCAGGTGGCGCGTTTCGGGTTGCAAGAGGGGAAAGAACGGCGGAATCGGCAACAGGCGCTTTCCAGCCCCGCCGGCCGCCTCCCCAAACAAAAAACCCCGTCCTGACAGACGGGGCTCTTTGGTCCGCCAAACGCTGCGCCGAATTATTCGGCGATAACGCTGACGAACTTGCGGTTCTTCGGACCCTTCACCTGGAATACCACGCGACCGGCGCTGGTGGCGAACAGGGTGTGGTCCTTGCCAAGGCCGACG
>CAYQWR010000189.1:0-5699 GCA_964421235.1 uncultured Thiohalomonas sp. | reverse complement strand
GCGCCCTCGTCGCGGATCTCGCCGCCGGAGCCGGTGGCGGCGCCGGGGAACGGGGAGATCGCCGTCGGGTGGTTGTGGGTCTCCACCTTCATCAGGATCGCCACCGGCTCCTTGTGGTAGCCGTATTCGGCGGAATCGGGGCGCGGATAGAAGCGGCCCGCCTCGTAGCCTTCGATGACGGCCGAGTTGTCCTTGTAGGCGGAGAGGATACCCTTCGAGTTGTGGTGATAGGTGTTGCGGATCATGCCGAACAGCGACTTCTCCTGCGCCTGGCCGTCGATCACCCAGTCGGCGTTGAAGATCTTGTGGCGGCAGTGCTCCGAGTTGGCCTGGGCGAACATCATCAGCTCGACGTCGGTCGGGTTGCGTCCCAGGGCGGTGAAGTTCTCCACCAGATAGTCGATCTCGTCGGCGGCCAGCGCCAGGCCCCACGCGCCGTTGGCCTGTTCCAGGGCGCCGCGGCCGCCGGCCAGCACGTCCACCGAGCGCAGCGGCGCCGGCTCGGCGGCGCGGAACAGTCCCTCGGCCTCCTCCAGCGAACCCAGCACGCTCTCGGTCATGCGATCGTGCAACAGCGCGGCGATCTCGGTCGCCTCCGTGTCGGAGATGGCCGTATCGCCCGCCTTCGCCACGTAGTAGGCGATGCCGCGCTCGATGCGGCGCACCGTGGCGAGGCCGCAGTTGCGGGCGATGTCGGTGGCCTTGGAGGCCCAGGGAGAGATGGTGCCGAAGCGCGGCACCACGAAAAACAGCCGCCCATGGGGCTGCTCGACCGTCAGCCGTGGGCCATAGCTGAGCAACCGCTCCAACACCCCGTGCTGTGCGTCGTCCAGGCCGCGTTCGAGGTCGACCACATGCATGAATTCGGCGTAGAGGTGTTCGATGGCCGGTATCTGCCGGCGCAACGCGGCACTCAACTTTTCCAGACGAAACGGGGAGAGAGCCGGGGTTCCACGCAGCAGCAGCATGACTTGGCAGGCCTTTTTTCGGGTGAAGTTCGGGAAGGCGCTAATGATACTGGTAAATCAGGGCAAAGGGAAAAGGACAAAGATACAAGGGTTGGCGTGCGCGCAGCGCACACATCCCGTATTTCCCCTTGAACCCTTTCCCTCGTACCTTGTACCTTATCGCGATGAACGATACCGCCTCCCTGCCCCGCTGCGGCCTGCTGCGCCGCCTTGCCGCGATCTTCTACGACACCCTGCTGCTGGCTGCCGTGCTGGTCGTCGCCACCATCCCATCGGCGTTTCTCATCGATCCCAAGGCGCCGCCAACCCAGCACCCGGTACTCACCATCTGGCTGTTCCTGGTGAGCTTTTTCTTCTTCGCCTGGTTCTGGATCCACGGCGGCCAGACCCTCGGGATGCGCGCCTGGCGCATCCGGGTGCAGACCCGCGACGGCGGCGTTATCAGCTGGTGGCAGGCGCTGCTGCGCTTCCTGGTGGCCATCGCCTCGTGGGGCCTGGTCGGCCTCGGCTTTCTCTGGTGCCTGGTGGACAAGGAGAAGATGACCTGGCACGACCGCTATTCGGAATCGGTGCTGGTGCTGCTGCCGAGGGATTAGATGGTAGGAGCGGCTGCGCCGCGATAATCGAAAACCATCGCGCCAACGGCGCTCCTGCGGGAAAAAACCGAATCAATCCTCCGACGGACTGGTGATGCGGTAGATGGGCGCTATCTGATCCTGGCCGTTCATCAGCATCCCCATATCGCGCAAGATGCCGTCGTTGATGCTGTAGATGCAGCCGTGCACGGTCAGCGGCTGGCCGCGGCGCCAGGCACGCTGCACGATGGTGGTGTAGCAGACGTTCGACACCTGCTGCGCCACGTTGAGTTCGCACAGGCGATCGATGCGCGCCTCCTCGTCCAACGGTTCCAGCTCGGCACGATTTTTCTGGTAGAGATCCTTCACATCGCGCAGCCAGTTGTCGATCAGGCCCATTTCGTGGTTTTGCAGCGCGGTGCGCACGCCGCCGCAGCCATAGTGGCCGGTGACGACGATGTGCCTCACCTCCAGCACCTCGACGGCGTATTGCAGCACCGACATACAGTTGAAGTCGGTGTGATGCACCAGATTGCCCACGTTGCGATGGACGAACAGCTCGCCCGGCGCCATGCCGACGATGTCGTTGGCGGGAACGCGGCTGTCGGAGCAGCCGATCCAGAGGTAATCGGGGTCCTGCTGTTGCGACAACCGCTGAAAGAATTCGGGGTCTTCGGCAATGTGCCTGGCCGCCCACTCGCGGTTTTTCTCGAACAGATCGCTCAATCGATGGGGCATCGGTGCGTGCTCGCGTGTCCGTAGTCGGGCGATTGTACAGGAAACACCCTCATCCCGCGTCAATGGACCCGTCGCATCAACAGCCACCACAGCCCGAACACCATCAGCGTCGGCAGCACCGCCCCCAGGAACGGCGACAGGTGATAGACCAGGGCGACGCGGCCGAACACGGCGTTGAACAGATAAAAACCGATGCCGAGCAGCCCGCCCACGGTGATGCGCAGGCCGATACCGACCGAACGCAACGAACCGAAGATGAACGGCACCGCCAGCAGCATCATGCCGGCGGTCGCCAGCGGCGCGAAAATTCGGGTCCAGAGATAGAGTGCGTAGATGCTTCCGTCCAGGCCGTTGGCGCGGGTATAGGCGACATAACCCGCCAGTTCCTGAACCGACAGCTTATCCGGCGGCAATGCCACCACGTTCAGCACGTCAGGCTTCAGGTCGGTATGCCAGCGCTCCTCCGCAACATCGGCCGTCGCCACGCTGTCGCCATTGAGCACGCTCTTCGTCGCGTGTTGCAGCACCCAGCTACCCGCTTGGTAGATCGCCTGTTTGGCGCTCACCATCTGCAGCAGGCGATGCTGGTCATTGAAGACGTACAGCATCACGCCGCGCGCCACGTCATCGGGCAACAGTCGTTCTATTTTGATATACGTGTCGCCGTCGCGCGCCCACAGCCCTTCCTGTGCGTTGACGCTGATGTTCCGGCTCATGGCACGGGCACGCATGACGCGCGCCTCCTGCTCCAGCCGCGGCGCCACGAATTCGCCGACGATCGCCACCATCAGCACCATCAGCAAGGCGGTCTTCATCACCGCGAACATGATGCGCCGCACCGACACGCCTGCGGCGCGGATAATGGTCAATTCGTTGCTGCTGGCGAGTCCGCCCAGCCCCAGCATGCCGCCGAGCAGCGCCACCATGGGAAACAGTTCGTAGGCCTCGCGCGGCAACAGCATGACGCAGTATCCCAGCGCCACCGGCAGCGTATAGTGGCCTCGCCCCACGTAATCCAGTTCGCCGACCAGATTGCTGAAGAAATACAGGGCACCCAGTACCGTCAGCACCAACCCGGTCTGGAACAGGACGGCACGGCCGATATAGCGGTCGAGGATCTTCATCGCGCCCACCGCCGGTCGCGGCGCGGACCGCGCAACCTGCGCTGGCGCCACAGGATCATCAGCAACAGCGCCGCGAACAGCAGATGGACCCACCACAGTCCGATCCACGGACTGAGCGTGCCCTTGGCCACGGACGTCTTGGCCATGGACAACAGGTTGGTGTAGAGCACATACAACAGGATGCCGACAGCCAACCGGCCGTAGCGTCCTTCGCGCGGCGTACTCTTACTCAACGGCACCGCCAGCAACCCCAGCAGCAGCGTGATTAAGGGGACCGAGACACGCCATTGCAGTTCCGCCAGATCGCCGGGCTCTCCCGTACGCCACAGCGCCAGCGAAGCGATGGCGTGCAGCGAGCGTTCCGACGGCACCACGGCGCGCGGCACCAGGCGGATGCCATGCTCCTTGAAGGCGATAATCTTGAAATTCCCGCTGCCGGGCGTGCCCTCGTAGCGGTAGCCGTCGGTGAACACCAGATAGTGGGCGCCGGTACGTGGGTCCAGGCGCCGGTAGGCATGGGCCGCCGACAGCACCTCCTGCCTGCCGTCCATGGAACCGGTCACGAACAGATTGTCGAGCTCCTTGCGATCGCGGGAGATGGACTCCACGTAGACCAGTTGGTCCTCGGCGCCGAGCTTGTTGAAGCGGCCGGCGGTCAAGCCGTCCAATTGCGAGCTGGCCCCGGCCTGGTCGAGGATCTCCTGGGCGCGCTCTTCCGACCACGGCGCGAAATAGAGCGCCAGCACCGTCAGCAGGATGGCCACGACCACCCCGAGCAGGGCGACACTGCGGTAGAGCCGCCCCGGGCCGACGCCACAGGCGTAGAGCACCGTCATCTCGCTGTCGCGGTAGAAACGGCCGAGAGCTAGTAGAATGGCCAGAAAGAAGGCCAGCGGCAGGATGAATACCAGATTGCCGACCCCCTTGAGGGCAAACAACTGCAGTACCACCGAGGCCGGATAGACCCCGGCGGCCGCCTCGGACAGGATCTGCACGAAGGTGCCGCTGAGGAACATCAGCGACAGCAGCACCGCAACGCCCAGGAAAGTGGCAACAATCTCGCGCAGCAGGTAACGTTGGATGATCAAAAATCGATACGCCCGTTATGGTTGGCGGCCGGCGTTGCGTCACAGCCCGCCCGGTAGCGCCGTTGAAGGCGCGGACAAGTTTAAGCTATAGATAGACAAATCAAAACCGGCTTCCCACCGGTCCACTCTACAGGAGTCGTTCATGGAATTTTCCGTCAAGCGCGGCAGCGTCGAGAAACAGCGCAGCGGCTGCATCGTCGTCGGCGTGTACGAAAAGCACCAACTGTCGACCGCCGCCGCGGCGCTGGACCAGGCCGGCGGCGGCGCCATTGCCCGCCTGCTCAAGAGCAACGACATCAAGGGCAAGGTGGGCGACACCCTGCTGCTGCACCGCATCGGCGAACTGCCCGCCGAGCGCATCCTGCTGGTGGGCTGCGGCCAGCAGGGCGTCCCCCTGTCCGACAGCGACTATCGCAAGCTGGTGGCCGCCGCCCTCGGCACGCTCAAGGGCACCGGCGCCAAGAACGCGCTGCTGGCCCTCACCGAACTGGAGGTGAAGGAGCGCGACCTGCAGTGGCAGGTGCGCCAGACCCTGGAGGCGGCGGGCAACGTCCTCTACCAGTTCGATCAGCTCAAGAGCAAGAAAGAGGATCACGAGAAACCGCCCATCAAGCAGGTGGCGTTCCTGGTCGCCGACAAGGCCGCCGAGACGGCGGCCGGCGAGGCGCTGCGCCAGGGGCAGGCGCTCCAGGCGGCGATGCAGTTGGCCAAGGACCTGGCCAACCTGCCGGGCAACCTCTGCACCCCGCGCTATCTGGCCGAACGGGCCGAGGGTCTGGCCAAGGCCAACAAGAAGCTGAAGGCCACCATCCTCGACGAAAAGGAGATGGATAAGCTGGGCATGGGCGCGCTGCTCTCGGTCGCCCGCGGCAGCCGCCAGCCGCCGCGCCTGATCGTCCTCGAATACCAGGGCGGCAGGAAGAAGGACAAGCCGGTGGTGCTGGTGGGCAAGGGGCTCACCTTCGACGCCGGCGGCATCTCGCTCAAGCCCGCGGCGGCCATGGACGAGATGAAGTACGACATGTGCGGCGGCGCCTCGGTGCTGGGGGTGATGCAGGCGGTGGCCGAGCTGGGGCTGCCGCTCAACGTGGTGGGCGTGGTCCCCAGTTCGGAGAACCTGCCCGACGGCAACGCCAACAAACCGGGCGACATCGTCACCTCCATGTCCGGCCAGACCATCGAGGTGCTCAACACCGACGCCGAGGG
>CAYQWR010000188.1:0-5719 GCA_964421235.1 uncultured Thiohalomonas sp. | reverse complement strand
TCAAGAGAGTGCCGTCGCAGGACGTGAATTTCAAAATCGTGCCGGGACCGCAGCAGGGGGAGTCCGATATCGTCATCGATATCAAGCGCACAAAACCATGGCGGGTAGTGGTTTCAGCCGATAACGCCGGGCAACGAGCGACCGGTGAATTCGAAGATTCCGTGGCGGCTTATCTCGATAACCCCTTCGACATGAACGACATACTGAGCGTCAGCATCAACGGCGATATGGAGCACAAAGGTGCGCTGCTCGGAACGCATGGGAACAGCGCGTCCTATTCGATGCCGTGGGGGTACTGGACAACCACGATATCCACCAGCACATACCAGTATCACCAGACCGTTCAGGGAACGACGCAGTCGTTCATTTCGAGCGGCGATATCGCGAACACGGGCGTTACCGTAAATCGCGTGGTGGCCCGGGATCAAGACAGCAAGACGTCGTTGCAACTAAACGTTACAAAGAGTGAGAACAGAAGCTACGTCAACGATACGGAAGTTGCCGTGCAACGGCGTGACGTGACCTCAGCAGTGCTGTCGTTACTCTATCGCCGCTATATCGGCCGTGCCCAGTTGGATGGAACCCTGGCGTATCAGGAAGGCCTGTCATGGTTCGGTGCCCAGAGTGCTCCGTCCGCTCCAGGCCAACCTACCACCCGCTACAAGATACAAACGATCGATCTCAATCTGGTAGCCCCTTTTTCGGATAACGGCATCGCCGTCCGCTACATCGGCAGTCTCCGTCTGCAGACTACGGACGATTTGCTCTATACCTCAAACTTCATCTCCATCGGCAATAGATATACCGTGCGCGGTTTTGACGGCGAGCAAACACTCGCCGCTGAGCGGGGCTGGTACCTGCGCAATGAAATCGAGTTTCCGTTGGATGGTAAGAGAAATTTCCTCTATTTGGGCATCGACCATGGCGAGGTCTCCGGGCCGTCGGCTGATAATCTCATCGGTACCGCATTGACCGGCTCGGTCATCGGGCTTCGCGGTAGCCGCGGCGGATTTTCCTACGATATTTTCGCAGGCTTGCCGCTCTACAAGCCCGATGGATTTATCACGGACAGCGTAACCGTCGGCGGACAGATTAATTATCAATTTTAGTGCGTGTCACTAAGGATACGTTTGCAGGGAGAAGGGATATGGCGCTACATCACGGACATCACAGGGACGATTCGCGGGAGTTGTCGGCGGCAAAACGGGCCGCTATATGGATAACCCTGGTGACATTCATCTGGCAACCGGTGCTGGCTTCCGCCGCCGGCATCGTGGCCGATCCCAATGCAGGTGCTCATCGACCGGTGGTCGAGGCGGCGCCCAACGGGGTTCCTTTGGTGCAGATCACGGCGCCTTCGGCAGGCGGCGTGTCACACAACCAATACCACGACTATAACGTCGACAGCCATGGCGCCATCCTGAACAACAGCTCAGGGGTAAGCAACACGCAGCTGGGCGGATATGTGCCAGGCAATCCTTATCTTGGCAATACACCGGCGAAGATCATTCTCAACGAGGTAACCAGCAGCAACCCCAGCGAACTGAGGGGGTACACCGAAGTTGCGGGACAGAAGGCCCAGGTGGTCATCGCCAATCCCAACGGCATCACCTGCGATGGCTGCGGTTTCATCAACACCAGCCGTGGCGTGCTGACCACCGGCATTCCGCTGTTTGGGGGAAGCGGCAGTCTCGACGCCTTCCGCGTAACCACCGGCGACATCTCGGTTGGCGAGGCCGGTCTGGACGCCTCCAATATCGACCGCGTGGATCTGATCGCGCGCACGGTAAAGATCAACGGCGAATTGTGGGCCAACGAAGCCAACGTGGTGGCCGGTGCCAATCGCGTCAATTATGCCGACCTCGGCGTCCAGACCATTCAGGGCGACGGCACGGCGCCGACCGTGGGGATCGACGTTTCCCAGCTGGGTGGCATGTACGCCAATAAGATACGTCTCATCGGTACCGAGGCGGGCGTCGGCGTCAACAGCGAAGGGACGCTGGCGGCGATGGCCGGCGACTTTACTCTCGCCAGCAACGGCGACGTGGTTTTGTCAGGCACCACCTCCGCTGCCGGAACTGCGCAGATTACGGCGACGGGTTCATTCCATAACGACGCATCAGGAGTGCTTGGCGCAAATTCCATTGATATCGGCGTGGCCGGCCAACTGGCAAACGACGGCCGCATCGACGGCAGCGCTGTCAACCTGAGCGGCGCTACGGTCAACAATAGCGCGGCGATCATTGCCGACGACCTGACGGTAACGGGCGGGACCATTACCAATGCCGGCGCAGCGGCGACACTGGCGGCGACACACGCCATCAATCTCTATGCGCGCGATCTGTTGGCAAACAGCGACGGGGCGACGATATACAGCCTGGGCGATATCAACATCGCGGCCGACGGCGAGCACAACGCCGCCGGCGGATTGATCGATCCGGTCGCTCAGATCACGAATTCCTCGGGAGTGATCCAGGCGCAAGGTGATTTGAATGTCGTAGCAGCCGGCATCACTAATGAACGTGCGAATTTCGAGAAAAATGCCGTAATAACGGCGGCAAGCACAACGGTTCTACAGGCATATCCCGGCTATACGGTTGTCAGTGGGACTAGGCACAAAAGAGCAAGGCGAACGTATTCGGCTCGTACAGAAACGATATTGCCATCGGACGTGATATCTATTGATACCGCAAATAAAATGATTACATTTAATGCGGTTGTTAGCGCAGCCACGAAGAGATGTCGTAAATGTACGAAAAAAGTGCTTACTACTTTGTACTATGAATCTGTTACGAATGCTGGCAAAAGCATTCAACTGTCATATTTTCCAGGTTTTGATCCGAATAAATATATAAATCCTACTGTTCGACGTTCGGTTGGTACCGATCAGGGAACGATCTACGAACAGAACAGAACGATAGTAAAGACCACGACCGAAGATCGCGTCACCAATATGTCAGCGCAGCCACAAATGTTGGCTGGTGGCAACGTCAACATCGATCTATCCGGTACGCTGACCAACAGCATGGGGACCATCTCTGCCGCCGGTGGGATGAATATTCAGGGAATGCCGGGGTCGGACGGCGTGGACGCCAGCAGCATCGTCAATCAGGGGCAGGCACTCATTAAAACGGATACGACCACAGGTTCGTCGTATCTGTACGGTGAGTTTTCACACTGCAACGGGTGGTTGTGCTTAACCTCCAGCACCACCAGCCGCAGCGCTACTTTACCGCTCGCTCCGCAATACCAATACACCACCATCGGCTCCATCAAGAGTGCGATCACCGCCGGCACGGCGCTCAACATCAACGTCGGCAGTATCAGCAACGACGTGGCGAGCACGGCCTTGGTGCCAAGCGGAGCCGGCAGTGGCGGTACATCTCAACCGGTTACGCCTACGCTGCCGACCAGTGCGTTGTTCAACTCCTATACGGCCCCCGATCAGCCTTATCTGGTCGAGACCGATCCGCGCTTCACCGACTACCACACCTTTCTTTCCAGCGACTACATGCTACGTCAGCTCTCCATTGACCCTCGGCAGGTCGGAAAGCGCATCGGCGACGGTTTTTATGAGCAGCAACTGGTGCAACAGCAGATCGTCGCGAAGACCGGCCACGCCACTCTCGGCGGCTACACGTCCAACGAGGATGAATTCAAGGCGCTGATGGATCAGGGCGTCGCCGCAGCGCATGACCTGCAACTCGCGCCGGGCGTCGCGTTGAGCGCCGACCAGATAGCGGCGCTGAATCACGACATCGTCTGGATGGTGTCGCAGGAGGTGACTCTGCCCAACGGCCAGAAGCAGAAGGTGCTGGCGCCGGTGGTCTATTTCAGCGGCACGCAGAACGCGAAGCTACAATCGGACGGCGCACTGATCGCGGCCAACGACGTCAACCTGACGACCGGTGGCACGCTGGCGAACAGCGGCACCATCGACGGCAGCAACGGCGCGCAGCTGGCGGCATCCGATATCCGCAACGTCGGCGGCGCCGTCACCAGCGGCGGCACGCTGACCCTGCAGGCCGCCAACGACATCCTCAACAGCAGCGGCACCCTCGCCGGCAACGAGGTGACGCTCGCCGCGGGCGGCAACCTCACCGTGGACACCGCCACGGCGCGTGTCGCCGTGGCCGGTCACGACAACGGCGGTAACTGGCAGGCAAACAACACGCTGCTTGGCCAGACCGGCAGCATCGCCGCCGCCGATGGTCTGCAGATCTCTGCCGGCGGCAAGCTGGCGCTACACGGTGCCGACGTCAGCGCCGGCGGCGACGCCTACCTGGCCGCCCAGGGCGGCCTCACCGTGGACACCGTCGCCCAGAACTCTGCCAGCAACACGCAGACCCGCTACGGCCACTACGATTACAGCCAGACCCAGCAGCAGATCAGCACCCTCCAGAGCGGTGGTAACCTGACCTTGGCCAGCGGCGGCGGTATGCAGCTGACCAGCGCCAAGATGACCGCCGGCAACGACCTCACCCTCGCCACCCGGGGCGATCTCACCATCGACGCGGCGAAGAACACCAGCACCGTCGATGAGATGGGCGGCGATATGGGCGGCGACTTCATGCTCAAGAAGAGCTACGACGAAACCGTCGTCGGCGCCGACCTCTCCGCCGGCAACAACGTCCACCTCAGCGCCGCGGCGCCCGCGCCGGCCAATGAAGCGATGGCGCACACCCTGAGCGCGGCCGTCGTCCCCCCGGTGTCGACCGGCGGCGGCAACATCGCCATCACCGGCGCCCACATCGAGTCCGGCACCACCGCCGGCAGCCAAGGGCAGCTCAGCGTGGCGGCGGACGGCAACATCACGGTCGCCGAGGCGCGCGAGCAGCACAACAGCCTCACCGCCTCGCACCTGACCTCCTACGGCATGATGTCGAAGACGGTCACCGCCACCAAGGACCAGAGCGACTACGACCTGGCCAACGGCAGTACCCTGTCGGGCCAATCCGTGCAGATGAGCGCCGGCGGCGACCTCGCCGTGCGCGGCAGCAACGTGGTAGGCACCGACGATGTAAACCTGGCGGCGGCGAACAACGTCACTATCGCCGATACGCAGGAGACGCATAGCGAGGAGCACTATAGCTACCGGAAAGAGTCGGGGTTGCTCAGCGGCGGCGGGATCGGCATCACCTACGGCACGCGCAGCCTCAAAACCACCGACGGGACGACCAGCACCAACACCGTCGCCTCTTCGGTCGGTTCCACTGCCGGGAAGGTGGCGGTCTCTGCCGGTGGCGACGCCAGCGTCACCGCGTCGAACATCACCGGCGATCAAGGCATCGATATCAGCGGGCGCAACGTCGACATCGCATCGGCCAACGACACCCAGAGCGAAGATCAGACCTTCCAATACAAGCAGTCGGGCCTGAGCCTGAGCTTAAGCGTGGGTGTCATCAACACCGCGATGGCGGCGCAGCAATCCATGTCGCGTTCGGAGCAGGTCAAGGATACTCGGCTGAAGGATCTGTACGAATACCGCGCCGCGCGCCAGGGGTATAGCGCCTATAAGAGCATCCAATCGGAAGCGAGCGGTGCCAGCGATGCCGGCATCAAGCTTTCGCTCTCCTACGGCAGCAGCCAGAGTCAAAGCGAAAGCCACGCGGCGGAAAGCACAGCGCAAGGCAGCTCCCTGCTTTCGAACGGCGACGTCAACCTGACTGCGACGGGCCAGACTAACGAAGACGGCAGTCTCAACGGCGGCGACCTGACG
>CAYQWR010000187.1:0-5734 GCA_964421235.1 uncultured Thiohalomonas sp. | reverse complement strand
TGCGGTTGACTCTGTCCCTTCACGCGGGTCGGGCGCTCCGCCGGGGCCGGCTTGGGCGCCGGGGCCGGAGCAGCGACCGGTCCGGGCGCCGGAGTCGGGGCCGGAGCGGACGTCGGCTTGGGCGCCGGGGCCTGAGCGAGTGCTGGCTTGGGCGTCGGGGCCGGGATCGGCTTGGTGGCCGTTGCGGGCGCGGGAACTGGCTTGGGTGCAGGAATCGGCCCGGACTTAGCCGCCGGAGCCGATGCCGGCTTGGGCGCGGGGTCCACATGCGCCGCTTTGGCGGGCAACGGCGCGGCAACCGGTTCCGCGCTGGCGACGACGATCGGCGCCGACGCCTCGGGAACGCTCTTGAGGGCCGCCAACATCTGCAGTGCCGGCGGCTGGTCCGCCGACTGGATGCGCAAGGCCTTGGCATAGGAAGCACGCGCCATCTGCACATAGATGTCGCTGAGGTTCTGATAGAGCGCGGCATAGCGGGCATCGGTATGCAGCCCGCGCTCAAGCACCGCCTTGGCGTCGGCCAAGCGCCCGACGCGCGCGTAGATCGCCGCCAGGTTATTGTAGGGCTCGGGCAAGCGCGGATAATCGGCGATCAGTTTGCGAAACACCGCCGCCGCCTCGTCCAGCTTGCCGGCGCCGGCCAGGGCGTTGCCCCGCAGAAAGCGGACCTCGGCCTGCTTGGCCTGAGGCCCGCGCAGCTTATCCAGGTCCCTCAAGGCGGTGGAATAGTCGCCGCTAGCCACGGCGTCGCCGGCGGCCGTCAGCAGGTCTGCGGCATAGGCATGACCGGCCGCCAGTAAAACGACCCCCAGCAAGGCCTTCAGCCTCGGCTTCATCGGCTATCCTTTTGTTTGAATTGCGGAACTTATACAAGCGAAACTGCGCTGATTATATCAGGACCGCGCCCTATGTCATGGAATGACGTGCATGCACGCGCAAACCGCCCGGAAACCTTACAATGGCCTTAGTGCAGCCGTCGGAACCACCTCATCATGAGCAGCCCACACCTCCTCGAACGCATTGAAAAACTGATCGAGATCGGCATCGCGTTATCGGCGGAACGGAACATCGACCGGCTGCTGGAGATGATCCTGGTCGGCGCCAAGACCATCACCAACGCCGATGGCGGCACGCTCTATTCGGTTCAGGAGCGCGCGACGGTGAAGATGGAGATCATCCGCACCGACTCCCTTGATTTCGCCATGGGCGGCACCACCGGCAAGCCGATCCCGTTCGCACCCATCCCGCTGTATCGGGCGGACGGCCATCCCAACCACGGCAACGTGGTGACCCACGCCGTGCTCAACGACTGCACCATCAATATCCCCGACGCCTACGGCGCCGAGGGTTTCGACTTCTCCGGCACCCGTGAGTTCGATCGCACGACCGGCTACCGTTCCACCTCCTTTCTCACGATACCGATGAAGAACCACGAAGGGGACATCATCGGCGTCCTGCAGCTGCTCAACGCCCAGGACCCCGACAGTGGCGCCGTCATCCCCTTCGGCAGCGAATCGCAGCGGCTGGCCCAGGCGCTGGCATCGCAGGCCGCCGTGGCGCTCACCAACAGCCGGCTGATCGACGACCTCAAGCATCTGTTCGAATCGCTGACCAAGCTGATCGCCGACGCCATCGACGAAAAATCGCCCTACACCGGCGGCCACTGCCGCCGCCTGCCGGTGATCACCATGATGCTGGCCGATGCCGTCGCGCGCGTCAGCGACGGCCCGTTCGGCCGGTTTCAGATGAGCGCGGACGAGCGCTACGAACTGGAAGTGGCGGCGTGGCTGCACGACTGCGGCAAGATCACCACGCCGGAGTACGTGGTGGACAAGGCCACCAAGCTGGAGACCATCTACGACCGTATTCATGAGGTGGACGCCCGTTTCGAGATCCTGCGCCGCGACGCGGAGATCGCCATACTGCGCCGCCGCCTCCAGGCGGCCGGCGACGCGACCGCAACGATGGAGGAGTACCCGAAGCTCGTGCGCCAGTTGCAGGCCGACGCCGACTTTCTCCATCGCATCAACATCGGCGGCGAATTCATGTCCGACGAGGACCAGGCGCGCGTCGAAGCGATCGCCAGCCGCACCTGGGTCGACGAGCGCGGGCATCTGCAACCGCTGTTGAACGAAGACGAGGTTGCCAACCTGTGCATCGCCAAGGGCACGCTGAACGATGCCGAACGGCACATCATCAACAACCACATCGTCGCCACCATCAACATGCTGGAAGCGTTGCCCTTCCCCAAACACCTCAAGCACGTGCCCGAGTTCGCCGGCGGCCACCACGAGCGCATGGACGGCCATGGCTATCCGCGCGGCCTGACCGGGTCGCAGATGTCGGTACAGGCGCGTATCATGGCCATCGCCGACGTGTTCGAAGCGCTGACCGCCAAGGATCGCCCGTACAAGCCCGGCAAGACGCTCTCGGAAACTCTGCGTATCATGGCCCGGATGGCGCTGGACGGTCACATCGATCCGGACCTGTTCGAAGTCTTCCTCAGCGAGAAGGTCTACCGGCAATACGCCGACCAGTACCTCTCTCCTGAACAGATCGACGAGGTGGATACCGCACGCTTGCCGCGCGGCGAAACCGAAACGCCGTAGGCAGGATGATCATCTAGCGGCAAAACGCCCGTTTTGAAATGGTGACGCCCTTTACCCCCTTCTCCCTGCGGGATAGTTGCCCGGTGAGCGGAAGAACGGAGTATTACCGCCACTATTTTGAAACCATTTGAATGGCGATGGTCAGATAAACCGATTCTCCTGAACAAGAACAACAATCGAATATCGACACTATGCAAACCGTTGCGAACAAACCCGTGGCCGCCCTGATGAACAGGGAGATTGCCCATGTCGATGCCGATACGCCGCTGCATCACGCCATGCAGGTGATGCGCGAACGAAAGATCAGCTCGGTGCTGGTGATGACGGACGGCCGGCCCGTAGGGATCATCACCGAGCGCGACCTGCTGCACGTCCTGGGCATCCGCGAACCGCAACCGCAGAGAACCTGCGCCAACCTGATGCAGGCTCCGGTGATCACGGTCGACAGCCAATGCGGCCACCTCGAGGCCTACCACACGATGTTGGAACACGACATCCGCCACCTGGCGGTGGTCAACAGCGACGGCGTCGTGGTCGGCATGCTCTCCGAAAGCGATCTGGTCGATGAATTGGGCGTCGAATATTATCTGCAGTTTCGCGATGTCGGCAGAGTGATGTCGGCGCACATCGCCTGCCTGGCGCCGGTCAGCAACATCGGCGACGCGTTGCGGCTGATGGATACCGAGCGGCACAGCTGCGTGATCGTGGCCGGCGACGATCGCATCCCGCAGGGCATCATCACCGAACGCGACATGGTCCGCGTTGGACTGGATAGCGATGCACCGGACACCATCCCGCTGCACCGGATAATGAGCAGCCCGGTGGCGACCGTCACCGCCGCCACAGCGCTGCACGAAGCGGTCGCGCGCATGCACCAGGCCCATATTCGCCGGCTGGTGGTGATCGACGCCGAAGGACGCGCCGTCGGCCTGCTCAGCTACCATGACGTCACCCGCGGGCTGGAGAGCCGCTATACCACCCTCCTGCGGCAGATGGTCGATCACCAGCTGGAAGAGCTGCAACGCCGGCAGCTCGGACTCAACGAAAAGGCGTTCGTCGACAACGTGCTGCATATGAGCGGTTCGACCGCGCTGGTCGCCGCCGATCTGTTCGGCCGCATCCGCTTTGCCAGCGCCTCGGTCAACGTCATGTTCGGTCTCGCACCCGACGCCATGATCGGCCGCCAACTCGACCGCGTGCTGGGCGAACGACAGGCGGACCACAGCCTGGCCCAGGTATTGGAGACGCTGACGCTCAGCGATCATTACCAAAGCGAATTCACCCGCCAGACACCGCGCGGGATGCGCTTCATCGAAACCCAGTGGTCGCTGCTGCGCGACAACTACGGCGCGCCGCAAGGCTTCCTGCTGGTCGCCCACGACATCACCCATCGGCGACGCGCGGAAACCGCACTGCGCGACAGCGAAGAGCGCTTCCATGCCATCTTCAACTCGGTCAACGACGGCATCGTCGTTCTCGACCCGAAAGACGGCAGCATCGTCGACGTCAACCGCCGCGTCAGCGAGATGTACGGCTACGACCCCATCGATCTGCTGCGGATGAATATCGATCAACTCTCCGCCGGTTACGCGCCCTACGACCGGCAACAGGCCGCCGCCTACATGCATCGTGCCGGCGCCGGCGAAGCGCAAACCTTCGAGTGGCCGGCGCGCCATCACGACGGCAGCGAATTCTGGGTCGAGATCACCATGCGCGGCGCCACCATCGCCGGCGCCGACCGCATCCTGTTGTCGGTACGCGACATCGGCGAACGCAAACAATCCGAAGAGCGTCTGCGTCATCTCAACTGGGCGCTCTCCGCTCTCAGCCGCGGCAACGCCGCCCTGGTGCATGCGCTCAGCATTGAAGAGATGTTGGACGCCACCTGCCGCGCCATTACCGATCAGGACGGCTACGCCCTTGCCTATATCGGCATGCTCGGCGATGCGGCGGCCAGGCGCATCGAGATTGTCGCCAGCGCCGGCAGCGCACAGCGCTATCTGGACGGCGTCGAAGTACAGTGGGACGACGGACCGCTCGGGCGTGGCCCCGCCGGGGAAGCGGTGCGCAGCAATGCCTCCGTCGTGTTCAACGACCTGCTCGACAACGATGCGTTTGCCCCCTGGCAGGCGCAGGCGCGTCGACACGGAATCGCCTCCAACCTGACTGTGCCGTTGCGCAGCGACGGCAGCATGATCGGCGTATTGTCGGTCTATGCAACGGTGACCGACGCCTTCGACACCGATGAAATCCGCCTGTTCGAAGAGCTGGCCGACGACATGGGATTCGGCATCGACAGCCGCAAGACCCAGGAGGCCTATCGCGCGTCGCTGCTGGAACGCGAGCGCTACGCCGAAAAACTGCGCGACACCCTGGAACAAACCATCGGCGCCCTCAGCGCAACCCTGGAGAAACGCGATCCCTACACCGCCGGCCACGAACGGCGCGTCGCCGATCTCGCCGTCGCCATCGGACGGGAGCTCGGCCTGGACGATCAGCGCTTGCACGGCTTGCGGCTGGCCGGCCACATCCACGACATCGGCAAAGTGCAGATCCCGTCCGAGCTGCTGAGCAAACCATCGAAACTGGCACCGGTGGAGTTCGAGCTGATCAAGATGCATGCGGAGGCCGGCCACGACATCATCAAGGACATCGACTTTCCCTGGCCCATCGCCGAGATGGTGTGGCAGCACCACGAATACCTCGACGGCAGCGGCTACCCGCGCCACCTCACCGGCGACCAGATGCTGCCGGAGGCAAAAATTCTCGCCGTCGCCGACGTGGTCGAGGCAATGTCCTCGCATCGCCCCTACCGCCCCGCCCGCGGCATCGAACCCGCGCTGGAAGAGATCACGCGCCTGCGCGACAACAAACTCGACCCCGCCGCGGTCGATGCCTGCCTGCGTCTGTTTCACGAGAAGGGCTATGCATTCCCGGACTGACCGTGCCCGGCAATAACCCTATCGACCATCAATGCACACATGAGCTTCATGGACCGGCGCGTCGGCTACATGCCGTCGCGTATTGGCAATGTGCTATAAGCGATAATTGTGCTACAAAACAACGATGCAGGTAGCAGGCGTGATTGCCTCTGACGTTATCGACAAGGCGCCGTTAACCCGCCG
>CAYQWR010000186.1:1812-5746 GCA_964421235.1 uncultured Thiohalomonas sp. | reverse complement strand
CGCACCATGCGCATGCCCAGCCGGTTTACCGCCGCATCGACGCTCTCGATCTTGCGGCCGGCGCGCATCAACGGGCTGTTGGCGACCTGGATCAGACGGGCACTGAGCGCCGGGTCGCTGACGATGATCTTGGTGAGGTCGCTGAGCGAGGCGTCTTCGTCGTCCGCCACGTCGCGCACCCGTAACGCGACTTCCGGCAGGGTCGGCAGCACCAGGCGGTCATGTTCAAGTTCATCAAGCAGTTCGTCGCGAAATTTCTGGCTGATATCGGCCACGCTGGTTCCTTTTTATCACAAGAATAGGGCGCTCAGTGCGCCTGTTGTTGTTCTTCTTCGTCCGTCGGAAACGGGTAGGGCATGGGTTCGAATTGCAGCTGTGCGCCGTGTTCGTCCCGGATGCGGAGGGTATCACCTGCATCCAGCAGCGAGACCTGGGCGACCACCAACAAATCAAAGCCGCCGCGGGGCGCCGGTCGTGCATCGACCACTTTGCCTGCGCCCTGGCCGCTCTCCGAATGGGCGCAATAGAGGTCGTCGCCCGGGCGCGGCGCGCTGTCGCCGTCGATATGCGCACGGTACATGCGGCGCTTCAATTTGCCCAGGAACTGCATGCGCGCGACGACTTCCTGCCCGGTGTAGCAGCCCTTGCGGAAGCTGACGCCGTCGATCAATTGCAGGTTGACCATCTGCGGCACGAACGCCTCGACGGTCTCGGGAAAAACGGTCGGTACGGCGGCATGGATGTCCAACAGCGCCCAGGCCGAGGCGCCGACCGGCTGCGCGACGCTGCCCATGGATTCCCACAGGGTCCGAATCGAGGCTACCGGGCCGTAGACCTCGACCCGCGGATGGCGGCCGGCGATCCGGATGACGGTCAGCTCGTTGCCGTGGGCCACATCGTCCACGCCGTTGGGCAGGCGGTCGAGCTGGCGCGACAGTGCGGCGATGGCGTGCGGTCCCGACAGGCCGATGCGCAGCAGCTCGTCGCTGGCGTCGCTGAGCGTCACCTTCGACATCAGGATGTATTTGCGCAGCCGTTCCAGGGTCGGCGGCAGCAGCGCCGCGGGCATCCGCAGATAGTAGGCGTCGCCGCGCCGGAACATACGGAACAGCGTCAGGATTCGTCCCTTGGGGCTGCAGTGGCTGCTCAACTGGCTGCGGTCGTCGGTGACCAGGCGGACGTCGTTGGTGAACTGTCCTTGCAGAAAGTTCAGACTATCGGGTCCTTCGACGCGCAGCAGGCCGAAATGCGACAGGTCCGCCATGACGTCGCCGTCGACGGCGTTGGCGAGTTCCTGTTGCGGATTGCCGAAGTGTTCCACCCGGTCGTCCGTTATCACGGCCCCGGCTTGGCCAAGAAATGCGTGCCAGTCGTTTACCATGGCCTGGTCCTCGAAACGGAGATGAAGGGATGCATCATAACCAAATCTCTTTGCTAAGGTAATACTGGACTTAGTGAGGGGCTGCGGTACACTTCTCAAGCCATGACCACGCCTGATCCTAGACCGTTTTTCCTCAATCTGTTGCAAATTCGCCTGCCTGCGACCGCCGTGGCGTCGGTGATCCATCGCCTTGCCGGTATCCTGCTGTTCGTCGCGCTGCCGTTCGCCGTCTATCTGTTGCAGCACTCGCTGCGCGATGACGCCGGCTTTGCCGACGCCGTGGCCGTCATGGCCTCCTGGCCGCTGCGTCTGCTGCTGGCGCTGCTGGCCTGGGCCTTGTTGCACCATCTGCTGGCGGGTTTGCGGGTGCTGTTGCTCGACATCGACATCGGGGTGGCGCGGCACACTGCGCGCTACAGCGCGCTGGCCGTGACCCTCATCGCCGCCATGGCGTTTGTCGCGCTGGTGGTTTGGCTATGAACCGGCAGCTGAGCGGCTTGCGGGCCTGGACCGTGCAGCGGCTGAGCGCCATCTACCTGGCGCTGTTCCTGCTGGCGGCGCTGTTCTATCTGCTGCTCCATCCGATCCACGACTTTGCCCAATGGCACGCGCTGTGGGCGCAGCCGTTGGTCTTCGTTGCGACCGTATTGATGTTCTTGGCGCTGCTCGGTCACGCCTGGGTCGGGATGCGCGATATCGTGCTCGATTACGTCCGCCTGCCCCATGCACGGTTGCTGTTGCTGGCACTGCTGCTGGGCTGGCTGCTGGTGCTGGCGATCTGGCTGGCACGCATCCTGTTGCAGGTGCTGCTGTGACCGTGCCGCGGCGCCGCTTCGATACGCTGGTGATCGGCGCGGGCGGCGGCGGTCTGCGCGCCGCGCTGCAACTGGCCCAGGCGGAGGCCAATGTGGCGGTGGTCTCCAAGGTGTTTCCCACCCGCTCCCACACGGTGGCGGCCCAGGGCGGCATCAACGCGGCCCTGGCCAACGTGCTGCCGGACAACTGGCACTGGCACATGTACGACACCGTCAAGGGCAGCGACTATCTGGGCGACCAGGACGCCATCGAATATATGTGCCGCGCCGCCGCCCATTTGGTGATCGAACTGGAGCATGCCGGCGTGCCGTTCTCGCGCCTGCCCGACGGTCGCATCTACCAGCGCCGCTTCGGCGGCCAGAGCCAGAACTTCGGCGGCGAGCAGGCGGCGCGCACCTGTGCCGCGGCCGACCGCACCGGCCATGCGATCCTCCACACCCTCTACCAGCAGAACATCCGCGCCCGCACCCATTTCTTCGACGAGTTCTTCGCCGTCGACCTGCTGCGCGACGCGCAGGGCTACATCCTCGGCGCGCTGGTGCTGGAGATCGAGACCGGCGAGCCGCTGATCATCGAGGCCAAGACCACCCTCATCGCCAGCGGCGGCGCCGGCCAGCTGTTCCGCACCAACACCAACGCCCACATCAACACCGGCGACGGCATGGCGATGGCGCTGCGCGCCGGCATCCCGCTGCAGGACATGGAGTTCTTCCAGTTCCATCCCACCGGCATCGCCGGCAAGGGGATGCTGATCAGCGAAGGGGTGCGCGGCGAGGGCGGTTATCTGGTCAACCGCGACGGCGAGCGCTTCATGGAGCGCTATGCGCCCCACGCCCTGGACCTGGCCAGCCGCGACGTGGTGAGCCGCGCCATCTACACCGAGGTGAAGGCCGGGCGCGGCTGCGGGCCGAAACATGACCACGTGCTGCTCAAGCTCGACCACCTGGGCGAGGCGGTGATCGCCAAGCGGTTGCCGGCGATCCGCGACATGGCCCGCACCTTCCTCCACATCGACCCGGTGGAGCAGCCGATCCCTGTCTATCCCACCGCCCACTACACCATGGGCGGCATCCCCACCGACCGCCACGGCCGGGTGGTGGTGCCCGCCGGCCACGGCGAGGAGCGCATCCCCGGGCTCTATGCGGTGGGCGAGTGCGCCTGCGTCTCGGTGCACGGCGCCAACCGCCTCGGCGGCAATTCGCTGCTGGACATCGTGGTGTTCGGCCGCGCCGCCGGCAACGACATCATCGATTACCTGAAGGAGAACCGCTATCACCGCCCGCTGCCCGACGACAGCATCGCCGCGGCGCTGGCGCGGCTGACCCGCTGGGAACGGCGCGACGGCGGCGAGTCGGTGGACGGCCTGCGCCGCGAACTGCAACAGGTGATGGAGGAGCACTGCGGCGTGTTCCGCACGCAACAGGTGCTGGAGGAGGGGTTGGCCAAGGTGCGGCAGATCCGTGACCGTCTCGACGACGCCGTGCTCAAAGACCACAGCCACATCTTCAACACCGCCCGCATCGAGGCGCTGGAACTGGAAAACCTGGTGGAGTTGGGACTGGCGACCGTGGCGTCGGCCCTGGGCCGCACCGAGAGCCGCGGCGCCCACAGCCGGGTCGACTATCCGCAACGGGACGACGAACGCTGGCTGCGCCACAGCCTCTACTTCCGCGACGGCGAGACCCTGGACTACAAGCCGGTGCGGATGAAGCCGCTGACGGTGGAGTCGTTCCCGCC
>CAYQWR010000186.1:0-1712 GCA_964421235.1 uncultured Thiohalomonas sp. | reverse complement strand
AAGATTTCACCGCAAAGGCGCAAAGGACGCAAAGCGGGGAAATGGTTTTTGGGGAACGTGGTTGCAGGAGGTGGGGCGCGCAAGGAGCGGTTGCCGCGAGTACGCGGTTTGTCTGTAAGATGTACTCTTTGCGTTCCTCTGCGTCCTTTGCGCCTTTGCGTTGAATCTTTTAACCATGCCGGCCGGAACCGAAATGTCGTGAAATTTCTCATCCATCGCTACAACCCCGAGACCGACGCGGCGCCCTGGATGCAGGCGCTGGAGCTGGCCGATGTGCGGCCGGGCATGATGCTGCGCGATGCGCTGCTGGAGCTGAAGGCGCAGCAGGACGAGACGCTTACCTTCCGCCACTCCTGCGGCGAGGGGGTGTGCGGCTCCGACGGGCTCAACGTCAACGGCCGCAACGTGCTGGCCTGCATCACGCCGCTCAAAGGATTGCGCGAACCGGTGACGGTGCGGCCGCTGCCGCGCCTACCGGTGATCCGCGACCTGGTGGTGGACATGAGCCAGTTCTACCACCACTACCGCGCGGTCAAGCCCTACCTGATCGCCCACGACCCGGAACCGGAGGTGGAGCGGTTGCAGAGCCCGGCCCAGCGCGAGCGGCTCGACGGGCTCTACGAATGCGTGCTGTGCGCCTGCTGCACCACCGCGTGCCCGTCGTTCTGGTGGAACCCGGACAAGTTTCGCGGCCCGGCCGCGCTGTTGCAGGCGTGGCGTTTCCTCGCCGACAGCCGCGACCAGGCGACGGCGCAGCGGCTCGACGAACTGGAAGGCCCCTACCGTCTGTTCCGCTGCCACACCATCATGAGCTGCACCGACGTCTGCCCCAAGGGACTCAACCCGACCCGCGCCATCGGCCGCATCAAGCAGCTGATGCTGACCCACCAGGTATGAGCGAGCGGGCGCGGCTGGCGTGGCGCTGCCGCCGCGGGATGCTGGAGCTGGACCTGTTGCTGGGGGGCTTTCTGGAACGCGGCTATGACGGACTGGAGGAGCACCAGCAGTCGCTGTTTCGCGCGATGCTGGAGTGGCCCGATCAGGAGCTGCTGGCGCAGCTGCTGGGGCAACAACCGCCCAAGGATGGGGAGTATGCCGAAATCATCGCCGCGATCCGTCGCGCCGCTGCGCCTTGAGCCGCGGCCGTCACGCCTGTTGCGGCGCCTGCTCCTGCTGATCCACCTGGGCGGCGCCGCGCTGTCGCTGTTGCTCCCTATCGGCTGGCCACTGCATATCCTGGTGCCGCTGGCGCTGCTTTGGCACGGTCGCGCGCTGTTGCGCCGCACAGCCCTGATGCCGACCCTGACCTGGGACGGCGACGGCCTGTGGTGGCTCCATGCCGACGATGGGGATCAGCCGTTGCAACTGGCGCCGGACAGTGTGGTCTGGCCGTGGCTGGTGGTGTTGAATTTCCGCTTCGAACAGGGCGGCGGCCGCCTGGCCGTTCCGCTGCTGCCCGACAGCCTGGCGCCGGATACGCTGCGGCGTCTGCGCGCCGCCCTGCGCCAGCGGGCTCAGTTCAGCGGCCGGTAATTGGCCGGCACCAGCAGGGTGTCCTGCGGGTCGGAAACGGTCGCCGGATAGTCGAGGGTGTAGTGCAGGCCGCGGCTCTCCTTGCGCGCCATCGCCGAGCGGATGATCAGGTCCGCCACCTGGGTCAGGTTGCGCAGCTCCAGCAGGTCGTTGCTGACGCGGAAGTTGCCGTAGTATTC
>CAYQWR010000185.1:0-5822 GCA_964421235.1 uncultured Thiohalomonas sp. | reverse complement strand
CACTTCGCGGCCGCTGAGCGGCGGGTTGAAGACGCAGATGAGGCGCAGGTCTTCGCTGGTGGCGCGCAGGTAGTGGGGGTCGTGGTTGTTGAGGGCGTACATGGTGCCGTCCTTGATCGGATGGACCACGCCGGTGTCGCGTTCCTCGATCTCGCCGCAGCCGCCGACACAGTAGACCGCCTCCAGATGGTTCTTGTAGTGGATGTAGGTTTCCGTACCGGCGAAGATGATCGTCTCATGAAAGGAGAATCCCATCCCGTCGTCCTTCAGCAGGAAGCGACGGCTGACCCAGTTGCCGTTCTCGGCTTTCACATCGCGTTCGCCGCCGAGGATCTCGTCGAGGGTGCGCACGATCATTGGGACACCCCCCGGCGGCGCTCCTCACCCTGGGCATACAGTTCGCCGATCACCTTATCGATGATAGCCATCCCTTCGCGCAGTGTCTCCTCGTCGATGGTCAGTGACGGCAAAAATTTCACCACGTTGTCCTCCGCGCCGGCCAGTTCGATCACCAGCCCGTTCTTGAACGCCTCGCGCGACACGTCGCCGGCGAAGCCGGGACGGGCGCCGAAGTCCAATCCCCACACCATGCCGCGTCCGCGCAACTCGATCTCCATGTCCTTGTGCTTGTCGACGATATCGCCCAGCAACTGCTCCATGATCCGGCCCTTGTAGGCGACGCCCTCGGCGAAGTCGCTGTTGTCCCAGTAGTTCAGCGCCTCGGCGGCGGCGACAAAGGCGAGGTTGTTACCGCGGAAGGTGCCGGTGTGTTCGCCCGGCTTCCACTGGTCCAGCTCCGGCCGCATCAGCACCAGCGCCATGGGCAGGCCGCCGCCGATGGACTTGGAGAGGGTGACCATGTCCGGCTTGATGCCCGCTTCCTCGAAGCTGAAGAAGCTGCCGGTGCGGCCGTTGCCCATCTGGATGTCGTCGATGATCAGCAGGATGTCGAACTCGCGGCACAGCGCCTCCAGCTGTTGCAGCCACTCGGCGCTGGCGATGTTGATGCCGCCCTCGCCCTGCACCGTTTCGACGATGATCGCCGCCGGCAGGTCGACGCCGCTGGACTGATCGGCGATGAACTTGCGCAGGTAGTCGATGGTGTTTACGCCGGCACCCAAGTAACCGTCGTAGGGCATGCTGTCGGCGTTGACGCGGGCGCCGTAGTGCTCGTCGCGATAGAAGTCGTTGCCGGTCACCGCCAGCGCCCCCATGGTCAGACCGTGATAGCCGTTGGTGAAGGCGATGATGTTGGAGCGGCGCTTGACCATGCGCGCCAGCTTCAGCGCGGTCTCCACCGCATTGGTGCCGGTGGGGCCGGTGAACTGCACCTTGTAGTCCAGATTGCGCGGCACCAGGATGGTGTCGTGAAACTTCTGCAGGAAGTTTTTCTTCGCCACGGTCGCCTTGTCCAGCCCGTGGACGATGCCGTTGCGGCTCAGGTAGTCGATCATCGCCTTGGTGATCGCCGGGTTGTTGTGGCCGTAGTTGAGAGTGCCGGCACCGGCGAAGAAATCGATGAAGCGGTTGCCGTGTTCGTCGTAGAGAAAAGCTCCCTCCGCGACGTCGAAGACCGCCGGGAAGGAGCGGACGTAACTACGGACCTCAGACTCCATTTGTTCGATAATGCGCATGTTGGAATTCCTCCTCATTGATCGCTAGCGCGCGAGCGGCCCGATGCGAAACAGGACCTCTTCTTCGTGGCTCTCCGCTCCGAAGTGAGCGGGCGTCAGAAAAACTTCCTCGTGCCAGGCGGCGCCGTGCGTAGCAGCAAAGCGCTCGAATACCCGTCGCGAGGCGTGGTTGGAAGGCGAGACCGTGGTCTCGATGAATTGCACCCCGGCGCAGGCCGGGCGCAGCAGCAGATCCTCCAGCATGCGTCCGGCGAGCTGCCGTCCGCGCGCCTGGGCGTCCACCGCCACCTGCCAGACGAACAGGGTCTGCGGCGCCTGCGGCAAGCGGTAGGCGGAGAGAAAGCCCACCGTTGCGCCCTCCCGTTCGGCCACCACGCAGGTTTCGGCGAAGTGGCTGCACAACAGGAAGTAGCTGTAGCTGGAATTTAGATCGAGCGGGGGACAGCGTTGCACCAGTTCGTGCACCGCCCTGCCTTGCTCCAGTTGCGGCCGACGCAAAATAATATCGCCGCCCGTCGCTGTCGGGGTTTGTATTCCGGTCATTTTTCATGGCGGCCGATCAGCGATCGGCCTGTGGGTTTCGTTATGGACCGGCGTTATAGCCGGCCAAATGAAGCGAAAAATCCGCCTCAACCGCAATCTGCGGCGTCGAATTGTCGAATGCGGGGCTAACCGCGCGATGTCGCGCCGCTTGGCGGCGCCACAGATGGATTTCCGGAGAAATCCGCTGTCAGAGGGCGTTATGCAACTGACTTATGTGTACCGCTGCCTGGGGATACACATCGTCCCGTTAGGGGGATAACAATGATACCAATGTGAATATTAGCTGATCACCATAACATATCATGCACGAAATAAAAACCGCGCCGGTCAGGCGTAAGAATGGTACGGCGCGCCGTGATCGTGCCCGCGACAGGCTGGACAGGGTGCACGCCGCCACATAAGATTTCCGCACCCACTACCATGCCGTCTGCCGGGAGTTCACATGCAAAGTGATGACATCGATGTCCTGCGCCGTCGGCTCGAAGAGCTAAGGCTGGAACACCGCGATTTGGACCAGATCATCGATCGCCTGTCCTGCGATCCGGCCACCGATCAGCTGCAACTGCGCCGCCTGAAGAAGCGCAAGCTGCTGGTCAAGGACATGATGGCGCGCATCTCGAGCGAAATGATCCCGGACCTGGACGCCTGAATCGGCGCGCCGCCGGAGTCGCCGCGTTGACTGCCGCGTCAGAACGGCAGGAAGCTGATACCCGCCAACGCCGCGCCCACGATCGCACCCATCGCCACATCCGACGGGTAATGCAGCCCCAGCACCATACGCGAGATCGCGACCAGCAGTGCGAACGGCACCAACACCACGGCGAGCGGCGGATGGCACTGCACCGCCACCATGGTGAATGCGACCGCGTGCAGCGTGTGACCCGACGGGAAGCTGAAGCGATCGAGCGGCATCGCACCGAGCCGGATCTGCGGATGCTTCACGAACGGACGTTCGCGGCTGATGCGGCCTTTCATCAATTTGTAGAGCACTACGCCGGCGGTGCCCACGGCAACCATGTGCAGCGAGGTCGTCGCCCCGGCCAACCCATAGGTCAGCGGCAGTACCGCCATCAGCGCGTACCAGAAGACGCCGTTGCCGAGCCGGCTGACGACGGCGAAGAAACGTTGTACGAAGCGTCGCCGCACGTGGCGATTGAACAGCACGCACAGCGACAGGTCGATTTCGCCGAAACGGCGACGCCATTGTTCAGCCCGTAGTCCGCTCATGTTCCACCTCCTCCGTCGTGAGATCGCTGTAGTGACGCAACAGCCATTCGAAACGATCGGCGACGCCCTGCCAGTCGAGACGCTGCGCCTTGCGCCGCGCCGCCGCGCGCAGCGTCGTGACCCACTCCGGATTTCCGGCCAGGTCGCGCGCTGCATCGATAAAGCCTTCGTGATCGCCCAACGGCACCAATAGCCCCTGCTGCCGATGTTCGATGTGGATGTGCGCCGCCGCGTAGTCGAACGCCACCACCGCCAGCCCCGAGGCCAGCGCTTCCAGCGTGACGTTGCCGAAGGTCTCGGTCTCGCTGGGAAACAGAAAGATGTCGGCGGAGGCGTAGTGCTCCGCCAGATGATCACCGGTCTGCATGCCGCAGAAGATCACGTCGGGCTCATTGGCGTAGATGTCCTGATAAAAGGGTCCGTCGCCGACGATGATGAAGCGCAGATTGGGATTCGCCTCGCGCATGGCGCGGAACGCGTGCACCGCCAGCGGCAGGTTCTTTTCCGCCGCCAGGCGCCCGACGTAGATCACCGCCTGATCGTTGCGTCCCAGCCCCCAACGCTTGCGCAGTTCGTCGCTGCGATGCTGTGGCGCAAATCGGCGGCTGTCAACGCCGCGCCCCAACACCTCGACATTGGCGAATCGATCGGCCGACAACCGCTCACGCAGTTCATCGGTGGGCACCAGCGTACATGCGGTGCGATTGTGCAGGCGGCGCAGGTAGTCGTAGATCGGTCGCTGCATGAAGCCGACGTGATAGTGACGGCTGTAGCTGTGAAAGTTGGTGTGAAAACCGCTGATGACGGGAATTCCCTGACGCATCGCTTCGCGCACCGCCGACCAGCCGAGCAACCCTTCGGTGGCGACGTAGAGCACGTCGGGCCGCTCGCGCCGCCACAGGCTGCGCAGACGCGAACCGGCGGGAAAGCCGGAGCGAAGCTCGCGATACCACGGCACCGGAAAACCGGGCACCAGTGTCGCCGTCAGCAACGCCTCGCTTGCGTCGTCCGGCGCCGGCGTGGCCGCGTCGCCGCTGCGCCGCGGACGCACCAGTTGCACGTGATGGCCGCGGCGGCACATCTCGTCGACCAGGCGCCCGACGGTGAGGGCCACGCCGTTGACCTCGGGCGGAAAGGTCTCCGTGATCACACCGATATTGAGATAGCAGCGCTTCGGCAACGGCAGCGGCATGGCAGAGGCTCTCTGTAGCATGGCGCCACTATCCCCCGACCGTGTGAAGCCGTTATGACAGGTGTGTGATCGTTGGATGAACAGGGGCGATCAGGCGAACTCCGCCTCTTCCGCCCACTCCGCCGTCACCTGCGCATAATAATCCGTCAGCCGCCGTGCCAGCAGCGGGGCCGCCCAGGTCGCCGCGTACTGCCGTGCCGACTGCGCCAACTGCGCCCGCCGCTCCGGCTCGTGCAACAATGCCACCACGGCGTCCGCGAACGGCTGTTCCTCTTCCGGGGCGATAACCGCACCGTCGCCGGCATGCAGCACATCGCGCGTCCCCATCACCGCCGTCGAGACCACCGGCACGCCCAACGCCATCGCCTCCAGCAACACCAGTCCCTGCGTTTCGGTGCGCGAGGCGAACACGAAGATATCGCCGCCCGCATAGCAATCCTGCAGCTCACCGTCGCGTCCGAGATAGCCGATAAAACGCACGTTGTCCTCCAGACCGAGCCGCGTCACCAGCGAGCGCAGATGGCCTTCCGCCGGCCCCTGTCCGGCAATGACCAGCAGGATATCGGCGATCTCCTGGCGCGCACGCACCAGCATCCGCAACAGGAAATCGATGTTCTTTTCGAAGGCGACGCGGCCGACGAATACCAGGGTGGGACGATCCGCGGCGACCTCGTGACGCGCGCGGAACGCATTGCCGTCGCCGTGGGCGAAATCGGCCAGCTCGATGCCGGTGGGGATCACCGCCGCCTCGGCCGTGACGCCGTAACCGCGCAGCACCTCCAGCATGGCGCTCGACGGCACCACCACGCCGTCCACCGCGTTGCACTGGCGGCGCGAGAAACTGCGCGCCGCCGCCCGCAGCCAGCGCCGCGGCAGGAACGGGATGTAGTGGAACAGATACTCCTCGAAGAAGGTGTGGTAGCTCTCCACCACCGGCACGTTCAACTCGCGCGCCAGGCGCAGCCCCAGATAGTGGGCGACGAACGGCGTCTGGATGTGCACCAAGTCGTAGCCCTGTGCCCGCAGTTGCGGCAGCCGTTGCAGCACCGCACGGCGCCGCATCAGGCGGTCTTCGGGGTCCAGCAGCACCTGACGCGAGCGGATGCGGATGATGTCGGCGTCATCATCGTCGTGGGGGACGGCATAGTCCGGGACGATCAGGGTGACCCGGTGGCCGAGGGCCTGCAATTCGCGGCGGAAGGTCTGGATGGAGGTGGAGACACCGT
>CAYQWR010000184.1:0-5823 GCA_964421235.1 uncultured Thiohalomonas sp. | reverse complement strand
TCCATCATCTTCAATGGCACTGCCTTCATTGTCCTGGCCGCCGATGGCTCTATCATGTCCAGCCCCGATACCGTGACCTGGACCCTGGGAGAGGCTGTCGGCAGCGGGCAATGGACCTCGCTGGCGTACAGCAACGGTGTCTATGTCGCCGTCGGTTTCGGAGGAGCGATAGCGACAAACACCAACGCCGGTCTCCAAGCCTCCTCCGCCTGGACGCCGCAGGCATCGGGCGTCACCACTCAGGATCTGTACGGCGTATCGAGCGAGGGCGGACTATTCGTGGCGGTGGGCAAGGGTGGCGTACTGCTGACCAGCCCCGATGGTGTTGCCTGGACGAAGCAGATCTCCAATACCGCCAACAACCTCTACCAAGTTGCGTATGACGGCGCCAATACCTACGTCGGAGTCGGTGATGCGGGCACGATCATAACCAGCCCGGACGGCACCAACTGGGCGTTGCAGACCGCCATCACCACACAGAATCTCTATGCGGTGGCCTACGGGGTCAGTTCAAAATTCGTCGTGGTGGGCGGGGCCGGCACCATTCTTGACAGCACCATCGGGTCAGAGGGTACGTGGACGGAATCGAGCGCCGGCACCGTCGATTTAAACAGCATCGTAGCGGCGAAGGTGTTCGTCGCGGTGGGCGGGGCCGGCGCCAACGTCAGCGGCAGATAGTTTGCCGTCGTTCCCTAGAAGAGCACTTTACCCGCAGCACTTCTTATATTTTTTGCCGCTGCCGCAGGGACAGGGATCGTTGCGCCCCACCTTCGGTCCTTCGTGACGCACGGTCCCCGGCGTGACGATTTTTCCGTCGGTGTAATACCAGACGCCCTTGAGGCGGTTGAACCGGCCGATCTCATGATGGGCGAGGGTGTTGCCTTTCTGGCGATAGGTGGCGATGAATTCCACGGTCCCTTCATTATCATTTTCGCCGCCGCCGCTGATGTCCACGATCTCCAGCTTCAACCATTCCGAATGCTCCGCCCAGTGGCGCGTGGAGGCCGGGTCATATTCGGCGCGTTGATCCGGGTGCAGGCTTTGCTCGAGATAATCGATCTCGTCCTTGGCGAAGGCGCTGTAGCGGGAGCGCATCAAGGCCTCGGCGGTGGGCGCGGCGCGGTCTCCGCGGATGATGGGGCCGCAACAGGCGTCGTATTCCTTGCCGGATTGGCAGGGGCACTGGCTCATCTCGTCTCTCCGTTGGCGCTCATGACAAAACATAACATGATGCGGGGAAGGGGAGTTATAAGGACTTGAAAAAAATGGCGAGACCTGATCGGCGAGGTCGAGTAAGCCCGGCTTTGCCAGGGATCGAGGTCTTGGCTACCATAGTCTGGTGCGAACAGCCCGAGGTCACCGTGAAGAAGCTTAAACATGAAACGGAATTGGTGAAGGCGGCGATACAGGTCGGTATGAAGTATGCCGAAGCGCGCGGTGTCGCCAAGTTCGATGCGACCGATTCAGCGAGCGACAAGATACTCTATCTCTACCGGCTGTTGGTGCTCGACAATCTCATTCAGCCTTTGCCTGAGGATCAGGTCTCTCAGAAATCCATGCGTCACAAGCTCGCTATCTGGTATTCGAAGCAGTTGCCGAAAGATCATCCTCTTTTAAAGAATTGATCGGGAATTCCTCATTTTTGGGAAGGCCGCCGATATTTCCCTGGCGCGGCTGTCCGATGGGCCGATACCTTGAGCCGACATGACCGACATCAATAAAAGCGCCGCCCTCGCCCAACTCATACAGAGCGGTTCGGCACATTTTCAGGCAGGGCGTTTTTCCGAGGCGGAGGCGGCCTGTCATCAGGCATTGGCCGTCGATGCGGAAAATGCGGCGGCCCTGGATCTGCTGGGGCGCATCGCACTTAAGGCGGGGCAACTCCAGCGAGCCGCGGAGTTCTTTAATCGCGCCCTGGCGCTGAACCCCAACGATGCCAAGGTCTACAGGGATCTGGGCATGGCGCTGGCAACGCAAGGCGATTGGGCGGCGGCGCTGGTCCAGTTCCGCCGGGCCTTGGAGATCGACCCCGCTTATGCCGACGGCCATATCGGCGCGGGCAATGCCTATTTCGCGCAAGAACATTTTGAGGAGGCGCTTGCCTGTTATCGCCGGGCCTTGCAGATCACGCCTGAGTCCGCCAAGGCGCATGGTAATTTGGGGATTGTCCTGCAAAGACTCGGCAGGCTGGATGAGGCTGTGGAATGTTATCAGCGGGCTTTGTCCCATGATCCCGATTTCATCGACGCCTATAAAAACCTGGCGAGCGTGTTTCAAAATCTGGGCAGATTGGATGAGGCCATAGCGTGCGCTAACAAGCTCATGCAACTCCAGCCCGGGTCTGCCTTGGTTCAGGGTAAGTTCGCGCCTTTGTTGCTGCTGTATGGCGACCTGGAGCGCGGTTTAGCCCTGTACGAAAGTCGCTTCGGCGGGGCCGATAAAAGCCTTATGGCTTTGCTGCAACGCAACCTTGCCCGTCTTGAAGGCAAACCCCGCTGGCAGGGGGAAGCATTGCAGGAAAGACGGTTGTTTGTGTGGCGGGAGCAGGGTTTCGGCGACGGTATCATGATGGCGCGTTACCTGCCGCTGCTCAAGGCAAAGGGAGCGGGGGAGGTCATCGTCTCGTGCTGGCCGGAAATGATGAGCTTGCTGGGCACCCTGCCGGAGGTCGATCGAGTAGTCGACGATCGCGAAGCCCTTCCTCCGCAAGAATTTGACTGCCACTGCCCGATCATGAGCCTGCCTTATCTGTTCGGCACCCGCTTGGATACCATTCCCGATACCGTACCTTATTTCAATGTTCCCCGGGTCATGGCTGAGAAATGGACGCAACGTCTGGCGCCGCTCGAAGGCTTGAAAGTGGGCCTGGTATGGTCAGGCCACAAAAACCAGCGCAAGGACATGGTGCGCAGCATCCCTTTCGAGCATTTGAAGCGGTTACTCGCGCTACCGGGGATACGGTTCGTCAGTCTGCAGAAGGACGAGGCGGAAAACGATGCCGCCCTGCTGGATTGGATGGCGGAGTGTGAGGATTTCCTGGATACCGCGGCCCTGGTACAGCCACTCGACCTGGTGATCAGTGTCGACACGGCGGTGGCCCACCTGGCCGGCGCCCTGGGCAGGCCGGTGTGGCTGCTCAACCGCTTCGAGAGCGAATGGCGCTGGATGCTGGAGCGGGAAGATTCACCGTGGTATCCCACCATGCGCATCTTCCGCCAGCCGGCCCTGCATGACTGGGGCAGCGTGATTCAAGAGGTGGCGGAGGAACTGGGCCGCTTGGTGGCGCGGCAGGCGGGGAATTGAAGAATACTGCGCTCAATGCATCCTGCGGGCCTCCGCCAGCTCTCGAATGCGCGCCACGGTGTCCATATCCGATGCATAATAGGCCTGCTCGCGGATCGCTACCGTCATGCAGTCGAGCTCACTGCGGATTTCGTCCTCTTCGAATTCGTAGAGGAAGCGCAGATATAGGCGGTCCTTGGCGGGTTCCTCGATGGTGATGGTCAGGCGGCTTTTCGCCATGCCGTCGCTTGCCGGCACATCGGTGGTCACCGATTCCATTTTGCGCAATGTGACCCTGTCGTCTACCTGGAACATGCCGTAATCCAGGGTCCTGGCCAGTACCGTGGCCGTGCCGTTGCAAGACAGTTCCTCGACGGTCGAACGCTCCAGTCCCTGGATGAACTGCTGCGGCGAATAGGCGCGCAGTACCAAGCCTTCCCACAAATCATCGCGGCGGAGGGGATCGATCAAGGGAAACAGCGGATCGTTGATTTCGATCAAATGTTCGTAGCGCATGTCCCTATCTTAACCCCGTTCCCGTGGGCGGGGAAAATGCAGGATTACACCCGCTGACGCGAGCGTCCGCCGCCGAGGCCGCCGGCGATCAGGTGCGCGGTGCGCAGGGGTTCGGGAATGAGGCTGTTGACGGCGCTGCGCGTGATGACCCGTTGCGCCGCCGCCAGACTGATGCCGGCGCGCTGCACGTAGACGCCGGCGGCCTTTTCCATGGGGCCCGCCTCTTCGATCAGACGCCACTTGCGCCTGCCCCCCGGCACGGATTCCAGCAGAGCCTTCTTGATGCGAGCCAGGTCGGGTTGCCTGCGCGCCACTACCAATACCGGCATGGCCAGCGCCGCGTGCAAGCCGTGGATGTCGATCACGTTGAAGCCGGCGAAGGCGATGCCCTGCAGCATGATCAATCGATTGTGTGCGGCGAAGCGCGACCCGGCGACGAGGCGCAGCAGACAGCGGGTGGCGTTGGCGCCGTCGCGCCGCACCCTGCCGGTCAGGACGCCTTCGAGGCGCGCGCCGGTGAAGGCGGCGCCGACCACCGTGACGTCGCCGCGGTGGCTGCGCGGGAAGGGCGCATCGTCAAAGCCGATGATATGGGTGATGATCCCCGCCATGGTTAATCTGTCGTCATGAATACCTTGATCGAAGTGTAACGCATCGCGTCGCATTTCTTTGCTGTGAGTAGGGAAATTGGCCGACGGCGCAGGGAGACAGCGCTGCGTCGGAGGGGTACACTGCTGCGCAACGCTGCGATCTGTTCGAGGTGGATTCAATGCCGCACAACGGAAACGAAGGCGACTCCGACTTGCAAACCTCCGCTCCCCTGGTGAAGCCGCGCTCGCGGATTGCCGTGATCGCCCTGGCCTTGGCGGTCATCGCCTTGGGCGCGGCCGTTGCGGCGGGCTTTGGGCATCGCTTCGGATGGTGGAGCTTCGGCACCGGTTTTACCGTGCTGCGCAATGCGGCGATCGCGGCCATGGTCGGTGTCGCGCTGGCCATAATCGGCGCCTATCAAACGCGCCCGCGTGGAGGTCGTCGCGGCATGCCCTGGGCGCTGACGGCGCTGGTGATCGCCGCCACCACCGCGGCGGTGCCGCTGTCATGGTTGTGGATCGCGAGCCAGGTGCCACCGATCCACGACATCAGCACCGATACCGACCATCCCCCGAAGTTCGTGGCCATCCTGCCGCTGCGGGCCGACGCCCCCAATTCCACCCGCTACGGCGGCGCGGCGGTGGCGGCGCAGCAGCACCGCGCCTATCCCGATATCCTGCCGCTGTCGCTGCATGTGCCGGCGGCCCAGGCATTCACGGCGGCCGAGGCCACGGCGCGCGATCTCGGCTGGCATATCGTTGCCGCCGATCTCCCGGCCGGCCGCATCGAGGCCACGGACACTACCTTCTGGTTCGGCTTCACGGATGACATCGTGGTGCGCCTCGCGCCGCAGCCGGACGGAACAGTGCGGATCGATGCACGCTCGGTGTCGCGGGTGGGCCGCAGCGACGTGGGCGCGAACGCGCGCCGTTTGCATCGCTTCCTGCACGGGCTGGCGCACCGGCTCGACGCCGGCAGTTGACGGGGACGCGGCCCGCGCTTGCCGATTGTCTAGATCCTCCGAAACCGTAATTCTAAGGCATCGCCGTCAAGCGATGGCCGACGTGATATTGCTATCGAATAACGACCGCCATCCCATCATCGGTTCTCCCGCTGAATCTGTTATAGAAAAGTGATCCTTTTGTGATAACCCCGCGCGCTTTTGGTGTGATGCTTTTCGCCGTCGTCGTTTTCCTTTTTTCGTCAAGTAAGGTCGTCACGGGTTGATGACGGGTAGGGCGTGAAGAGGAGAGAGACGCGATAAGCCTATTTAAGCAACGATATCCAAGAGGAGACGCGGTTATGAATATCAAGGGATTTTTTCTGCAAGGCGCAATGGCGGCGGTTTTGCTGTTCGGTGCCGTCACGGCACAGGCCGGTTCGGCCGGTGCCGCTTACACCATGACCAATGCCCCTGACGATAACCAGATCGTT
>CAYQWR010000183.1:0-5829 GCA_964421235.1 uncultured Thiohalomonas sp. | reverse complement strand
GTTCGTGCCTCACCACATCCTACATGCTATGGTTTTCGCTTTGCAGCGCTGCCTGCACACACTTGAGCACCCCGTAGTCGTACTCGCCGTCCAACGCTTCGAACACCGGTTTCATCTTCCCTTCGTTGCCGTGCTGTTCCAGTTCCGTAGGATGCGGTGAGGCACGAACCGCATCGATCGCGGAATTTTTGCGCTGTGTGGGGATGTGCGCGACAGATGCGGTTCGTTCCTCACCACATCCTACAGGCTATGGTTTTTCGCTTTGCAGCGCTGCCTGCACGCACTTGAGCACGCCGTAGTCGTACTCGCCGTCCAGTGCTTCGAACACCGGTTTCATCTTCCCTTCGTTGCCGTGCTGTTCCAGGGCGAAATGGATCGCCTTGAGGCTCGGCTCGTCCAGTTCGATCACGTCTTCGAGTTTCAATTCGCCGTGCTCGATGGCGGTGGCGAGGTGGCCGTAGACGGTGGTCGCGGCAAGATCGCGTTCGCGGGCGATGTCGGCGACGCTCATGCCGCGGCAGAGGCGTTGCACGCTTTCGGCGACGGTGTCGGTTTTGGGCGGCGGTTCGGCGCCGTGCTCGTGCAGCACCTCCAGGAAGTCGTCGCCGTAGGTTTCAAGCTTGCGCGTGCCGACGCCGGAGATCTGCGCCAGCTGCGCCCGTGTCTGCGGGCGGTGGCTCACCATCTCCATCAAGGTGGCGTCGTGGAAGATGACGTAGGCGGGCACGCCCTGCGCCTCGGCCAGTGCGCGGCGCTTCTCGCGCAGCGCCTCCCACAGGGCGTTGTCGCCGGCGCCGAGCGCGGCGCCGCCGCCGCGGCGGGCCGACTTCCTCTTCGCCGCCTTGAGCAACTTGCGCAGCATCAGCTGTTGTTCGCCGCGCAGCACCGGCCGGCTCGCTTCGGTGAGGCGCAGGCCGCCGTGGCCTTCGATGTCCACCGCCAGCAGGCCGCGGGCGATGAGCTGGCGGTACAGCGTGCGCCACTCGGCGGCGGCGTGTTCGCTGCCGATGCCGTAGGTGCTCAGCTTGTCGTGGCCGAACTGGCGGATGCGTTCGTGCTCCTTGCCCAGCAGAACGTCGACCAGATAGCTGACGCCGAAGCGCTGGCCGGTGCGGTGGACGCAGGAGAGCGCCTTCTGCGCGGCGACGGTGGCGTCCCAGGTCTCGGGCGGTTCCAGGCAGGTGTCGCAGTTGCCGCAGGGTTCGGCGTGGTGTTCGCCGAAGTAGCGCAGCAGCGCCTGGCGGCGGCAGGTGGTCAGTTCGCACAGGCCGAGCATGGCGTCGAGCTTGTGGTGTTCGACCCGCTTGTGCGCCTCGTCGGCCTCGGAGGATGCCTGCATCTGGCGCAGGGTGATCACGTCCTGCAGGCCGTAGACCATCCAGGCGTCGGCGGGCAGGCCGTCGCGGCCGGCGCGGCCGGTCTCCTGATAGTAGGCCTCGACGCTCTTGGGCAGGTTGAGGTGGGCGACGAAGCGCACGTCGGGCTTGTCGATGCCCATGCCGAAGGCGATGGTGGCGACCATGATGACGCCGTCCTCGCGCAGGAATCGCTCCTGATTGCGCTGGCGCTCCTGGGCGTTCATGCCGGCGTGGTAGGGCAGCGCGGTGAGCCCCTGTTGCGACAGCCACGCCGCCACCTCGTCGACCCGTTTGCGCGACAGGCAGTAGACGATGCCGGCCTCGCCGTCGTGTTCGTCGCGGATGAAGCGCAGCAGCCGTTCGCGGCTGCCGCCGTCGCCCTCGGCGATGCGGTAACGGATGTTGGGGCGGTCGAAGCCGGCGATGAAACGGCCGGCTTCGTGCAGCGCCAGGCGTTCGACGATCTCATTGCGCGTGGCATCGTCGGCGGTGGCGGTGAGGGCGATGCGCGGCACCTGGGGAAAGCGTGCGTGCAGCATCGAGAGCTGGACGTATTCGGGGCGGAAGTCGTGGCCCCATTGCGACACGCAGTGGGCCTCGTCGATGGCGAACAGAGCCAGGCGGCAGCGCTCCAGCAGCTCCAGGGTGCGCGGCAGCAGCAGCCGCTCCGGCGCCACGTAGAGCAGGTCCAGTTCGCCGCGCAGCAGCCGCTGCTCCACCGTTTGGGCCTCGGCCGCCGACAGGGTCGAATTGAGAAAGGCGGCGCGCACGCCGTATTGCAGCAACGCCTGCACCTGGTCCTGCATCAGGGCGATGAGCGGCGAGACCACGATGCCGGTGCCGGCGCGCACCAACGACGGGATCTGATAGCAGAGCGATTTGCCGCCGCCGGTGGGCATCAGCACCAGTGCGTCGCCGCCGTTGCACACATGGTCGACGATACGGTCCTGGGGCGGGCGGAAGGCCTGATAGCCGAACACCTGTTGCAGGATATCGAGGGGGCTGCGCCCGCAGCCGGATTCGTTATGGATACTCATCCTTGAGTCACTCCCTGTTGTCGAATCACGCTCCAGGCGTGATTATTGTGCCCGGCACCGGCTACCGACCGGTGCTGCTTTGCGGACGGTCGCGGCGTCCGGCGGAAATACGGAAGGTGGCGGTGCATGGCGGGTAAGGATAAAGAATTCTCCGGCTTCGCGACAGGCCGGCCTGTTTGCGGTGACTTTTTTTGGCCTAAGACGCGCGCCTGTGCCAAGCTGAATCAATGGGATTTTGGCGGCGCGGCGGCGCCAATGGGAGCTTGTTATGACGCGATTGCTGTTGCTGGACGATGAAGAGAATGTGGTACGCGCGTTGCGCCGGCTGCTGACCGCTCGTGGTTACGAGGTGGAGTATTTTACCGACCCGAACGCGGCATTGGCGCGGGCGGAAGTGACGCCGTTCGACCTGGTGATCTCCGACTACCGTATGCCGCAGATGGACGGGGTGCAGTTTCTCACCGCCTTGCGCGAAAAGCAGCCGGATGCCGGCCGCCTGATTCTCAGCGCCTACACCGACCTGACGGCGCTGCTCGGGGCGATCAACGAGGCGCAGATCTACCGTTTCGTCAGCAAGCCGTGGAACGAGGCGGAGCTGTTGACGGTGATCGAGCAGGCGCTTGGGCATCGGGCGCTGCTGCTGGAAAACGAGCGCCTGGCGGACAAGGTACGGCAGCAGCAGGGGGTTATTTCGGCGCAGGAGCTGGAACTGAAGCGGTTAGCGCGGGAGCATCCGGCGCTGATGGACGTGAAGCGAGATGCCAGCGGCGCCATCATCCTCGACGAGGATGACACTTAACTCGGGGTGTTAAGTTGGGGACGAGGAACCAGGGAAAAGGGAAAAGATACAAGGGAATGCGCTCGCTTCGCTCGCAGTATATTTAACAACCGTGCGCGCAGCGCACACCACCCCTTGTACCTTGTATCTTGTACCTTGTACCTATTCCCACGTGCGCCTTAAGCGCCTCGCCGGATGTTGCGACAAGCCCTCAGTAGTTCTCCTGCCAGGAGAGGTAGTGCTCCAGGTGTTCGATGGTGGACTGCTGTTCGGCGATGATGTGCTTGACCACGTCGCCAATGGAGATCATCCCCACCAGGCGTTCTCCCTCCACTACCGGCAGGTGGCGGATGTGACGGTGGGTCATCACCGCCAGGCACTCGTTGACGTCCTCTTCCGGCAGCACGTAATAGACCCCCGTCGTCATGATCTCGCGCACCTGGGTCTCCTTGGAGGCCCGCCCGTGCAGGATGACCTTGCGGGCGTAATCGCGCTCGCCGATGATGCCGATCAGGTGTCCGTCGTGCACCACCACCAGGGCGCCGATCCCTTTCTGGTCCATCAACGCGACGGCTTCATACACGGTAGCGTCCGGCCCGATGCTCCAGACGTCGTGCCCCTTGGTTTCCAACAGTGTCGCGACGCTGGTCATGATGATCTCCTCCGATATTGTTTTTTATATGCCTTCTGACTGATTAAAGTACACCGCGCGGCACAGGGCCAGCGGCGGTGCTACCATGCGCGGCCATGAGCCTCGCTTCCAACCAACAGGCTGCCCTTCACTGGGACATCTTCTGCTCGGTGGTCGACAACTTCGGCGACATCGGCATCTGCTGGCGCCTGGCGCGCCAGCTGGCGGCCGAGCACGGGCAACGGATACGACTGTGGGTGGACGACCTGGCCAGCTTCCGGCGCATCGCCCCCGAGATCGACCCGGCGGCGGAGCGCCAGCGCTGCGGCGGCGTCGAGGTGCGGCGCTGGTCCGTGCCGTTCCCGCCGCCGGCGCCGGAGGAGGTGGGCGACGTGGTGATCGAGGCCCTGGCCTGCACCCTGCCGGAGTCCTATGTGGCGGCGATGGCGGTACGGCCGTCGGCGCCGCTGTGGCTCAACCTGGAGTACCTCAGCGCCGAGTCCTGGGTGAGCGGCTGCCATGGCCTGGCCTCGCCCCATCCGCGGTTGCCGCTGACCAAATTTTTTTTCTTCCCCGGCTTCGTCCCCGACACCGGCGGGCTGCTGCGCGAACGGGAGCTGTTGTCGCAGCGCCGCGCCTTCCAGGGCGACGCCGCGGCCCTGGCCGCATTCTGGGCCTCGCTCGAACTGCTGCCGCCGGCTGCCGGTGAACTGCGTCTGTCGCTGTTCGGTTACGGTTGCGCCGGGCTGGCGCCGCTGGTCGCCTCGTGGCAGGCGGCCGACCGGCCGGTGACGGTGCTGGTACCCGAAGGCGCCCTGGCCGATCAGGCGGCGGCGTTGTTCGGGCGCGCTGCCGCCCGGCCGGGCGATGACTTCGTCCGCGGCGCCCTGCGGCTGCGCGTGCTGCCGTTCCTGGAACAGGATCGTTACGACCGTCTGCTGTGGGCCTGCGACCTCAATTTCGTCCGCGGCGAGGACTCGTTCGTGCGTGCCCAGTGGGCCGGCAGGCCGCTGGTGTGGCAGATCTACCGCCAGGAAGAGGGCGCCCATTGGCCCAAGCTCGACGCCTTTCTCGACCTCTACTGCGCCGGCTTGCCGGCGCCTGCGGCAGACGCATTACGGGCCCTTTGGTTTGCCTGGAACCGGGAGCAGGGGATGGCCGAAGCCTGGCCGGAATTCCTCGCCGCCCGCGCGGCGCTGGCGCGCCATGCGCAGGGTTGGGCGGAACGGATGGCCGCTACCGGCGATCTTGCCGGGAATCTGATGCTTTTTTGTACGAAACATATATAATCCGGCGGTCATTTTACCCATCTGAGTACCCCCTTATTATGAAAACTGCCCAGGAAATCCGCGCCGGCCAAGTGATCATGGTCGGCAGCGACGCGATGGTTGTGCAGAAGGCCGAGTTCAACAAGTCGGGCCGCAACGCCGCCGTGGTCAAGATGAAGATGAAGAACCTGCTGACCGGCGCCGGCATGGAGAGCGTCTACCGCGCCGACGACAAGTTCGACACCGTGGTGCTGGACACCAAGGACGTGACCTACTCCTACTTCGCCGATCCCATGTACGTATTCATGGACGAGGAGTACAACCAGTACGAGATCGAGGCAGAGAACATGGCCGACGCGCTGAAGTACCTGGAAGACGGTATGCAGTGCCAAGTGGTGTTCTACAACGAGAAGGCGATCTCCGTTGACCTGCCGACCACCGTGGTGCGCCAGGTGGTCTACACCGAACCCGCCGTGAAGGGCGACACCTCCGGCAAGGTGATGAAGCTGGCGAAGCTCAACACCGGCTATGAGATTTCGGTGCCGGCCTTCGTCGAGATCGGCGACAAGATCGAGATCGACACCCGCAGCGACGAATACCGCAGCCGCGCCAAGTAATCGCGGCGGCGTGACGGTCGAGACAGGGGCAGCCGCAGCTGCCCCTGTTTTTTTTTGTACATGGATGTACTTATGCCGCGGAGGCCATGGATGGCCGGGAGCGGCGTGACATGGATGTACTTATGCCGCGGAGGTTTATG
>CAYQWR010000182.1:0-5845 GCA_964421235.1 uncultured Thiohalomonas sp. | reverse complement strand
GCCGGGGTGGGCCGCAATAAAATAGGGGATCAGGTACTGTTCCTTGCCCGCCTCTTTCGACGCTTGCTCGAACATGACCTTAAATTTGTCGTAGGCTCCGATGCCCGGTTTCATCATGACGCTGAGCGGCCCGGCCTCGGTGTGTTCCGGTGCGATCTTCAGATAGCCGCCCACGTGATGGGTCACCAGTTCCTTGACGTATTCGGGCGAACGCACCGCCAGGTCGTAACGCAGTCCCGAGGCGACGAAGATGCGCTTGACGCCGGGCAGTTGACGCGCGCGCCGGTAGAGATGGATCAGCGGCTTATGATCGGTATTGAGGTTGTCGCAGATATCCGGAAAGACGCAGGAGAGGCGGCGGCACGCGGCCTCTATCTTCGCCTCCTTGCAGTGCATGCGATACATGTTCGCGGTCGGTCCGCCCAGATCGGAAATCGTTCCGGTAAAGCCCGGCACCGTATCGCGGATCGCCTCGATCTCACTGATGATGGACGCCTCGGAGCGGTTCTGGATGATGCGCCCTTCGTGTTCGGTGATAGAACAAAAGGTGCAGCCACCGAAGCAGCCGCGCATGATGTTCACCGAGAAGCGGATCATCTCGTAGGCGGGTAGCCGCGCATCGCCGTAGCCGGGGTGCGGGCGGCGCGCATAGGGCAGATCGAAAACCGCGTCCATCTCCTTGGTGGTCAGCGGCAGCGGCGGCGGGTTGAGCCACAGTTCGCGGTCGCCATGGCGCTGGATCAAGGCGCGGGCGTTGCCGGGATTGGTTTCCAGATGGAACACGCGCGATGCGTGGGCATAGAGCACCGGGTCGTCACGCACCTGCTCGTATGAGGGCAATCGCACCACGCCGTGCTGCCGCGCCACGCGGCTGCGCGGCGGCGCGGCAACGGCAGCGCAGGCGGGACGGGAGGCATACGGGTCGATCGGTGTCGGCAACGGGCCGGGGGTGTCCAGTTCGCCCGAGCCCACCTCATGCCATCCCTCGGGTCTCGCCTTGCAGACGAAGGCGGTACCGCGCAAATCCGTGATCTCCGCCACCGCCGCGCCGTTGGCAAGACGGTGGGCAAGTTCGACCACCGCCCTTTCCGCATTGCCGAATAACAGAATATCGGCCTTGGCGTCCAACAGCACCGAGCGGCGCACCTTCTCCGACCAGTAGTCGTAATGGGCAATGCGGCGCAGGCTCGCTTCGATGCCGCCCAACACGATGGGGACGTCGCCGTAGGCCTCGCGACAGCGTTGGCTGTAGACCACCGCAGAACGGTCGGGCCGACGGCCGCCCACTCCGCCGGGGGTATAGGCGTCGTCGCTGCGAATCTTCCGATCGGCGGTATACCGATTGACCATCGAGTCCATGTTCCCGGCGGTGACGCCGAAAAACAGATTGGGACGCCCCAGACGCCGAAAATCGTCCGCCGAGTTCCAATCCGGCTGGGCGATAATGCCGACGCGAAAACCCTGCGCCTCCAGCAAGCGCCCGACCAGCGCCATCCCGAAGCTCGGATGATCCACATAGGCGTCGCCGGTCACGAGAATCACGTCGCACGAATCCCAGCCCAGCGCCTCCATCTCGGCAGCGGACATGGGCAAAAACGGTGCCACGCCGAAGCGGTGCGCCCAGAACTTGCGGTAGGAAAAGAGATCGCGTACGCGTTCCATGGAACTTCAATATGCTAGAGTAGATTCAATCGCTTGCCGGCGTTTTGCTACCGGTGAGCGCGTGCAGTATAGTTCGCCACATGGCTTTCACTGAACAACAAAACCAAGGAGCCGGAATATGCGCCTGTGCCACATGAGCCTCGCTGTCGCCCTGCTGGCCGCCAGCGGCCTCGCCTGTGCCGACGGCAACGGCATCGTGCAGATGCCTCCCGCCACCACGCAGAGTGCGCCCAGTGCGCCGAGTGCGCCGAGTGCGCCGAGTGCGCCGACAGATCATCCACTGGTTCAGATTGAGCTGCCCGTGCGCGGCATGTCCATGCGCGAGGTGGAACGCAAATTCGGACCGCCGCTGGAAAAGATCCCGCCGGTCGGCCGCCCCCCCATCAGCCGCTGGGTGTACCGCGATTATACCGTCTATTTCGAATACAAGTACGTCATAGACGCCGTCATCAAGCGCAAATAAATTCCGTCGATAAACCCTAAACGGCCGGTGGTTACCGGCCGTTTCGTTTTGGGAGTCCCTGGCCGATGCAACTCCTTCCCGCCGAATGGGCACCGCAAAGTGCGGTCATGCTCACCTGGCCTCACCGCCACGGCCCCCTGGGACGCATATTGCAGCGGGTTGACGCGGTATTCGTCGCCATCGCGGCCGCTATAGCGACGACCGAACGGCTGCTGGTTGTCTGCCTCGACCAGGAACACCGGGAACACATTCAGACGCTATTGTCCCAGGCCGGCGTCGACCTCGGCCGGGTACGGCTGGTGATTGCGCCGTCCAACGATGTTTGGGCACGGGACCACGCCCCCATTACCGTGCTGCGTGACGGACACCCGGTGTTGCTGGATTTCACCTTCAATGGTTGGGGACGCAAATATCCGGCAACATTGGACAATGCGATCAGCCGCACCCTGCACCAACAGGGGGTATTCGGCTCGACGCCGATGGAGCCGCAATCCCTGGTGCTGGAGGGAGGGAGCATCGACAGCGACGGCGAAGGGGCGTTGCTGACCAGCCGCAAATGCCTGCTCAGTCCGCAGCGCAACCCGGAATACGACTGCGTCGGTTTGGAAGGCGTGTTCGCCGGCCTGTTCGGCACCCAGCGGGTACTGTGGCTCGATCACGGCTATCTCGAAGGGGATGACACCGATGGCCACGTCGACACCCTCGCCCGCTTTTGCGACGCCCATACCATCGCCTACGTGCGCTGCGACGACCCCAACGACACCCATTACACGGAACTGCTGGCGATGGAGGCCGATCTGCGCTCGTTTCGCGACGCTGCCGGCGCGCCCTACCGACTGGTGCCGTTGCCGCTGCCGGCGCCGCAATACGATGAACAGGGCAAGCGTCTGCCTGCGACCTACGCCAACTTTCTCATCATCAACGGTGCGGTGCTGGTGCCGACCTATGACGACCCGCGCGACACGCAAGCCCAGACGCTGCTGGCCGGCTGTTTTCCCGATCGCCGTATCGTTCCCATCGACTGCCTGCCGCTGATCCAGCAATACGGCAGCCTGCACTGCGTCACCATGCAGCTACCCGACGGCGTGGTGTAGATTTTCCGTCACCGACCGGCGCAACCGCCTAGACTGAGTACGGTAGCCTCGTCCGCCCCAGGGAGAATCCCATGAACAGCCGTTCACTTATTGTCGGCCTGGTCCAACAGCCCTGCGGCGACGAGCGCGACGCCAATCTGGCACGGAGCATAACGGAGATACGCGAGGCGGCGGCGGAAGGTGCGCAGCTGGTGCTGCTGCAGGAACTGCACGGCAGCCGGTACTTCTGCCAGACCGAGGACCCCGCATATTTCGATCTGGCCGAACCGATCCCCGGCCCCACCACCGATACCCTGGGAAACATAGCGAAAGAACTGGGAGTGGTCGTGGTCGGTTCGGTATTCGAACGGCGCGCCCCCGGGCTCTATCACAACACCGCCGTGGTGCTCGACGCGGACGGAACACTGGCCGGGTGTTACCGCAAGATGCACATCCCGGACGATCCGGGCTATTACGAAAAGTATTACTTCACGCCGGGCGATCTCGGTTTCACCCCTATCGACACGTCGATCGGTCGCCTTGGCGTACTGGTGTGCTGGGATCAGTGGTTTCCGGAGGCGGCGCGGCTGATGGCCCTCGCCGGCGCCGAGATACTGCTCTATCCGACCGCCATCGGTTGGGACGAAAGCGCCGAACTGGACGAGCAGCTACGCCAACGCGAGGCCTGGATCACGGTGCAGCGCGGCCACGCCATCGCCAACGGCCTGCCGCTGGTCGCATGCAACCGCGTCGGTTTCGAGTCCGACCCTTCCGGCCGTGCCGCCGGCATCAATTTCTGGGGCAACAGCTTCATCTGCGGCCCGCAGGGGGAATTTCTGGCGCAGGCACCGGAAGACGACCCGACGTTTCTGGTCGCCACCGTCGACATGGACCGCAGTGAACAGGTACGGCGGCTATGGCCCTACCTGCGCGACCGCCGCATCGACGCCTATGACGAGTTGCTGACACGCTACCGCACGTGAGCCGCCACCCCGGCTATCTCAAGGGAACATTGCCATGATCATCATCCTGCAACCCCATGTCACGACCCAAAGTGCGGAATTCGACGCCATACGCAGCTACATCGCCAATCTGCCGCGGGTCCAGATGCGCATCCACGAAGAGCACGGTTCCCAACAGATACTCACCGAGGTCTATCTGGTCGGCGACACCGGCTCGTTGAACAGCGACGACATCAAGACGCTCCCCGGTGTGGAGCGGGTAGTCAAGGTATCGCGCGACTACCGGGTGCTGGGGCGCCACCATGAAGACCAGCGACCGAGCTATTTCGAGTACAACGGCGTCCGCTTCGGTCAGGACAATCTCAATGTTTTCGCGGGGCTCTGCGCCGTGGATACGCCGGAACATGTCGAGCTGATGATGCGCGCCTTGCGCGACAACGGCCAAGTCTGCACCCGTATGGGCGCCTACAAGCCGCGCACCAATCCCTACTCGTTCCAGGGCCACGGCAAGAGCTGCCTGCCCTACGTATTCGAACTGGCCGGGAAATACGGCATCAAGGTGATCGCCATGGAGGTCACCCATGAGAGTCACGTGGAAGAGATCCGCGACGCACTGCACCAGACCGGCAACCCGACCGGCGTCATGCTGCAAATCGGTACCCGCAATACGCAAAACTTCGAATTGCTGAAGATCGTCGGCCGACAACGAGAGTTTCCTGTGCTGCTCAAACGCGGCTTCGGCATCACCCTGGAGGAGTCGCTCAACGCTGCCGAATACCTGGCATCGGAAGGCAACCGCAATGTGGTGTTCGGCCTGCGCGGGATGAAGACCAACATGGGCGATCCGCACCGCAACCTCGTCGATTTCGCTCACATCCCGGTGGTCAAGCGCTTGACCCGCATGCCCGTATGCATCGACCCGTCACACTCGGTCGGCACCCGTGATCGGGCGCCCGACGGTCTGCTCGACATCTTTCACATGACCGCTCAGGGCATCATCGCCGGCGCAAATATGGTGCTGGTGGATTTTCACCCCCATCCCGCCAAGGCGCTGGTCGACGGACCGCAGGCGCTGTTGCTCGATGAGCTGCCGCAATTCCTGCAGGACGTGGCCATCGCCCGTGATGCCTACCTGAAGCGTTGTTCGCTGGTCACGCCGACCTAACGCGTTTCAGGCCGATTCGCACCCTGTCATGCTGGCGCGTGACAGGGTGTGCCACATATGCGCTCCATGTCGAATGACATGCCGCGTCATGTCACCGACACATGGGTGACAAATATAACCAATTGTTATATATCAATAAATTATTGTGGCACGGATTCTGCTATCCAACACAGGTGGAGTAGTTGCCGACATCTTCTCGATCGCGAGGCGGTGCGGCTAGATTCCCCTCCTTCCACACTGTGGTGTTTTTATAGCCGCGTCATTGAGTACGCGGCTTTTTTTTTGCAGCCCCATCAGCGCACGGTGATACCGGGCACGTTCGCCCGCAACCGCTCGACATAGCGATACAAGGTGCGCTCACTGACGCCCAACCGCTGCGCAGCCCGCGCACGACAGCACATGCACCACGGGCGCGAAACAGATCCACAAGCAATCCGTCGAAGCTCTCCACCGAAATCCTGGCCGCACCCGGCACGTCCTGCAGGGCGAGCTGAGCCATCTTGACACGGCTGACATAACT
>CAYQWR010000181.1:0-6082 GCA_964421235.1 uncultured Thiohalomonas sp. | reverse complement strand
CATGCCTTCAACGCTCGAAATCGTTTGCGCCACAACATCCACACCGCGGTTGGTGGCGCTATCCGCGTTATTGGCGGCTTCCGCGGCCACGGTCGCGTTGCGCGCCACCTCCTGCACGGTGGTCGCCATTTCGGTTATCGCGGAGGCGATTTGTTCGGTGCTGACCAGATTGGCCTGCACCAACTGTCGGGTTTCGCTGCCGTCCTTCTCCACCTGGCCGGAGGTCGTGGTCAGCGTGAGGGAAACAGCGCGAACCTCGGAAACGGTATCTTTCAGGGAGTCCTGCATACTCTTCATAGCGGCGAGGATGCTGGAATCGTCGCCCTCGCGGGTTTTAATCAGTTCGGTCAGATTCCCCTGCGCGACATTACGCGCGATGTGCACGGCGTATTCGGGTTCGCCGCCGAGCGCGGCCAGCAAACGCCGCGCGAACACTATGGCGAACGCAACAGCGAACAGCATTGAGGCGACGAGTACCGCGCCGAGGATTGCGTAGCTTCGCCGGATGAGATCGCGTCCGTCCTTTTCATCCGACGCGCTGCCGGCGTTTGCCAGGTCGACCACCTGGTCAATGGCATGGCGATGCGTTCTGTACGCTACCGACATTTTACTCAGAGCGGCCGACGCGGCGGCGGTGTCGCCACTGCGCAGGGCGGGGATGAACGAGTTATTGGCGATCGCGAAAAATTTCTCGGCGGGTTGATAGGAATCGACGAGTAACGTCTTCGCGATTTGTGGCGCCAACGGCTCCTTGCTCCAGAATGCATGCCGCGATTCGTACTGGTCGTGCAGGTCATTGAGCCGTGCGATTAATGCATTTACGTTGTCGCCGGTACCTTTCGTCGTACTCGCCCGATACGCCTCCTCGGCGACCAGATAGGATTCGATGATGTATTCCGGCGGCGGCAGGATGTCGGCAACCAGGTCTTTACCGCGACTGATTTTTTCGTACAGGGCGCCGTTCACCTTGACGGTATTGACGATGCGGAACGCAAGTACGCCGAACACGATGAAGCCGAGGGCGAAAATACCTATGAGTATGGTGAAACGCTGAGTGAGCGTGGCGGACCGCTTGGCCGCGTGGTCACGTATTGGCATGACTCTTTTCCTTTATACCGCGTTCGGTCACGAAAAACGCATCCATCGCAATCGGAAACCGTGGTAAAGGGCAAGCTGTCCGCTAGCGTTATTAGAATAGATCCATTTTTGGCATATGGCGACAATAAATAGGGAAATACAGTTTTGCCGCTTCCTGGCCGATGCAGATGCGATCTTCCGAATGGCGTGACGCGCGAATTCTACTGACATCTGTAGGGGAAAAGCCCGCCCTCACCACGGATGAATGAGCATCGTTTCATCAGGTCAACTTCGATGATGATCGTCAAGATTATCAAAACGCCCCGCTGAAGATATTGGTGATCGCCCTACTTGACGCGGTGCGCCGCCGCCGATTGCAGCGTTACTCTGATATTTGTCAGCATCCAGGTTTATTATTGCGTCATTCGAAAGGAGAGCAGGCTTGCTCTGGCCAAGGCCGGTCCGTTATACCACGCCGGCCCTGCTCAGCTCCACGAGTCATCTCGGTGGCCATTACGCTTCGACACAGGCATCACCTTATACCAGACTGTCGTTTCCATTCGCTCAATCGACACCTGCGCGCGACCACGGCCATTCCTGAGCACGTCGACATAAACCGGCGGTTAACGGAATTCTCCCAACCTGAGTCTGTCGACATAAACCGGCTGTTAACGGAATTTTCCCAACGTAAGAACAGCCGCCGGCAAATGCGGCTCATCCATGACGAACGAATATAATCGCTTCTGCCACAAATGTTCTTTACCACCCTTCGCGCTCATTGACACACTGCGCGTAACGTCAGTGCCGCACGCAGTCCGTCCTCTTCGCGGCACAATCATTATGCGAACGCGATTCAGCATTAGACATCACGCCCGAACATCCGTACCGACCTTTTGACACGCGAACTGGCGCGCGTTCAGACTTGCCGCTGATCCGCTTCGAGCGCGGCTTTCGCGAACTGTCCGGAGTGTCGGTGTTTCGGTGGCGGCACAATTACAAACTCGATATAGCCCGGGAACTGCTGCAGGCGCAGACGCTGCCGATCAAGGAAATCGCCTTTCAGCTCCGCTACACCCATACGACGAACTTCATTCACGCCTTCCGTCGCCGCTTCGGAGAGCCTCCCGGTGCCGTGCGACGCCGATAAGCAAATGCACACATCGGTAGTCTAGCGACGAAACCAACGGGTCAGTCCGCGGCGCGGTGGTTGTTCCAGACTGTCGATGTGGCGTACGGTCTCGCGAATCAGCGCATCGATCAGATCCATGTCGGCCTCTGGTTGCAGATCTTCCGAGCTGCCCTTGTTGCCTGTGGGGGCGATGCTCACGCTAGCGCCGACGCTCTTCACCTCGGCTTCGCCGCCGCAATTACGGCAGTAGACGAGATCGCCGACCTTGTTGCGGTGGCGGACCACGATGGTGGGCCCACACATCGGGCAAACCTGTATCGGGATGCCCGGTTCCGTATGGCCGACCACCGGCGCCAATGCACCGGCGCGGCCCAGCGCCAGAAACAGCGTGCCCAACTCCTGATCGAACTGCTTGCCGAGGTTTTCCTCGATGATCGACAACGCCTTCTCCACCGGCATGCCACGACGATAGGGCCGGTTGCTGGTCATTGCGTCGAAGGCGTCGCAGACACCGACGATGCGCGCGTCGAGCGGAATATTCTCGTGGCTCAGGCCGTGCGGATAGCCGTTGCCATTGGGCATCTCATGATGAGACAGCACCGCCGCCCGCGCCAGAGTCGCCAGCGGGTGCTCCGACAGCAGGCGGTTGCCCACCTCCGGGTGGGTCTTGATGACCGCGTACTCCTCGTCGGTCAGGCGATCGGGCTTGTTGAGGATGGCGTCGGGCACGCCGACCTTGCCCAGATCGTGCAGAAAACCGCCCAGCGCGATGCGCGCCACATCGGTATCCGGCAGGCCGTAGCTGGAGGCCAGCAGGCGGCTGTATTGCGAGACCCGCCACAGGTGTCCGCCCGTATAAGGATCGCGGGCCTCGACCATCGAGGCCATCACATAAAGACTCTTGAGCAATTCGTCGATGAATTTCATGGCAACTTCTCCCTCGCAGCGCAAGTTCGGAGGGAATCGTCCCTCCCCAATTGTTCCTTCACAGCAGCGTCTCTGGGAAAGCGTATCAGTGGAATATCACGAAAGAATCACGGCCGAAGGCCGATACGGTCGGCCTGAACCACCACGAACGCCCTGCGTCCATGTTGAGTGCCGACATAACCAGACGACGCAGGCCGTTCCGCGCAACGCCATCAATTGGCGATTTACATGGCTGATGGAGCCTATTTCTCTGGCCCAAAATATCTCCCAGCGTACTCGGCGTTCTGCCCCCCCCGGCTTCGGTATTCTTCGAAGATCGCATCCCACCCATTAATACTTGTTGTTTCGCACGTCAGTGGCATAGTCCATCTGATCCTCGGTCTCAAAAGACGTGCTGGTGTTCTTGATCCGGGTTTCGATCTGGGTATACGAGGATGTCAGCTGTTTCTCGGAAGGAGACAGGAATGAGCCGTATTGCTGCTCAAAGTTCTCCACTACCTGCTGCGTCCGTTTGCTGCGTGGGGACAGATTGCCTTGGCTGATATTGAAGTGAGGATACTCGCCGATGGAACGATTCTCCGTATCCGGGCGGGGCCGCAGATTGTTTTCATTCTTATTGGCGAATTTGTCAAAGATGCCGTAGAACGCCTGTTCCGATTTCGGCGACATCGGGGCATTCCCATATGGGGTGTGCTTCTCGACGTAGCCCAGGTCCATGGACAACCTCTTCTGCTGCCGCTTCGGCACTTTGGTGGCGCCTTTAATGCTCGGCAACAACTGCTTCGCTTTGGACGGATTCTGCGAGACTGTCTGAAACATCACATCAGTCGCCTTTGCTGATACCTTGTGCGACAGATCTTTCCCGACCTTCAAACCGGTTCCGGTTTTCAGAACCTTTGGAAATCCGCCGGTTGTAATCTTCCGTTTCTTCGTTGTATTTCCCTGATTGCCTGACATATACGCACCCTCCAGTTGAAGGTTAGAGAACTGCTTCGCGATCACGAAGCGTCAGATACCGAAGGACAGGATTTGCTCCGTGCCCACAAAGCACCGAGCATCCAAGGCTTCCTAGCCACCTCCATTTTCGGCCCCTTTCCTTCCTTGTCTGTGGCTTCAAACGCCGGCCTTACATCATCTCACAGCACACGAAATTCAACGGGCGAGAGCTCAAGATTTGGTGTAGCCACTGCGCGCCAGCTCCTGCAAGGTGTCTGCGACGTTGCGGGTACGGTCGGCGGTTTCGGTGGTACGGCCGGCAAAGGTTTTGATCGTATCGAGCATACCGGAGATGTCGGCAACACCACTTGATTCTTCTTCGATGTCCTGCGCCACCCGACCCACTTCGGCGGTGAGGCGCGTAATGTCCTTGCCGATCTCCTCGGCGCTGGTGCGCGACTTCTCGGCTAGTTTGCGTACCTCGTCCGACACCACAGAAAAACCGCGGCCGGCGTCGCCGGCACGGGCCGCCTCGATGGCCGCATTGAGCGCCAGCAGGTTGGTCTGATCGGCAATCTGCTGGATCACCTCGACGATGGCCTGGGTCCGGCCGCTGGCCTCGGCCAGCGAACGCGCGCTCGACGCCACCTCTGCCGCGTGCTCGCTCAGATTGGTGACGGAGGTGGCCGCCTGCTGCACGGTACGCTCCTGCTCGGTGATGTGCTCGGTCAGCTCCTGCATCGAGTGGTAAAGATCCGTGGTGGAAGTCTCCAGTTGGCGCGCGGTCACATCGTGCAAATCGCGGGCGTCGTGCAGCACCCGCCCGAGATCGTTGAGCCCGTTAAAAACCCCGGCCATCGATTCGTCCAGCCCGGTGGCGTCGAGCGTGCTGTCGAACTGCTCGGATTTGAATTCGTCGATCCGTTTCACCACCACCCGAGACAGGCCGCTCAACTTGGCGATTTGCCGGCGCAGGAAGAATGCCTTGAACTCAGCGTAGTGCACCGCGAAATTATCGGTGTATTCGTCGTAGAAGGTGGCGCCGGCGGGCACATGGAAGAAGAAGACGGCGGTGAGGGTCTGGTTGAGATTCAGACCGAGGATCTCGCCAAAGGTGGAAAAACCGGCGATCGCCCCTTCGCGCAATACGCTGCCCATGCCGGCAAGTTCGCGTTCGTTGTAGAGACGCCGCAAAATACAGTCGTTGAGTATGCCGGCCACAGGTCGCACCGGCTTGCGTTGCATGAACGCCTCAGCCTCCCGCACCGCCCGTTCCGCATCTGTGTAGGGAACGGGCTCCAACGTGTAATCGGCTGCAAGCCGCAGATTCTCCAGCCGCGAAAGCACGGCCCCTTGCTCCGGTGTAAGCGGGCCGTCTTTGACAAAATGTTTGGAGAATTCAGCGATCAGGCCGTGATGGGTTCTGGGCCTCGGCAGCCCTTTGGCATCGAGCATCGCCCATGCGGCATAGTAGGCGGCGTAATACGCCCGATCAGCCGCCGTCTCTGTATCCTGATTCGCTAAAGCCCGCTTGGCGGCTTCCAGCGCACGTTTCGCCTTGTCCCTAAGGCGTGTATCGGTCATAACCGAACGCCTTCGTCCTGCACGGCCTTGAGAAGATTGGCCGCATGAGAGATATCGGGCTGGTCGGGACTGCCCTTGAACACCCAGGGCTGAATGAGCAATCCATCATCAAGGAATACGCGATAGGCTTCGTCGGCCATATCCATCTGTTCGCGGATGGGGTCGTCGCTGTCGCCGATGAATACCGCAACATCGGCGTCGCTATCCGGCCGGTGATCGCCGCGGGCGCGGGAACCGAACAGGACAAGGCCACGCAGGCGGCTTCCATAGCGCTTTGACAACAGCGCACGAAAGTCGGCCAGGGCCGAGCGGGTTTGGTTGTCCAATGCGGTGGCGTCGCGCATATGAAAGGGATTCAGGTGGCCGTATTTGATTGTGACTATGAGACAAGGGCAGTCGGTCAGTCAAGACTGACTGCCGGACACCGCT
>CAYQWR010000180.1:0-6142 GCA_964421235.1 uncultured Thiohalomonas sp. | reverse complement strand
ACGCCAAGCCGGGGGCGCCGCCGGCCTTGGTGACATTGTCCGGCCCCACCGACGGCGCAGCGGCCCACACCGGCGTGGTATTGAGGATGTCCTCGACGGTCGGCGCATTGTTGAGGCTGAGACCGTAGATCAAGTTGCCCCCACCGGCCGTGGTGGTGCTGTTGGCCATGCGGACATCCGTATTGTCGAAATTCATCGCGCCCGCATTCGAGCCGCCGCTGATGGTTGCCTGAACGAATGCACCCATGTGATCGGAGACACGGCCGGCATAAAATATGCTGAACTGATCAGGCATAGCGGCCATATCTTTCGGTACGTTCGTACCGTTGTTCTTGGTCTGAGCGTAAGAGACCTGCAGCATCGCCGCCAGCGGCGCCGAGGTATCTTCCGACAGGTTCCCATGTTGCTGACCCTTCTCGTTGAACATGCCGGCTGCGGTGGTGTAGCCCTGCAGCTTGAACATGCGACCATAAGGGGTCAGCTGGGGGAATACCGTGTGACACATGGCGCAGCTCATACCGGTCTGACGTGCGAAACTCGGTACGGCTTGGGCGGCAAGCGGGGTCAGCAGGGCGCCGGTCACGAGGATCGGCAGGGATTTCGACAACACTTTGTTCATTTCTCTCTCTCCTATTGCGCAGTAGCTTTTTTTCGGTCTTGCCATCGTCCTGACAGCCGGCGATCGCTCCATATTCCAGTTCACTTATATGCCCCGTACCCCAATGGTGCAAAAAGCAGACTGTGTGGTTTTTATGCTGCGAAGGAGCGCCGTATACATATCGTTGACGTTTTGCGCAAATAAATAACGATGCTCATACCTAAAACTAACGCAATGTTTACCATGTAAATATATTTCAAGATGTTTGACGGACTTGTCATGTCAAAATATTTCAATTGACGACAATTACCGAATAGAGTTTTCTGAAATAAAGAACAACGAAATGAAATAAATATCAGTATTTCAGCAAACGCTCAAAAACCAATCGGCTACTTCGTTGCCGAACGACGCCATTCCCCGTGGCGCGACAACGTGAACGGTGAAAACAGGTGGCTGATGGAGGGCTTTGCAGACGCCGACCTCGCGGCGAACGGCCATGCCGGCCACAACGTGCCCGCCGGCATGGCGATGAAAAGCGGAACATCGTCAACGCGGAAACCGGACCGGCGCAACCAACCGGCATAACCCGGAAAAGAACCGCCTTACCTACTTGACCGCATAGGCCGCAACAGGAGTCAGCCGCCAAATATCCCCGTTGTATTCGCCGATGGTGCGATCGCTGGAAAATTTGCCGCTATTGGCCGTATTGAGAATACTCATCCGGCTCCACGATTCCTGGTCGCGATAGGCGTCGGCCACCGCGCGCTGCGCATCGACGAAGTCGCGAAAGTCGGCCGCCACCAACCAGGGGTCGTGCGGACTGCGAATGGCGTGAATGATCGGGTCGAAGATCCCCGCCTCCAACTGGCAGAAATGTCCCGACTCGATGAGCTGCATCACCCGCTGCAGATCGTCGTCGGCGGCGATGATGGCTCCGGGGTCGTATGCGGCACGCCGTTCGTCGACTTGCTGCGCCGTCATCCCAAAGAGGAAGAAGTTCTCAGCGCCGGCCTCCTGGCGGATTTCGATATTGGCGCCATCCAGCGTACCTATGGTGACGGCGCCGTTCATCATGAATTTCATGTTGCCGGTTCCCGACGCCTCTTTCCCGGCAGTGGAGATCTGTTCCGACAGGTCGGTGCCGGCACAGATCACCTCCATCGCCGACACCCGGTAATCGGGCAGGAAGGCCAGGCGCAGCAGCCCCGCGGTCGAGGGATCGTCGTTGATCACAGCGGCGACACTGTTGATCAGCTTGATGATGCGCTTGGCCATTGCGTAGCCGGGTGCGGCCTTGCCGCCGATCAGCACGCAACGCGGTGTCCAGTTTGCCGTGTCGCCCCGCTTGATGCGTTCATACAGATGGATCACGTGCAGCACGTTGAGCAGTTGGCGCTTGTACTCGTGGATGCGCTTGACCTGCACGTCGAACAGCATATCCGGCTCGAAATCGACACCACAGTCCTCCTGCACCAGCGCCGCCAGTCGCACCTTGTTGTCGTATTTGACCTCGCGCCAACGCGCACGAAACCGGGCGTCATCGGCCAACGGCGCCAACCGCCTGAGCTGGGTCAGCTCGGACGCCCATTGGTCGCCGATAGCTTCGGTGATGAGCCGGTTCAAGCCGGGGTTGCAGGAGGCCAGCCAGCGCCGCTGGGTGACGCCGTTGGTCTTGTTGTTGAACCGTTCGGGCCACAGTTCGTAGAAATCACGGAACAGCCCCTCGGTCAGCAGGCGCGAGTGCAGCTCGGCGACGCCATTGACCGAATAGCTGCCGACGATGGCCAGGTAGGCCATGCGCACCATCTGCTCGTGGCCCTCCTCGATCACCGACATGCGCGCCAATCGCTCCGCGTCGCCGGGCCAACGCTGCGCCACCTGTTTCAGGAAACGGGCGTTGATCTCCATGATGATGTCGAGCTGGCGCGGCAACAGCCGGCGGAACAGCCGCACCGGCCATTTTTCCAGCGCTTCAGGCAGCAGAGTGTGATTGGTATACGCCATCGTATGGCGGGTGATCTCCCAAGCCTCGTCCCATTCGAGGCCGCCCTCATCCATCAACAGGCGCATCAACTCCGCCACGGCGATGGTCGGGTGAGTGTCGTTGAGCTGGAAACAGTTCTTGGCGGCGAAACCGCTGAAATCGTCGCCATGCGTCGTTGCCCAGCGCCGCAGCACATCCTGCAACGACGCCGAGGCGAGAAAATACTGCTGTTTGAGCCGCAATTCCTTGCCGCTCTCGCTGGCGTCGTTGGGATAAAGCACCATGGTGATGTGTTCGGCGTCGTTTTTGGCGCGTACCGACTCGGTGTAACTGCCGGCATTGAATTCGCCGAGGTCGAATTCGTCGGTGGCCGCCGATTTCCACAGCCGCAGTGTATTGACGGTGCCGTTGCGGTAACCGGGGATCGGCACATCGTAGGGCACGGCAAGTACGTCGTGGGTATTGAGCCAGCGCACGTGCAGCTTGCCCGCGTCGTCGGTCCAACTGTCGGTATATCCGCCGAACTGCACGCGTTGGGTGTGTTCGGGACGCTCCAATTCCCACACATGGCCGTTACGCAGCCAATGGTCCGGCTCTTCCACCTGATGGCCGTCTTCGATCTTTTGTCGAAACATGCCGTATTCGTACCGCAGCCCATATCCCATCACCGGCAGCTGCAGGGTGGCACAGCTGTCGAGGAAACAGGCGGCCAACCGGCCGAGGCCGCCGTTGCCGAGACCGGCGTCGTGTTCGTTCTCCGCCAACTCCTCCATCGCCAGGCCGAGCATGGCCAGACCCTGGGCGGCATTCTCCTGCAGGTCGAGATTGAGCACGGCATTGCCGAGGGCGCGCCCCATCAGGTACTCCAGTGACAGGTAATAGGCGCGGCGGCAATCCTGCTCCACGTACGAGTAGTTGGTATTTTTCCATCGCTCCATCAGCCGATCGCGCACGGTCAACGCCAGCGCCTCGTAGGCGTAATAGGCGGAGCGGCAATGTTTGTCGCGCCCCAGGCTGCGGGCAAAGTGACGACGAAAATCAAAGGCGACGCTGTCGGCGTCCATCTCCAACGCCGGCACCGCGCTGAGGTCGCTTGCGACCTCTACTTCTCGTGGGGGAATCTTGGACATAGGGATCTACCAGGGTTGGCCGTAATGGCGGAGTTTCTTGCACTATAGCCACATTATAGAAATATTAGCATCCGCTAATGCTTGGCCGCGTCGAGCGGCATCTCCTGGAATGCCCCCTCCAACAGGGCGAGATTGCGCCAGGCGGCGGGCAGTTCCGCCCCCTGTTCACGGCAATGGGACAGCAGGAGACGACCCTCGCCGCCAAGCCTGCCCAGTTGCTCGCCGTCGAACAGCCAGAGCGCCGCTTCCAGCGCCGCCTGCGGGGCGTCCAATAGCGTAGGCACCAGCTCATCGGCCGGCACGACCGAATTGGGCCGCATCAGGTCCGCCACCAGGACATGCTCCAGTAAGCGATAGTGACTGGCTCGCGCCAGCGCTTCCTGTTCCAGCTCCATCATTGCCTGGGGATCCGACCCCGCCGCCGCGCGCACGGCCACCATCACCGTCTCGGTCAGGCGTGCCAATCCCTGGCGCAACGGCCCCAGCTCGCCGCCCAGCGACGAACAGTGAGTATATGCCTCGTCCAACGACCCTTTCAGCGCCAACAACACCTCGCTCTCCTCGTTGGGCTTGAGATTAATGGCCTGTTGCAGCAATGCCTGAAAGCGCTGAATAAAGGCATCACGCTCCTGCGCATCGGCCAGCCGCGCCTGTGCCTGCGCCGCGCTATCGGTCGCGATATCGGCGACCGGGCCGAATAGCGGATTACCGCGCTTACGTAATAGATGACGCTCGTGAGCGCCCGGTTGTTCCAAAACAGACGAGGGCATCGGTCGGGTATGTTGATAAAAATGGGAGGACAAGGTTAGCACAAGGCCGGCATCAGTCCATCCATATGCTGCCGCGTCCATATATCTGCTTGACCATATATTCGTTATCACGTATATATGGCTCCATGAATATTACTGCCGAACAGCTTTTCCACGCCCTGAGCGATCCGACCCGCCTGCGCAGCCTGGTACTTCTGCAGCGCGAAGGCGAGCTCTGTGTCTGCGAACTGACCCATGCCCTGGGCGTCGCGCAACCCAAGATCTCCCGCCATCTGGCCCAGCTGCGCGAGGCCGGCATCGTCGCCGACCGGCGCCAGGGTCAGTGGGTCTACTACCGACTCCACCCGGAGCTGCCGGACTGGATGCTGGAGGTGTTGGGCGCCACGGCAGCGGGGATCGCCGGCACCATGCCGTTCGGTGCCGATCATACGGCCCTGTGCGAGATGCCCAACCGGCCCGGCGCCCGCTGCTGCGCCTGATTTCCATCCCTGCGGAGTACCACCCATCGTGAAGAAACCGAACCTGCTGTTCCTGTGCACCGGCAACTCCTGCCGTTCGCAAATGGCCGAAGGCTGGGGCCGCCACTTTGCCGACACCCGCATCGAGGTCCAGTCCGCCGGGATCGAGGCCCACGGCAAGAATCCGCGCGCCATTGCGGTGATGGCCGAGGCCGGCATCGACATCTCGGGCCAGGAGTCGACCCGCGTCACCGACGAGATGATCAACCGGGCCGATGTGGTGATCACCGTCTGCGGCCACGCCGACGAACACTGCCCGGTACTGCCGCCCACGGTGCGCAAGATCCACTGGCCGCTGAACGACCCGGCCAAGGCCACCGGTACGGAAGAGGAGATCATGAAGGTATTCCGCGCCACCCGCGACGAGATCCGCGAGCGGGTGCGGGCGCTGGTGGCCGATCTCGTCGGATAAATGGATATGAACCACGGGGCACACGGAGGCACGGGGATAATTCAGGCCATAGGGGCCCTGGCTGTTTCCGAATCAAGTAGTAAACCCCGTTTGCCCCGTGGTCAGCTCTTGTTCTTGTTTCTTGAAATGGGTTCCTAGCGAGTACTGCCATGACCGCACAATGTGAAGTCACCGCCAAAAAAGCGGCCGGCGCCGAGATGGGACTGTTCGAGCGCTACCTGACGCTGTGGGTGCTGCTCTGCATCGTCGCGGGCATCGCCCTCGGCCATCTGTTCACGGCGCCGTTCCAATTCATCGGCGGCATCGAGATCGCGCAGGTCAATCTGCCGGTGGCGCTGTTGATCTGGTTGATGATCGTGCCGATGCTGCTCAAGATCGACTTCGCCGCGCTGCACCATGTGCGCGAGCACTGGCGCGGCGTCGGCGTCACCCTGTTCGTCAACTGGGCGGTAAAGCCCTTCTCCATGGCGCTACTCGGCTGGCTGTTCATCCGCGTGCTGTTCGCCCGCTGGCTGCCCGCGGATCAACTGGACAGCTATGTCGCCGGTCTGATCCTGCTGGCGGCGGCACCATGCACCGCCATGGTCTTCGTCTGGAGCGACCTGACCCACGGCGAACCCCATTTCACCCTGACCCAGGTGGCCCTCAACGACACCATCATGATCGTCGCCTTCGCCCCTGTGGTCGGCCTGCTGCTCGGCATCTCCTCGATCACGGTGCCGTGGGGCAC
>CAYQWR010000179.1:0-6157 GCA_964421235.1 uncultured Thiohalomonas sp. | reverse complement strand
CGTCGCCGCCCTGGAACCCGACGCCAGGACCCTGCAGGCACTGCACGACCTGGGACGTCACCATATCGGCGACCTGCTGACCCTGCCGCGCGACGGCGCCGCCCGCCGCTTCGACCCGGCCCTGCTGCGGCGGCTCGACCAGGCCCTCGGTCGCCTGCCCGATCCGCGCCGACCGTTCGCCGCCCCGGAGACCTTCACCGGCCGCCTGCCGCTGCCCGCCGAGGTGGAGGAGAGCCCCGCGTTGCTGTTTGCGGCGCGGCGCCTGGTGCTGGAGCTGGTGGGTTACCTGCGCGCGCGTCACGCCGGCGGCATGGAGCTGGAACTGACCCTGGAACACCATCAGCGCCCCCCCAGCCGGCTGACGGTGGGATTGGTCCAGCCCTCGCGCGACGCCGACCACCTGCTGCTGCTGCTCAAGGAGCGGCTGGAACGTTTCACCCTGCCGGCCCCGACCGACGCCATCGCCCTGGAGAGCCGCCGCTTGCTGCCGCTGGAGAGCGACCACGGCGACCTGTTCGCCGCCGCCGCACGCGCCGCCGTCGCCCCGGCGGCCCTGGTCGAGCGGCTGCGCGCCCGCCTCGGCCTGCAATCAGCAGCCGACCATCGACCGGAACGGGCGGTAAAAATGACGGAAATATTCCCCGAGAAATGCGCTGCCGCGGGTGCCGGCAGCCTGCCCGCCCCCCGGCGCCCGCTCTGGCTCCTGCCCGAGCCGCTGACCTTCGCCGCCGCGACCGCCGGCGCCCTGCTGCGCGAACCGTTGCAGTTGCAACTCGGGCCGGAGCGGATCGAAAGCGGCTGGTGGAACGGCGACGCAGTGCGCGACTACTTCATCGCCACCGATGCCCGAGGGGAACGGCTGTGGATCTACCGGGAACGCGGCGACTGGTACCTGCACGGCCTGTTCGGCTGATTGGAATACTCTCGCCAAGACGCCAAGAGCGCCAAGAAAACCGCTTTCCGTTCATAAAACAGACAGACGCTATCAGCTCTATGCCGAATGGTGCGCAGCCGACCACACCGCTTTTCTCAAAGCGATATTTTTTTCCCTGGCGTTCTTGGCGTCTTGGCGTCTTGGCGAGAGAAAAATGTTCTTTTCTACCCCGCAAATTCTGCGAAGGAGCCAGGCCTAATTGCAGTTCAACTTCAATTAGCGCAGCTCGCGCCAGCCGATGCCCGTCTCCTGGTCCGCCGCAGGCACCTCGTCGGGGTTACAGCCGAGGACGGCGCCGAGGGCGGCGCGCGCCAGCTGCGGGGTGTTGTTCTTTTCGCTCAGGTGGGCGGCGACGACGTGTTGCAGCGAAGCGAGATCGAGACGGCCGAGCAGTTGTGCCGCCTGGTCGTTGCTGAGGTGGCCGTAGCTGCCGCCGACCCGCGCCTTGAGCGACGGCGGATAGACGCCGTTGGCCAGCATCTCGCGGTCGTGGTTGCACTCCAGGAACAGGGCGTCGCAACCGTTCAGCTGCTGCTCGATATGGGGGGTGAGGGAACCGACGTCGGTGAGGATGCCCAGCCGCAGCGCGCCGTTGCCGAACACGAACTGGGCCGGGTCGCGGGCATCGTGGGGCACCGGGTAGGGCTGCACCTCGATATCGCCGACGGCGAAGGGGGTGTGGCTGTTGAACAGCTCGACCTGCGGCGGCAGGTCGCGGCAGGCGGAACGGGTGCCCGCCGTCATCCACACCGGCAGCCGGTACTTGCGGGCCAAACGGGCCACGCCGCCGAGGTGGTCGCTGTGCTCGTGGGTGACCAGCAGCGCGGCGATGCGTTCCGGCTCACGGCCGAGACGCAGCAACCGCCGCTCGGTTTCACGGATGGAAAAACCGCAGTCGACCAGCAGCAGGGTATCGCCCTGCTCCACCACCGTGGCGTTGCCGCGGCTGCCGCTGCCGAGTGAAGCGAATCGCATCGGCCTGCAATCGTCGTTCGGCCGGGTGCCGTGACGGCCCCCGGTGGTTATCGAGCCGGACGGCTAGCGCAGCTCGGCCGTCAGTTGGGTGAGCAGTGCCTTCGCCTGTTCCGAGCCATCCGGCTTGCCGGCGGCATCCTGCACGATGACACGGGTGGTGGCACCCTGCCCCTGCACCACGATCCGGGTCTGCGGCGGCTTCGCCTGCTGCCCGTTCTGGCTGGAGAACAGACCGGAGAAGAATCCTTTATCGGATTCGTGGGCATCGGCCACCATGTCCACCCGGTGGGCTTCATAGATCCCCTTGTCCCGGTCCTCGCTGTCGACCACCATCCCCGCGTGATCCAGGGCGATGCCGACCCGCGGCCAGGCGTGGGCGAAATCCTCGGCCACCAACACGGCGGGCACGCCGTCGGCCCCCGTCTCCAGCTGGGCGCGCGCCGCCGGCTGCTGCGCCTGCGACACCAGCGCCGCGGCCTGTTTCTGCGGCTCACCCAGGAACACCAGCATGCGGTTCAGCATCTCGTTGACCTGCGCCGGGTCGCTGGGTTGATTCTGCCACTGGGTCTGGTTGAAGCCATCGGTGCTGCTGATGACCACCTCGCCGATCTTGTATTGGGTGAGGAAGAGATCGGTGGTTCCCGCCTGGCTCCCGTGCGCCAGCCGCAGATGATACTTGTCGCGGCTCGACGCGCCCTGAGCCTTGGAGAACACCTTGCTGATCGCCTTGCTGATGAAGTCCTGCGGCTGTTCCACCTGATTCACCGCCCAATCGGTTTCCATGATGCCGGTCGCGGCGTCCGCACGCTTCACCGTCAGCCCCTGCTGTTTCCAGAAAGCGAGCAGCCGCGGCCACATCTGTGCCGGCGTCCCCTGCACCACCAGCCAGCGCATGGTGCCGTCACGCATCACCCGGACATTGCCCGGCTGCGGCAGTACCCCGACCGCCGCCGTGCTCCCGGTCGCTCCGCTCTCCTGGCCGGCGGCGGCGGTCTGTCCTGCGGTCGGACCGTTCGGCACCGGCATGTCGCTGCCCTGCGTGTCGGGCGCGGTCAGGTCGGGCGGCACCTCCAGCGGCGGCAGGGTCGTCGCCTGCTTGTAGCGGATACCATGGGACGAATCGCTGGCGCAGCCGGCCAGCAACAGACAGATGGTGGCGGTCGCAGCCGCGGTCATAATTGCTTTGTGCACCCGGACTCCTCGGTTGTTCAGTTGTGCACGCCGGCCTGCTTCAGGGCCTGACGTACGGTTTCGTGATGGTGCTCGGAGAGCATCGTCAACGGCAGGCGGATACCCGGCGGGATCAGCCCCATGGCGTAGAGCGCCCACTTGACGGGGATGGGGTTGGCCTCGACGAACAGATTCTTGTGCAGCGCCAACAGCGGCGCATTGGCCGCCTCGGCACGCGCCCGGTCGCCCGCGAGGGCCGCCGCGCACATGTCGTGCATCGCCCGCGGCGCCACATTGGCGGTCACGGAGATGTCGCCCTTGGCCCCCAACAGGATCAACTCCATCGCGGTGGCGTCGTCGCCGCTGTAGATATCCATACGATCGCCGCAGCGCGCGATAAGTTCCTTGCCGCGCTCCAGATTGCCGGTGGCGTCCTTGATGCCGACGATGTTGCCGATGTCGGCCAGGCGGTCCACGGTATCGACCTGCATGTCGACGGCGGTACGGCCCGGCACGTTATAGAGGATCTGCGGCACCGGCACCGCCTCGGCCACCGCCTTGAAGTGGCGGTACAGCCCCTCCTGGGTCGGCTTGATGTAATACGGGGTCACCAGCAGGCAGGCGTCGGCCCCGGCCTTCATGGCGCAACGGGTCAGCTCGATGGCCTCGGTAGTGGAGTTGGAACCGGTCCCGGCGATCACCGGCACCCGGCCCGCGGCCAGTTCCACCACGCGCTTGATCAGACCGCAATGCTCGTCGTGATCGAGGGTCGAGGCCTCGCCGGTGGTGCCCACCGCGACAATGGCGTCGGTACCGTTGGCGATATGGAATTCGATAAGTCCGCGCAGGCCATCGTCGTCGATCGCACCGTCCGCCTGCATCGGGGTGACCAGGGCCACCATGCTGCCGTGAAACATGACCTACTCCCTGCTGGGGGCGCCGGTCGCGACACCCGACCGGAAAACGGATAACACCCGGCGCACCGATAGTAAAAAGTAACCGTGCATGGTACTGGCGCCACCGGCCGATGACAAGGGAGGGAGGCGATTTGGGCGGCGCTGCGGAACTGACCCGAACGGGAAACGGCTGGGTTACAATGGCATATTTGCATTGACCGGCACAGAGGCCCCATGAGCACCCAAACCAACCAGGCACAATATCTCGTGATCTCCGCTCTCGGGCAGGACCGGCCCGGCATCGTCAACGACCTGGCGATGCACATCGCCGACTCCGGTTGCAACATCGTCGACAGCCGCATGAGCGTACTGGGCGGCGAGTTCGCCATCATGATGATGATCGACGGCAGTTGGAGTGCAGTGGCCAAGCTGGAGGCCCAGCTCAGCGGCCTGCAGAAGAAGCTCGGCCTCACCATCATCTCCAAGCGCACCGAAGAGCACGAGAGCAAGAGCGGCGGCGGGCGCCCCTACATGGTCGAGGTGATTGCCATGGATCATCCCGGCATCGTCTACCAGCTGGCCAACTTCTTCTCCACCCGCAGCATCAATATCCAAGACCTTCACACCGACAGCTATCGCGCCGCCCATAGCGGCACCCAGATGTTTTCCGCCAACATCACGGTGAACATCCCGGCGCAGGTCCACGTCGCGCGCCTGCGCGAGGAGTTCCTCGACTTTTGCGAAGCCTTGAACCTTGACGCGGTGCTGGAGCCCGTCAAGGGCTGAACCTCACCCGCCTATGCAGGAGCCAGCTATGAGCGCCGTAGCCGTCGGAAAAAAAGTGCCCGCCTTCTCGCTGCCCGCCACCGGCGGCAGTGAACTCGGACTGAAGGATTTCAAGGGCCGCAACCTGGTCCTCTATTTCTATCCCAAGGACAGCACGCCCGGCTGCACGACCGAGGGCCAGGCGTTCCGCGATCTCCACAGCGAGTTCCAAAAGCTGAACACCGTCATCATCGGCATCTCCCGCGACAGCGTAAAATCGCACGAAAACTTCAAGGCCAAGCAGGCGTTTCCGTTCGAACTGCTGTCCGACAGCGACGAAACCCTATGCGGCCTGTTCGATGTCATTAAAGAGAAAAACATGTACGGCAAGAAAGTGATGGGTATCGAGCGCAGCACCTTTCTGATCGACGGCAAAGGCGTTCTACGCGCCGAATGGCGCAAGGTGAAAGTGGACGGCCATGCCCAGGAAGTGTTGCAGGCGGCCGGCGCCCTGTAGCCGCACCGACTTGGACTCGATGCCGAACACCACAATTTATATCGATTAAGCGACCACCAACGACCATAGGACTCCCATGAAAAAAACCACCGCTGCCGGAAAGCGCCTGTTTGTCCTCGACACCAACGTCCTGATGCACGACCCCACCGCCCTGTTCCGCTTCCAGGAGCACGACATATACCTGCCGATGGTGGTGCTGGAAGAACTCGACAACAACAAGAAGGGCCACTCCGAAGTGGCGCGCAACGCGCGTCAGACCAGCCGCTTCATCGACGACCTGATGGCGACCGCCGGACGTGACAACATCGACCAGGGCATCGCGCTGTCGACCAACATCTTCAACGGCAGCGGCAAGGGACCGAGCGGCAACCTGTTCTTCCAGACCCGGACCATGGAAGCGAACCTGCCCACCACCCTGCCCGGCAGCAAATCCGACAACACCATCCTCGGCACCGCCCTCGCCCTGCGCGATGAGCGCACCGACGTCACCGTCACTTTGGTGTCGAAAGACACCAACATGCGCATCAAGGCGGCAATCCTCGGTATCCACGCCGAGGATTACCGCAACGACCAGGTGCTGGAGGATGTCGACCTGCTCTACGGCGGCACCGCCGAACTGCACGCCGACTTCTGGGACAAACACAGCAAGGCGATGGAATCGTGGCAGGAGCAGGGCCGCACCTTCTACCGCATCAGCGGCCCGGAGGCGTCGGAGTGGCATCCCAATCAGCTGCTCTATCTCGATAACGAGGACGGCTTCGAAGCGATCGTGCGCAAGGTGGAAGAGAAGAGCGCCACCATCGAGACGGCGCGCGACTTCCGCACCAAGAGCCACGCCATCTGGGGCATCAACGCCCTCAACCGCGAGCAGAACTTCGCCCTCAACCTGCTGCTGGACCC
>CAYQWR010000178.1:0-6166 GCA_964421235.1 uncultured Thiohalomonas sp. | reverse complement strand
TGGAGGTGGAGGATCCGATCACGGGTCGGTACACCTTGGAGGTTTCTTCACCGGGTTTGGATCGACCGTTGTTCAAACCGGAGCATTTTGAGCGTTTCATCGGGGAACAGGTACAGCTCCGATTGGTACGTCCGCTGGACGGGCGGCGCAAGTTTAAAGGACGGCTGCTCGGCCTGCGCGACGGTGCGGTGGTGATCGAACTGGACGGCCAGGAACTGGTGTTGCCGTGGGAAGATATTGAAAAGGCACATTTGGTGCCGCAGTGGTGAACTCTGCTGGTTGACAGCGGTATACCTGATGCCGGCGGCTGGACCGGTGGCGAGAGGCGAATAGAGGCTGGATGATGAACAAAGAGATCCTGACGGTTGTCGACGCGGTGTCGAATGAGAAGGGCGTTGCCAAGGATATAATCTTCGAGGCGATCGAAGTCGCTTTGGCGACGGCAACTAAAAAACGCTACGGCGGCGACGTCGAGGTGCGGGTTTGCATCGATCGACAGACCGGCGACTATGAAACATTTCGCCGTTGGCAAGTGGTCGACGACAGTGATGGCATGCCATTGGAGCATCCGTCACGTCAGTACACGCTGAGCGCGGCGCGCGAAGAGGATCCCGACATTCAGCCCGACGACTATGTCGAAGACCCGGTGGAGTCGGTATCGTTCGGCCGCATCGCGGCGCAAACCGCCAAGCAGGTGATTGTGCAGAAAGTGCGCGAGGCGGAGCGGGCGCAGGTCGTGGAGCAATACAGCGACCGCGTCGGCGAGTTGATCAATGGCGTGGTCAAACGCCTGGAGCGGGGCAGTGTGATCCTTGATCTGGGCAATAACATCGAGGCGCTGATCAGCCGTGAGCATCTGATTCCGCGCGAAGCGATTCGTCCGGGCGACCGCGTGCGCGGCTATCTGTTTGATGTGCACTCCGAACCGCGCGGGCCGCAGCTGTTCGTCAGCCGTACCCTGCCTAAGTTCTTGATCGAGTTGTTCAAACTGGAAGTGCCGGAGGTCGGCGAGGGACTGATCGACATCATGGCGGCGGCACGCGATCCCGGTTCCCGCGCCAAGATTGCCGTGCGTTCCAACGATCCGCGTATCGACCCGGTGGGTGCCTGCGTCGGCATGCGCGGTTCGCGCGTGCAGACCGTGACCAATGAACTTAACGGTGAGCGCATCGACATTATCCTGTGGAACGATAACTCCGCACAGTTTGTCATTAATGCCATGTCGCCGGCGGATGTGGTCTCCATCGTCATGGACGAAGAGAGCCACAGCATGGATATCGCGGTGGAAGAGGTGCAATTGTCGCAGGCTATCGGTCGTAGCGGCCAGAATGTGCGCCTGGCGAGTGAACTTACCGGTTGGACGCTGAATGTGATGACCGAGCGCCAGGCGGAAGAAAAGAGTGAGGAAGAAGCGCAATCCCTGGTCAAGCTGTTCATGGAGCAGCTTGATGTGGACGAAGAGGTTGCCGTGATCCTGGTACAGGAGGGATTCTCCAGCATTGAAGAGGTGGCTTACGTTCCCGTGCATGAAATGCTCGAGATCGAAGAGTTCGATGAAGGAATCGTCAATGAACTCCGTGCCCGCGCCAAGGATATTCTGGTGACGCGTGAGATCAGCAGCGAGGAGCATGGCGGCAAAGAGCCGTCCGCCGATCTGCTGGCGATGGAAGATATGGACCAGCAGCTGGCGTATGCGCTGGCCGACATGGGCGTCCAGACCATGGAAGATCTGGCGGATCTGGCGGTGGACGATCTGATGGAGATCGAAGGTATGGATGCCGAGCGCGCCGCCAAACTGATAATGACCGCACGTCAACCTTGGTTCGAGGGTGAGGAGTAGGGTTGAAGGTAGGAGTACCGTTCCATGTCTGAAGTTACCGTCAAACAGTTCGCCGATACTATCGGCGTCGCCGTCGATCGGCTGCTGACTCAGCTCGAGGAAGCAGGCATTACGACTGCAAATGCCGATTCGACCATCGGCGATCAGGACAAAACGAAACTGCTCAATTATTTGCGCGATAAGCATATTGCCGGCGAGGAGAGCGCCGAGGTTGAGCCGGAAGCCGGGCCGACCAAGATTACGCTGAGCCGCCGTACCACCAGTGAGCTCAAGGTGCCAAGCACCGGCGGCAAGGCCAAGACGGTTACGGTGCAGGTGCGTAAGAAGCGTACTTACGTGAAGCGCAGCGCGGCGCCGGAGGAAGAAACTCGCCCGGTGGATGAAGAGATTGTCGCCCGCCTGGAAAAGCAGTTGCAGGAAGAGGAAGACGCCGTTCGAGCCGCTGAAGAGGAACGGGTTAAAGCCGAACAGGACGCGTTGCGTCAGGCCGAGGAAGAGGCGCGGCGCCAGGCTGAGGACGAGGCAAGGCAGCAGGCCGAGGAAGAGGCGCGGCGCATGAGCGAAGAAGCTGCGCGTGCGACGGCTGCCAAGGCGGAACCGGAAAAATCGGCACGGACCGCGGCCAAGCCGGAGAAGGCAAAAGGCGTCGATAAGCCGGCCAAGGCTGCGCCGAAAGAGGCCGAGAAACGCGGTGGCGGCAAACGCCGCGACAAGACGACAGACCGTTTTGGTCGCGAGGAACTGCATGTTGCCCCGGGCAAGGGTGGGCGGCGTAAGAAGAAGCCGTCCAGGGGAATGGCCGGCGCCATGACGGGCGGTGGCGGGTTGCATGGCTTCGCCAGGCCGACCGCGCCGGTGGTGCGCGAGGTGTCGGTGCCGGAAACCATTACGGTAGGCGATCTGGCGCAACGGATGTCGATAAAGGCGGCGGAACTCATCAAGACGCTGATGAAGATGGGCAGTATGGTCACCATCAATCAGGTGCTGGATCAGGAAACCGCTATCCTCGTGGTCGAGGAGATGGGCCACAAGGCGAAGGTGCTGAACGAGAATGCGCTGGAGGATGAGATCGTTGCGGTGGAAGCCGCGGGCGAGGAGGAATCGCGGCCGCCGGTGGTGACCATCATGGGCCACGTCGACCACGGCAAGACCTCGTTGCTCGACTACATCCGGCGCACTCGGGTGGCGGCCGGCGAGGCGGGCGGTATTACCCAGCATATCGGCGCTTACCATGTGGAGACGCCGCGCGGCGTGGTTACCTTCCTCGATACCCCGGGCCATGCGGCGTTTACCGCGATGCGTGCCCGTGGCGCGCAGGCGACCGATATCGTCATCCTGGTGGTGGCGGCTGACGATGGCGTGATGCCGCAGACCAAAGAGGCTGTCCAGCATGCGCGCGCGGCCGGCGTCCCGATTGTCGTGGCGGTCAACAAGATCGACAAGCCGGAAGCCGATCCGGATCGTGTGAAGAATGAGTTGGGTCAGCTGAACGTTATCCCCGAAGACTGGGGCGGCGACACCATGTTTGTGAATGTCTCGGCCAAGGTCGGCACCGGCGTCGACGAATTGCTTGAGGCGATACTGCTGCAGGCCGAGGTGCTGGAGCTGACGGCGGTAAAGGACGGCCGCGCCAGCGGCGTGGTGATCGAGTCGCGCCTGGACAAGGGCCGCGGCACGGTGGCGACCATCCTGGTGCAGCGCGGTACGCTGCGCAAAGGCGACATGCTGCTGGCCGGTTACGAGTACGGCCGCGTACGCGCCATGCTCGACGAAAACGGCAAGTTTATCGACGAAGCCGGTCCTTCCATTCCGGTTGAAGTGCTGGGCCTGTCCGGTACCCCGGGTGCCGGCGAGTCGGCGGTGGTGGTGTCCGACGAGCGCAAGGCGCGCGAAGTGGCGCTGTTCCGCCAGGGCAAGTTCCGTGACGTCAAGCTGGCCCGTCAACAGCAGGCCAAGCTGGATAATATGTTCACCCAAATGCAGGAGGGCGAGGTCAACACGCTCAATATCCTGCTCAAGGCGGATGTGCAGGGCTCGCTGGAGGCCATCTCCGACTCTCTGACCAAGCTCTCCACCGACGAGGTGAAGGTCAAGATCGTGGGCAGCGGCGTGGGCGGCATCAGCGAATCCGACGTCAATCTGGCGGTGGCCTCCAATGCCATCATCATCGGTTTCAATGTCCGCGCCGACGGCGGTGCCAAGCGCTTGATTGAAGAGCAGAGCGTCGATCTTCACTACTACGGCATCATCTACGAGCTGTTGGACGAGGTGAAGCACGCCATGACCGGCATGCTGGCGCCCGAGTTCAAGGAGGAGATTATCGGCCTGGCGGAGGTGCGCGATGTGTTCCGTTCGCCCAAGATCGGCGCGGTCGCCGGCTGCATGGTGGTGGACGGCGTGCTCAAGCGCCACAACCCGATTCGCGTGCTGCGTGACAACGTGGTGATCTACGAGGGTGAACTGGAATCGCTGCGGCGCTTCAAGGACGACGTCAACGAAGTCCGTCAGGGGTTCGAGTGCGGTATCGGCGTGAAGAACTACAACGACGTGCGCGTCGGCGATCACATCGAAGTGTACGAGCGGGTTCAGGTGCAGCGCACCCTGTAATCGAAGCTGAAGGCGGTAGCGGAAATTGGCACGGGAATTCAGCCGGAATCGGCGCGTGGGTGAGCAGATGCAGCGCGAGTTGGCGCTGCTCATCCAACAGGAGGTCAAAGACCCCCGCCTTGGCATGGTCACCGTGTCGGCGGTGGAGGTGACGCGCGATCTGGCGCATGCCAAGGTGTTCGTTACGGTAATGAACGCCGATGCCGCGCACGTCAAAACATCGCTTGATGTGTTGGGCCACGCCGCCGGTTTTCTGCGCCGTGAGCTGGCGCGGCGCATGCTGCTGCGCGCGGTGCCGGAACTGCATTTCGTCTACGACGAATCCATCGAGCGCGGAGCCACCCTCTCTTCGCTCATCGATCAGGCAATCGCCGCCGACGATCACAAGAAAAACGACTGAGGAACAAATGACACGACGCCAGCGTCAGCGGGGCCGTGCCGTCAACGGTATCCTGCTGCTAGACAAACCCATCGGTATCACCTCCAACGACGCATTGCAGCAGGTCAAGCGCCTGTACGATGCGCGCAAGGCAGGGCACACCGGCAACCTCGATCCGATGGCGAGCGGCGTATTGCCGATCTGCCTGGGCGAGGCGACCAAGGTATCGGCCTATTTGCTCGATGCCGACAAGCGTTATCGCGGTGTGTGCAAGCTCGGGGTCCGCACCAATACCGGCGACGCCGACGGCGAGGCGATCGAGACCCGTCCGGTAGTGGGCGTTACCGAGGCGAGGGTGCGCGAGGTATTGGAAAGCTTCGTCGGCACCATCGAGCAGATTCCGCCCATGCACTCGGCCATCAAGCATCAGGGCCAGCCGCTTTACAAGCTGGCGCACCAGGGGCTGGAGGTGGAGCGGCAACCGCGTCAGATCACCATCTTCGAACTGACCTTGCTGCGGTTCGAGGGAGATGAGGTCGAGATCGAGGTTCATTGCTCCAAAGGCACCTACATCCGTACCCTCGCGGAGGACATCGGCGCCGCCCTCGGTTGCGGCGCCCACCTGTGCCAACTGCGGCGTACCGGTGCCGGACCGTTCGCCGAGGCCGGTACGATCACGCTGGAACAGCTCAAACAGACGGTGATGGATGGCGGTCAGGCGGCTCTGGACGGCCTGCTGTTGCCGATCGAGCAGGCGTTGGCCGGCTGGCCGGCCATCAACCTTAGCGACAACATGGCCTATTACGTGCGTCAGGGGCAGGCGGTGCTGGTGCCGCAGGCACCGACCCGCGGCTGGGTCCGCCTGTTCGACCCGAGCGGCGACTTTGTTGGGGTCGGTCATATTCTGGACGACGGCCGGGTGGCGCCGAAGCGGCTGTTTCGTATGGATTAGGGCGCGAACCCACGCGTTGTTACTTGTTTAGTTATCGGGCAAACGGTTAAAATAGCGGGCTTTAAAACCTCACCCCAGTTTAGGAGTTGCAGTTAGATGTCTCTGAACGCTACCCAAAAGGCCGAGATCGTCGGCAGCCACGGCAAGAGTGCCGGCGACACCGGTTCCGCCGAAGTGCAGATCGCGCTGCTGTCTGCGCGCATCGACGACCTGTCCGGCCATTTCAAGGAACACACCCACGATCACCATTCCCGCCAGGGTCTGCTGCGCATGGTCAGCAAGCGGCGCAAGCTGCTGGACTACCTGAAGAAGACGGACGTGGAGCGTTACCGCGCGATCGTCGCTCGCCTCGGGTTGCGTAAGTCATTCACGGCCGCGCGGCCGCCCC
>CAYQWR010000177.1:0-6175 GCA_964421235.1 uncultured Thiohalomonas sp. | reverse complement strand
GGTCAGGTTCAGCGACCAGAGGGGACCCAGCCCCATCATGCCGCCTCGGCCGAACCCCATGCCGTAGCCGCCCATCATGCCGGGCCCCATGCCGTAGCCACCCATCATGCCCGGGCCCATACCATAGCCGCCCCAGCCGCGACCCATCATGCCCCGGCCATAGCCGTAACCACCGTAACCGCCGCCGTCACCATACATCATCCCCGGACCGTAACCACGGCGGCCCATGCCGGCCCCATAACCGTAGCCGCCCATCATGCCGGGACCATAGCCCGGACCGTATTGCGACGGATTGCTCTGGTTAGCCGCCTGAGCACCGGTCGCGCCCATTGCAGCGGCCAAAATCAGGGGAACACCCCATTTCATCCATGACACGCGTTTCATCACCGCATCCTCCGCAGTTGTGTGCCACCATGGCACAGGAACAGAACACACTCAAAATTCCTCACGCGGCGTGCCGCAAAGCGTCACGCACGCGCTCCAATTTGATTCGCACCTCGTCGCCGAGGGCTTGTAGCCGGGCATGCCCCGCCAGGCCGAACACCGCCGCGGGGTCCATGAAGCCGACGACAATCCGGCCACTGTCGTCCTCCCGCACGACGACGTTGCACGGCAGCAGCAAGCCGATATCCGGTTCTGCCTCCAGCGCCTGGTTGGCCAGCTGCGGATTGCAGGCGCCGAGGATCTTGTAGGGGCGCCGATCAGTGCCGAGTTTGGCGTTCAGCGTTGCCGCCACGTCGATCTCGACCAGCACGCCGAAACCCTCCTTTTTCAGCTCGTCGACGGTGCGGGAGAGCGCATGGTCGAAATCCCCTGCGATATTTACGGTAAATCCATACATGTGATTTCCTCCTGATTAGCGGAACGGGTGGATAGCGTGGTGAGGTCAATATAACCCTTGGCGCACACGCCGATCATTTTCCCGTCACGCTGCGTAAATATCGCCCGGCCACAGCGACCGTGGCCAAATCACGATGGCCCCGATCGCTTCGACGACTTGCCGTATCCCGCCGGCCGGTATCGATACGCCCGGCAGTGCTGCGATAGTTATAGTTCGCCTTTTCGCAATTGGCTCCACCCCTCTGCGGCCGTGGTCCTGGCCGAGTCGGTCGGCACCGCGGCAATGGGCCGGAACCCGCCCTCCGGTGTCGCTCACGAACCGGTTTGCGCACAGTTCCTCCGGTGCGACGTCTCTGCCGGCGGGGGCTTTTGCCGCTGTCGAAAATAGGGTTTAATCGGGCGCTCTATAATTACGACGAGCATGACGCAGGGGAACGAAGTGGCCGAAGAGACGAAGGCAGGACTCAATTTCATGAACGCCATCGAGGCGCATGTCCGCTGGAAGATACGGCTGGAGGCCTACATCAACAAGACCGGCGATGAGGCGTTGGACGCCGCCGTGGTCGGCGCCGATGATCAGTGCGTCCTGGGGAAATGGCTGCACGGCGACGGCGACGTGAAGTTCGGCGACCATCCGCTGTTCCCGGACCTCAAGGTGACCCACGCCAACTTTCATCGCTGCGCCGGTGAGATCATCAGTACTGTGGACGCAGGCGATCCGGAGGCGGCGCGCAAGCTGCTGATGCAGGGCGATTATGCCCGCTACTCCCACCGCATCAAGTCGGAGCTGGCGCGCATGTCGCTGGAGTTGGAGAGTGACTGATTATTTCAACGCACCGAAAAATCAGAAATCATTTACGCGCAGGCAAACCTGCCGGTAGTTCGCGCACACGCCAGAACACCGGGAAACGCGGCTTGCCCTTGGCAGTCAGCCCCTGATATTTGAAGGTCACGATGCTGCCGATCGGGGGCGGCGAGCGCCGCTCCCCGTCGCTGAGCCCGGAGCCCAAAGAGAACCGCGTGCCGTTGGGCAGCTCCACCCGCAGCGAACCCACCATGCCGGTGTATTTGCCGCGGCCCGGGTTGTAGCCGACCACCTTCGCCTCGTTGTCCTCGAACGATTTGACCTTGAGCAGGTAGTCGCTGCGCCCCGCCGCATAGGGCGCATGCGCCGCGTGCAGCACCACGCCTTCGCCGCCCTTGCGCTCGACCCGATGGAGAAAGGCGAGCAGCTGCGCCTTGCCGCCGCAGCGGATCTGTTTGACGACGCGCACCGCCGCCGAGGGATGTTGGCGCAGCCAGGCCTGTAGCGCGGCGATGCGCGCCTCGAACGGCCCGCCGTGCCCCGGCGCCTCGAACACCATGTAGTGGATTTTCGACCAGCCGGACCCCGGCACCGCATCGCGCACGATAGCGGCGGTCTGCTCGAAGCGGCCGCGACCGGACCACAGCTCGCCGTCCACGGGAAACGGCGGCAACTGCGCCCGGAACGTATCGGGAATGGCGATCGGTTGGCCCTGGCGCGACCACATCATCTTGCCGTCCCAGTAGCCGCGGATGCCGTCGTACTTTTCGCTCATCCACCAACCGGTGGGGTCGATGCCCTCGTGCCAGCGCTTGAGCAGGGTGAGCGGCGGGGCGTCGGCCGCCGAGATAGAAAATGACACGAACAACAGCAGCGCCGTCGTTGTGAAAATCAGAAAGGTGCGAATCCTCGCCATGACATCTCCTCCTTGAGATTGGTGTCACCGTGGGCGCCATGTCGCCGGACCATGCCCGCCGATCTGCGCCTTCATGCGCTTGCGCGCTATTTCAACAGCGGATGATCCTTGGGCAGCTGCTTGGCGTGCCACAACGCCAGTTTGTGCCGCATGGATTTCTGCGAGACCTGGTCTTCCGGCAGCGGCTGGATGACCTTGTCGTGTACCAGCAACCGGTAGATGTACTCGATCTTGGCCGTGGCCGAATCGGTCGGCTCGAAGATTACGGCGCCGCGCGCCTCGCCGTACTTCACGCCGGCGACGATCGCCTCCTTCACCAGCGCCGCTTCGTTTTTCAGTTCCTTCATAGCGCCCTCACGTGTCACCCCACCGAATAGTGGCGGCATTGAAACCATATCGGCTCTCCGCCAAGTCTGCCCCTGCAGCAGAACCAAACCCCTTGCTCTCCGAGAGGATATCGACATAGGCGCCTAGTATGCAAATCGGTGTAGTGCTTCCGGAAGGACTGAACTATAAGATGGCGAATGCGAGCATAGTCAACTCGCATTTCATGGAGCGAATTACGGCGGTGCACAAGGTGTGGCATGCCAATGGCCTCAAACCGCACCTGACCAAGACCTTCAAAGTTTCCCGCTATCCGAAGTTCGCCGAAAAGACCGAATACATTACCGGCCTCTCTATGTCGCCACCGTAGAACGCTCTGGTTCAGCGTTGCGGCTGGAAACGCCAAGGGCAAGCACTGGACCGTACTTAGCCCGGACTGCCGCCCAAGAAGGGAAGTGCCGCACGATTGCAAGTGCCATGGGACGACCATCTTGTTTGCCGCGCTCAACGTGCCTGACGGACAACTCATCGCTCAATGTCAGCAGCGACATCGTCGCACCGATGCGCTCTGGGGAAATGGTTGCATGGCAACGGCGACGAGAAGTTCGCTGACCATCCCCTGTTTCCGGACCTCAAGGTGACCCACGCCCACTTTCATCGCCGTGCCGGCGAGATCATCAGTACCGTGGACGCAGCCGCCCCGGAGGCGGCGCGTAAGCTGCTTATGCAGGGCGATTACGCCCGCTACTCCCACCGCATCAAGTCGGAGATGGCGCGCATGTCGCTGGAGTTGGAGAACGACTGATTATCCCCAAGCCAAAAAAAACACCGATCGCGCCAAGTGAAGGAAATTTCGTTACGAACCGCTGCGGTAATTTCGACATATTGGGGGCGGGTGACGATCAAAGGCCGTAGCGTTTTATCTTGTACCACAGGGCGCGTTCGCTGATCTCAAGCAGACGCGCCGCCGCTGACTTGTTGTTCTCGCTGCGCTCGAGCGCCGCCTGAATCAGCTGCGTTTCCAGCGACTCCACATGCTCCTTCATCGCCAGTGATTCAGGAAGCGCCGGACCGGCCTGCAACGGCACGGCACCGTGGTCGGCGCCCTGCATGGTTTCGGGAGGAAAGTGACCCGCGTCGATCTCTCCTCCTTGGCACAACACCACGGCACGCTCCATCAGGTTTTCCAGTTCGCGCACGTTGCCGGGCCATGGGTATTTCTGCAAGCGTTGACGCGTATCCGCCGTCAGGCGCGGTACCTTGCGTCCCAGCTCCGACGCATATTTATGCAGAAAGTGCTCCGCCAGCAACGGTATGTCAGGCTGCCGTTGGCGCAATAGGGGCACATCGATGCGTACCACATTGAGACGAAAATAGAGATCGCGCCGCAACGCTCCCTCTTCCACCGCCTGTAACGGATCGCGGTTGGTGGCCGCGACGATGCGCAAATCGACGTGGGTTGGCACATTCGAACCCAGACGTTCGATGGTTCCCTCCTGCACCACACGCAGCAGCTTGGCCTGCAACGCCAGCGGCATTTCGGTGATTTCATCGAGAAAGATGGTGCCGCCGCTGGAAAGTTCGCACTTACCAACCCGATCGCGGGTGGCGCCGGTAAATGCCCCCTTTAGATGGCCGAACAGTTCGCTCTCCAGCAACTCTTCCGGAATTGCGGCGCAGTTGATCGGCACGAACAGTCCGCTGCGTCCCGACGCCTGGTGCACGGCGCGCGCCACCAACTCCTTGCCGGTGCCGGTCTCGCCGACGATGGAGATGTTGCTGCGCGCCGGCGCCACCTGCTGCACAAGCTGATAGAGCGTCTGCATCGCCTCGCTGACGCCGATGAACTCGCCCCAACCCCTGGCGACCTCGTCACGCAGAAAACGGTTTTCGCGCTGCACTGCGACCAGTGCCAAAGCTCGCGTCACCGCCAGCTCGACCGTCTCGATTTCGAACGGTCGGATGATGTAGTCTGAAGCGCCGAGCTTCATCGCTTCCACAGCCGTTTCAATGGTGCCGTACGCGGTCAATACGATCACCGGCACTTCATCGCCGCGCGCGCGCAGGTCACGCAACAATTCGATGCCGTCCTTGCGCGGCATCCGCAGATCGGTCAACACCAGATCGAACGGTGCAGCATCCAGCGCCGCCAGTGCCTCGATACCATCCTCGGCCTGTGTCACTTCGTGGCCCATATTTTTCAGCGACAACTCAAGGATGCGGCGCATCTTCGCCTCGTTGTCGACCACGAGTATCCGTTTTACATCCATTCCTCTATGTCCGCACGTTGCGCGTCAAATCAAAACGCATATTGAAACTGGCGCCGCCCCATTGACTGTCGGTCACTTCGATTTCGCCGCCGTGCACCTGCACGATCTGCTGCACCACGGTCAAACCCAGCCCGATGCCGCCTTCGCGGCGGCTGAAAAACGGGTCGAAAATACGCTCACGGATCTCCGCCGCGACGCCGGGGCCGTCGTCGGCGACACATATCCATAGCGCCCCCGCGTCGCGTCGCGTAGTGATGGCCACCCTTCCGTCCTCGGGAACGAAGTGCAGCGCATTGAGTACCAAATTGAGAATCACCTGCACGATCTGTTCACGATCGCATTCGAACACCGGGTCATTTGCCTCGAATTGACGCACCAGCTGCACGCTGCCTTTCTGTGCCTTCGATTCCAGCAGATTGAGTACATTATCGATGATGGCGTGCAGGTCGTGCGCCTTGAACACCGGCGGCTTGGGGCTGGCGCACTCCAGCAGCATCGTCACCAGCCGGTTGAGCCGTTCGGTTTCACTGACGATGTAACCGATCAACTCGCGTTCGCTGTCGGTCAGGTCCGACTGCCGTTCCAGCAGCTGCGCCGAACTGCGCACGATACCCAGCGGCGTGCGCACCTCGTGCGCCATGGTCGCCGCCATCTCGCCGACGACGGCCAGCTTGCCGGCGCGCACAACCTGTTCACGCGAGCGCTCTAACGCCTCGATCATCTGCGCGAAGGCGCGATTGAGTTCGCCGACCTCGGTGAGGGTGGTGGTCGACAGGGGCGGTTGTGTCGTCACACCCTGGCGGAACAGGCGGGTGAACGCGGTCAGCTCTGTGATCGGCTGCGCGATGCGGCTGGCCAGCCGCGACGATATCCACACCGCGGCCGCCAGGGTGAACAGCAACAGTCCCGACATCGCCCACAGCAGGTGCCATACCGGGCGAAACGAGACGCTGGTCGGCTCGACCATCAACAGGTGCCAGCCGAGCCCAGGAAAGCGCTGATAACCGGCTGCCGTCGCCG
>CAYQWR010000176.1:0-6219 GCA_964421235.1 uncultured Thiohalomonas sp. | reverse complement strand
TCTCCGACAACCCGCGCGGCATCGTGCTGGTGACCGGACCCACCGGCTCCGGCAAGTCGACCACCCTGGCGGCGATGATCGACTACAAGAACAACAGCGAATACGGCCATATCCTCACCATCGAGGACCCCATCGAATTCGTGCACGAATCGAAAAAGTGTCTGATCAATCAGCGCGAGGTACACCGCGACACGCTGGGTTTCACCGAAGCGCTGCGTTCGGCGCTGCGTGAGGATCCGGATATCATCCTGGTCGGCGAGTTGCGCGACCTGGAGACCATTCGCCTGGCGTTGACCGCCGCTGAAACCGGCCACTTGGTGTTCGGTACACTGCACACCAGTTCCGCCGCCAAGACGATCGATCGTATCATCGACGTGTTCCCTGCCGCGGAAAAGGACATGGTGCGCTCGATGTTGTCCGAGTCGCTGCGCGCCGTTATTTCACAGACCCTGATGAAAAAGGTGGGCGGCGGACGTGTCGCCGCCCACGAAATCATGCTCGGTACGCCGGCCATCCGTAACCTGATACGCGAGGCCAAGGTGGCGCAGATGTACTCCGCGATTCAGACCGGACAGCAGTTCGGCATGCAGACGCTGGACCAGAACCTGGCGGACTTGGTGCAGCGTGGCATCGTGAGCAAGCAGGAAGCAAGCGTGCGCGCCGCCAATAAGGATGCCTTCAAGTAATCGCGGGAGAGACCGGGATGGAATTCGATCAGCTGCTCAAATTGATGGTGCATAAGAACGCATCGGACCTGTTCATTACCGCCGGCGTGCCGCCGAGCATGAAGATTAACGGCCAGATCACTCCGGTGGTCAAAGGCAGCCTGACGCCCGATCAAGCGCGGCAGATCGTTTTTGGCATCATGAACGACGAGCAAAAGGAAACCTTTAACCATTCCCATGAGTGCAACTTTGCATTATCGCGCTCGGGCATCGGCCGCTTCCGCGTCAACGTGTTCCAGCAACGCAACCAGGCCGGCATGGTGTTGCGTAAGATTGAAACCAAGATTCCGACTTTCGACGATCTCAATCTGCCGCCGATCCTGGCCGAACTGGCCATGACCCGGCGCGGCATCGTGCTGTTCGTCGGCGGCACCGGTTCCGGTAAATCCACCTCGCTGGCCTCGATGGTGGATTACCGCAACAGGAACAGCCATGGCCACATCATCACCGTGGAAGACCCGATCGAGTACGTGCATCAACACGCCGGCTGCATCGTCACCCAGCGCGAGGTCGGCATTGATACCGACAGCTTCGAGGAGGCGCTGGTCAATACGCTGCGCCAGGCCCCGGATGTCATTCTGATCGGTGAGATCCGTCACCGCGAGACCATGGAACACGCCATTGCCTTCGCCGAAACAGGTCATCTGTGTCTGGCCACGCTGCATGCCACCAACGCCAATCAGGCGATGGATCGCATCATCAACTTTTTCCCCGAGGATCGGCGGTCGCAGTTGTTGATGGATCTGTCGCTGAATCTCAAGGCGGTCGTCGCCCAGCGGCTGTTGCCGCGCTCCGACGGCCAGGGACGACGCGTGGCGGTCGAGGTATTGATCAATACGCCGCTCATTGCGGACCTGATCCTCAAGGGCGAGGTCCACATGATCAAGGAGCAGATGAAGAAGGGCGGACAGCAGGGAATGAGGACCTTCGACCAGGCCCTGTACGAACTCTATCGCGACGGCCACATCACGGTGGAAGATGCATTGCGCAATGCCGACTCGGCAAATGAGGTCCGGCTCATGATAAAACTCGGCAAGGCGGAGACGGCGGATGACCTCACCGCCGGCCTGGGCGACCTCAGCCTCGAGTCGACCGACGATGACAACACACCGGCCGGCCTGACGCCGCGCTATTGACACGCCGGTGGCGCTCGGCCCGCCTAGCGCTGCAAGGTAGTCGCCGCAAAGGACACAGGCGCTTATGGCACAGGACTTTTGCAAATACCATCCGCAGCGCATAGCCACGTGGGGATGCGATCACTGCCATATCCGTTTCTGTTCCTCCTGCCTTGCGCAAGACGATCCGGACGGCGAACCGGCCTGTCCGTTGTGTCAGCGGCCCGCCGTCGAGATCGGCGACGGCCAGTCGGCGGTACCGTTCTGGAACCGCCTGCCGCGCTTCTTTGCCCTGCCGTTCCAGCTGCATCCCCTTGGCTTGCTGGTCGCCATGACCTTGGTAAGCGCACTGGTCGGCTATCGCATGTTCAGTGCGTGGTTGGTGCAATTGCTGCTGATGTTGACCTTTTATAAATTCGCCTACGCCACACTCACCCGGTCGGCGCGCGGCCACGAGCATGCACCGACACTGATGCAGGGATTGGCCGGGGAAGGGATCGATCTGGCAGTGAAGCAGTTCTTCGTCTTCGTGCTTCTGTTTGTCGTGCTGGGTGTTGTGCGCGTGCTATTGGGTACGGTCGCGGCATCGATTTATTACGTTGTCATGCTGTTGTGCATCCCCGCCAGCGTCATGGCGCTGGCCATTGAGCGCCGCTTCGCCAGTGCTGTCGACCCGACCATGTTGTTCGGCATCATCAAACGAATCGGCGTCTCCTATCTGGCGCTGTTTTTCATGCTGGGCGTCCTCTCCAGCGGCCCGGCGATAATCCAGGACTATATGGTCAGGTCCGTCGGCGGCGAATACCTTGCGCTGAAGAAGGAGGATCCGCGTGACGTCGATCCTGCCGAGGCGCGGCGGATAAAGAAATCGTTCGAAAACAAAATGTTTCACCTGGTGATCCCCGTCTCCATTTTTGCCAACGGCTATTTCACGCTGGTGATGTTCAGCATGATGGGCTACGTCCTGTTTCAGAATCACCGGCGTCTGGGATTGGAGGTCGATGTGGATCCGGAGCAGATTGCCGAGCAGCCTGCCGCCAAGGCGCGCGAACACCCGCTGCTCGGGGATATCGAGGCATTGATCAAAGAGGGGCGGATGGAGCAGGCGATCTCGCGACTGCGTCAGCGGGTGTTGCAGCACCGCCAGGATCGGGTGTTGCACGATCGTTTTCACGGCCTGTTGGCGCTGAGCGGCGATGTGCCGCGCCTCACCGGCCATGGCGCGGAATATATCGGGATGTTGTTGCAGAGCGCCGACCGCGCCAAGGCGGTCAAGGTCTATCGCGATTGCAAGCAGGCCGATCCGCAATTCAAGCTCGACTCGCCCAATCAGGTCTACCCGCTGGCCGACACCATGTTCGGGGTCGGCGAGTACAAGCTGCTGGTGCAGTTGGCCAACGGCTTCCACCGGGTCTACCCCAACCACCCCGATATCCCGCGCCTCTACCTGTTGGTGGCGCGGGCGTTGAGCGAAGGGCTGAATCAGGAGGAAAAGGCGTTGCCGATTCTGCAGCTGTTGCAGCAGCGCTATCCCGACGACCCCGATGCCGCTCAGGTCAGCCAATATCTCACCACAGTGGAGGCGCTGCTGAGCGCCAAGGGCGCCAAGGCCTAGCCGAGCTGCAACAGGGCGCGCGCGGTGCGCGCCTCGCCGGATGCGGGGAAGTGGTTGACGATGAGTTTGAGGTAGGTGGCCGCGCGGCTCTTTTCGGTCTGTTTTGCAATACGCAGCAGCAGCGCCGGCAGCGCCGGGTGGCGCTGATCGCGCCGCAATACCGCCACGATCAGCCGCTCCGCCGGTTCGATCTTGCCCCCCGCCAGGAACAGTTGCGCCAGCTTGAGGGCATCTTCGCTCACCAGCCGCGGACCGGGCTTTGCCAGGCGATGGTATTCCTCCAGCAGGCGTAGCCGTTCGTCCATCGTCAGCCGTGTCGATAGCAGAAGTTGGCGCGCATAGTGGTGGTAGTCATCCGCCGCCGGATCAAAGCGGCTGGCGTGATAGAGGTGCGTCAGCAGTTCGGTATCGTCGGGCGCGTCGCGCAGCAGTTTTGCCAGCAGCGGTTTGGCCTGATCGGGTTTCAGCTGCGCCAGCAGTTGCAACGCCCGGTCCAGCTGCTCGCGACGACGTTGGTCCCGTTGCGGTTCCTCAATGTAGGCAACATCAAGCTGCTTGTCGTAGTGCCGGGCGCCCCAGGTCAGCAGCGAGCCGCCCACCATGCCGCCGATATGGGCCAGGTAGTTGACGTGGCTGGTGGTATCCAGCAGCAGTTGCAGTGCTTCGTCGGCGAGCCACAACGGCAACATGATGATCGCCGGCGCGGTTACCCGATCGAACCAGAACAGGATGTTGTAGAAGAAGGCGATCTTGCGCAGGCCGAACAGCACCGCGTAGGCGCCCATGATACCGGAGATGGCGCCGGAGGCACCGAGGTGGTAGTGCAGGTCGTGGGGGCGCATGGCCACGTCGAGGCCCGCCGACGCCAATCCCGCCAACAGGTAGACGGCGAGATACCAGCGTCGGCCGAGTATCGTCTCCACCACGAAACCGACGATGAACAGAAACACCATATTGCCCGCCAGATGCATGATGCTGGCGTGCAGGAACATGCTGCTGATCATGGTACCGAGAGATTTCAATGCCGGGCGCAGCGAATAGCGTTGAATCACCGTCGCATTCAATAGCCCGTCGTACTGTTCACGCTGTTGTTGCCATGCGGGATAACGCGGGTCATCGGCGCTGAACAGTTTTCCGGCGCGCAGCGCGGTGATGAAATCGTAATCGGTGTCCAGGCGCTGCGGCAGCCATGGGATCCGATAATGAATCTCTCCCTGTTTGTTCTGGTATTCCGCCTGGAATTCGCGCAGGTCATCCATTCGGCCCTGCCGGCGCAGGAAATCGCGATAGAGGGGAAACTCGATCGCGGGGAGGTCGCTGTCGTGATAGTAGTGGTAGGCGGTCGCCAGTTTGGCGTCGTCCGGTGCCTGAAGGACAAAGTAGACGAAGCAATTGATCAGAATCAGCCCGATGGTGATGAGCGGCGGTCGTTTCCAGTCGATGCGTCGATCAAAGGGCAGCAACAGTAGCATGAGGCGACATCCGTGCCGTGTCTGCGGCGCCGTTAATCGGGAAACACGCTGCGCGCGTCGAATACCGGACCGTCGACGCAGACCCGCTTCATCGCCGGTCCCTGGTCGGTCTGGACCTCAATGGTGCAGCCGGCGCAGCCGCCCACGCCGCAGGCCATGAACTCCTCCATCGATACCTGGCAGGGCAGGCGGTATTCCCGCGCCAGCGCGGCTACCGCCTCCAGCATCGGATGCGGACCGCAGGCGAACACCTCCACCTGTTTGCGCTGATCGCTGTCGAGGGCTTCGAGATAGGCGCGCGCCACGTCGGTGACGAAGCCGTCGTGGCAGCCGGCAAAGCCCTGGCGGCTGGCGAGGCGCGAGGGAACGCCCCAATCCTCCAGCAACGGCATGGCGGCAATGACCTCTGCCGCCATGCCCGGCACCAGGATCTGTGACGGCCGCGGCGTGAACGGGAACGGTGCCTCGGAACCCATGATGACGAATGGCTGATAGGCACCGCGGATCGCCAAGGTTTCGGCGGCGACGAAGACCATCGGTGGAATGCCGACGCCGCCGCCGATCAACAATGGCCGCGGCCGGTCCATATGCAGCTCGAACGGCCTGCCTATGGGACCGAGAATGCTCAGTCGCTCTCCGACCTCGCGGATGGCGAGCAGCCGCGTGCCTTCGCCGAACACCTTGTAGAGAAATTCCACCTCGCCGCTGCGGGTGTCGACGCGCATGATGGAGATGGGGCGGCGCAGCGGCCGCTGCGGGTCGACGGTGATGTGGGCGAAGCTGCCGGCGCGCGCGGTGGCGGCGATGCGCGGCGCCTTGACGCGCAGGATGTGCTGCTCGCCGGCACAGTGCTGATGGGCGAGGATCTCGGCCTGTTCGACGAATACGGTATCGCGGTGCGGCTTATTCATGATGGTGTCGTGCGCCAGTTAAAGATGAAGGTCCGCAAATGGATGCCCATGGACGCAAATATGAATAATGCAAAAGTCATGGACGTTTGATTGCGGACCTTGGTTTTCAGTGGGCCTGTTCGTAAACCAGGCGGCCGTCGAGCAGGGTGTGCGTCACCTTGCCCTTCAACTCCCAGCCCAGGAACGGCGTGTTCTTGCCGCGGCTGCTCAGCGTCTTTTCGTCCACGGTCCAGTAACGCTGCGGATCGAAGATGCAGATGTCCGCGCGCGTGCCGTAGCTCAGGGTGCCGGCGTTGAGGCCGAGCATGTTGGCCGGTTGCCAAGTGACGCGCGCGAGCGCCTCGTGCAGCGACAGCACGCCTTCGTCCACCAGCCGCAGCA
>CAYQWR010000175.1:0-6248 GCA_964421235.1 uncultured Thiohalomonas sp. | reverse complement strand
AGCCCGTAGGATGTGGTGAGGTACGAACCGCATCGGTCGCGATGATCAAATGACACCGGGACGCGAATGATGCGGTTCGCGGTGCTCACCACATCCTACATCGCGGAAGATCAACGCCGATACCGAACCGACACCATCGTAGCGGCTTTGCCGCGATGCAGGCGTGCAAAGAGGCGGCTGGGCGGCCTCGCTGCCGACTGATGCGGCGGCGGCCGCCGGGATCAGGCGATCTGCCCGGCCGCCATCAACGGCATGACCCAGTAGTGCAGCCCGGCCCCGCGGAATCCCTCCTTCAACGCCTCCACCAGCGCCTCGACCGCCCGGCAATCGGTGTGGGCGTGAAACATCACCTTGCGCTGGCGACCGGCCACCTGTTCCGCCAGCGACAGCGCCGAGAGGCGCGCGCCGTGGCCGTCGATGCGCTGGCTGCTGAAGCCGGTCAGCTCCGGCCGTTCCAGCAGCCAATCGACCAGAGTCTCTTCCACCGCCGGGGTGGCGATGATGACCAACAGACATTCGTTCATGAATCATCCCTCGTGTCGGTGCCGAAGCGGCGGTAGAGGATCGGCAGCAGGATCAGGGTGAGCAGGGTGGAGGTGACCAGCCCGCCGATGACCACGATCGCCAGCGGCCGCTGGATCTCCGAGCCCGGTCCGCTGGCGAACAGCAGCGGCACCAGGCCGAAGGCGGCGATGCTCGCCGTCATCAGCACCGGACGCAGACGCCGTTTGGCGCCTTCGACGATGACCTGCGCCAGCGCCATGCCGTGGGCGCGCAGTTGGTTGAAGTAGGTGACCATCACCACGCCGTTGAGCACGGCGATGCCGAGCAGTGCGATAAAGCCGATGGAGGCCGGTACCGACAGGTACTCACCGGAGAGCCACAGGGCAAAGACGCCGCCGATCATCGCGAACGGGATATTGGTCAGTACCAGCGCCGCCTGGCGCACCGAACCGAAGGTGGAGAACAGCAGCAGGAAGATCAGGCCGATGGCCACCGGGACCACGATGGCCAGGCGCTGGGCGGCGCGCTGCTGGTTCTCGAACTGGCCGCCCCATTCCAGCCGATAGCCGGCCGGCAGCGGCAACTGTTGCGCCACCTTGGCCTTGGCCTCGTCGACGAAGCCCACCAGGTCGCGGTCGCGCACGTTGGTGACGATCACCGACATGCGCTCGCCGCGCTCGCGCTGTACCTTGACCGGCCCTTCCACCCGCTCGACGCGGGCGACGGTGGAGAGCGGCACGTTGCGGCCGTCGGGCAAAGTGATCTGCAACGCGGCGAACCGTTCCGGCGCCGCGCGCAGCTGGTCGCTGCCGCGCAGCAGCAACGGGGTGCGGCGGGTGCCTTCGTGTACGGTACCGACCCGCTTGCCCTCGATCTGGGTGCGCAGGACGGTCTCCAGCTCGTCCACACTGAGACCGAGACGCCCGGCGGCGAGCCGGTCGACGCTGATCTTGAGATACTGCACGCCGCTGTTGCGCGTGGTGCGCACGTCCTCGCTGCCGGAGATGCCGCCGACGATGGACTCGATCTGCGTCGACAGCTGGTTGAGCTGATCCAGGTCAGGCCCGAACAGCTTGATGGCGACGTCGCCGCGCACGCCGGTGAGCATCTCCGACACCCGCATCTCGATGGGCTGGGTGAAGGCATAGGCAAGTCCGGGGATGTCGCCCATCACCTTGCGCAACTCGTCAAGCAGCGCTTCGCGATTGGGAACCTGCCATTGGTCGCGCGGCTTCAGTACCAGGAAGCTGTCGGTATCGTTCAATCCCATGGGGTCCAGCCCCAGTTCGTCGGAGCCGACGCGGGCGACGACGCCGCTTACCTCAGGCACCTTGAGCAACGCCTGTTGCACGCGGGTGTCGACGGCGATGGACTGGTCGAGGTTGATCGACGGCAGCTTCTCCAACTGCACGATGACATTGCCTTCGTCCATGGTCGGCATGAAGGTCTTGCCGATCAGGGTATAGACGACGCCGGTGACCAGCAGCGCGCCGACGGCCAGGCCCACCACCCAGCGTTCGTGCATCAGGCTGCGTTGCAGCAGCGGCAGGTAGAGGCGGTTGAGTTTGCGCACCAACCACGGGTCTTCGTGGCTGACCTTTTTCAGCAGGAAGGACGCAAACATCGGAATGACGGTCAGCGACAGCAGCAGGGAACTGGCGAGCGCAAACACGATGGTCATGGCCACCGGAATGAACAGCTTGCCTTCCAATCCCTGTAGCGTGAGCAGCGGCAGGAATACGATGATGATGATCAGTATGCCCGCGGTCACCGGCACCGATACTTCGCGCACCGCGCGATAGATCAGATGCAGTCGCGGCAACTTGCCGCGCTGTTCGCCGTGAGCGAGGTGGGTGACGATGTTTTCCACCACCACCACGGCCGCATCCACCAGCATGCCGATGGCGATGGCCAGACCGCCAAGACTCATCAGGTTGGCGGTCATGCCGAACTGGCGCATCAGAATGAAGGTGCTGAGCGCCGCCAACGGCAGAATCAGCGCGACGGTGAGCGCCGCGCGCAGGTTGCCGAGAAATATCACCAGCAGCAACAGCACCAGCACCGTGGCCTCTTCCAGCGCCTTGGTGACGGTGTGCACCGCGCGGCCGACCAGGTCGCCGCGGTTGTAGAACAATTTGACCTCGACACCCTTGGGCAGAGACGGCGCCAGTTGCGCCAGTTTTTCCTGAACGCCGTCGACCACGGCGCGCGCATTGGCGCCGCGCAGGCCGAGCACCAGCCCTTCCACGGTTTCGCCTTTGCCATCATGGGTCACGGCGCCGTAACGGGTCATCGCGCCGATCCGCACGTCGGCGATATCGCCGATCCGTACCGGCACGGCGCCGCTGCTCTTGACCACGATGGCGCGCACGTCGTCCAGCGAACGGATGCTGCCGTCGGCGCGCACCAGCAGCGCCTCTTCGCCCTCGTTGAGGCGGCCGGCGCCGTCGTTGCGGTTGTTGTCCTGCAACGCCTGCAACAGCGCCTGCATGCCGACGCCGCGCGCGCTCATGCGCGCGTTGTCCGGTACCACCTCGAAGCTGCGCACTTCGCCGCCGAGGGAGTTGACGTCGGCGACACCGGAGACGGTGCGCAGGGCGGGGCGGATCACCCAATCGAGCAGGCTGCGCCGTTCCATCAGCGACAGATCGCCGCCTGCGATGGTGAACATGAACATCTCGCCCAGCGGCGTGGTCATCGGCGCAATGCCGCCGCTGATGTCAGCCGGCAGATCGCCCCAGATGGCGTTGAGACGCTCGGCCACCTGCTGCCGCGCCCAATAGATGTCGGTGCCGTCGGCAAAATCGACGGTGATGTCGGAGAGGGCGTACTTGGCGGTGGAGCGCAACATCATCTGGTGCGGGATGCCGAGCATCTCCACCTCCACCGGCGCGGTGATGCGTGCCTCGACCTCTTCCGGCGTCATACCCGGCGCCTTGATGATGACCTTCACCTGCGTCGACGAAATGTCGGGATAGGCATCGATCGGCAGTTGCTTGAAGGCGAGTGCACCGCCGCCGACCAGCAGCACCACCGCCAGCAGCATCAGCAGCCGCTGGGTCAGGGACAGTTGGATCAGTCGTGCCAGCATCATTCACCTCCGCCCAGGCCCATCCAGGCCCCCTTGATCGCGGCCACGCCGCTGACGGCAACCTGTTCGCCGCCTGCAAACGGACCGCTGATCACGCTGGTGCCGCCCTCGCTGATCCACACCTGCACCGGCGTGGCGGTGAATCCTTCCGCCGTTTTTACGAATACGTAGGTTTTCTGCTCGCGGCGCACCACCGCATTGGCCGGTATCGTGAAGCTGTGTTCCGCGGTGTGCGTGGTCAGCATCGCCTGCACATATTGGCCGGGACGCAACTGTTCGCCGTTGCCGGTGACTTCGGCGCGCAGCAGTGCGGTCTGGCTGGCCGGATCGACTTCGCGGCCGATGAGGATCAGCTTGGCCGTGACCGGCGTATCGACCACCTGTACGGCGGCACCCGGTTGCAGACCCGACAGCGTCTCGATGGGTGCGCGGATCTCCAGCCACAGCGTATTCAGCCGGCCGATACGATAGAGCGGTGTATTGACGTCGACACGCTGACCGGACTGAACCTGCCGTTCCAGTACCACGCCGTCGGTCGGCGCGCGCAGCACCAGCGCACTGCTCAGGGTACGTGTCTGCTCCAGACGGCGAATGTCCTGCACCGCCATGCCGGCCAACTGCAGTGTCTGGCGCCGTTCGTCGAGCGCGGCCTTCTGTTCCTGATGACGACTTTGCGTCTCCAGGTAACGGCGCTTGGCGATGATGCCTTCCTGGAACAGCGTTTCGTCGCGATCCAACGCTGTCCGTGCCAGACGTTCCTGACTCAGCGCCTGTAGGAACGCGCGCTGCAGTCCGACGATTTCGGGGCTCTGCAAGGTAAGGAGCGCTTGTCCCTTCTTTACCTCGTCGCCGACCGAAGGACGCAGTTGCGTCACCAGGCCCGCCTGCGGCGCACTGATCAGTTGTTGTTCGCCGGGCGGGATCACCACTTGTGCCGGCAATGCGCGGCCGAACGCAGCGCGTGTCGGCTGCAACGGTGCTGCGGCTACGCCGAGATTCTGTTGTTGCTGCGTACTCATCGTGATCAGGTCGGCAGCGAAGGCGGCCGGCGTGGCGACGAGCCACAGGCCGAGCGAGGCGAGGGTACGCAACTTCATGGCAATTCTCCGACAGCTTGGTTGTATTGGGCGACGGCCTGCTGCAACTGCAACTTGCGCAGGCTGTAGGTGCGTTCGGCGGTAAAGGCGCGGCTCTGTACGCGCAGCAGTTGGGCCAGATTCATTTCACCGACGTCGAACGCGATGTGGGCCATGCGCAGGTTTTCCTTGGCCAGACGTTGCTGCTGTTCGGCCAGCGATTGTTCCGCACGCAGCGTCTCCAGCATGTGCGCGGCCTCATGCAGGTTCAGATCCAGTTGGCGTTGCACGGTATCCAGCTCGCCGGCGTCTTCGGCAACCGTGCGGCTGGCGGCGCCGATTGCCGGGGCGCTATGGGCGCCGCCGGCAAAGGGCAGACGGATACCGATGCCGACGCTGTTTTCGTCGATGCCGGTAATGAAGTCTTTTTCACGGCGCGAACCGAGCGTCAGTTGCGGACTCGCGGCACCGGCGCTGCGCGCTTGTTGCAGTTCGGCCTGCGCGCGTTGCAGGCGGTTGCGCGCATTCAGCAACAGCGGGTGGTTGTCGCCGATCGTCGTTTTTGGACTTTCGCGCTCGGCGAATCGGGCGGGCCGACGATCCAGGCCGGTGTAGGTGAAATAGCGTTTGCCGGCATGCAGCAGTTCGGCGCGGGCGAGCAGCAGCTCGTCCTGTTTGCTCAGGGTTTCGTCCTGCGTCAGCAGCAGATCGGACTTGGCCAGGTCGCCGGCCTGCACCCGTTTCTCCACCTCGCCCTGCAAATTCTGCGCGGTGAGGTAGGCGTGCTGGGCCAAGGCCACGCGCTCCTCGGCAATCACCAGACTCCACAGGCTGTCGCGCAGCGCGCCGGCAACACGCAAGCGCAGGGAGGCGGAGACGGAACCGGCTTGGCTTTGAGCGTGCATCGCCACCTGTTCGCTGGCGTCCTGTTGACCCCAGCGCCACAACGGTAGCTCGACGGTGGCCTCCCATTCGCGCAGCCCTTTGTTGCTGCCGACCTGATCGGTCTGATGGCGCAGGGCGACGGCCGGACTGCCGGCGAACAGACTGTCGGCGCGGCGCTGCAGGGCGGCGGCCTCGGCCGCGTAGGCGGCGGGCACATCGCGGCGCGGATCGCGCTGCAACGCCTGCTCGACCAGTTGCTGTAGCGTCAACGTATCGTCGGGCTGGATGATGTGTTCGTGATCAAGCGGTTCGTGCGGCGTGGGTGCCGCCCATGCCGCACCCTGCCAGGACAACGCCAACGTCAGTAGCAGGGCATGTCGTGTGCGCTTTACCTTCATGCATATCTCCTTGGGAGACGACCCGCGTCACGGGCGTGACTGCCGACTCCGAATGAGGTGCATCATGAAGGGGTGTGCTTAAGAGAACATTAATGAAAGGGTCGGGATTTGCCCGGTAATTTCCGTAGAAAAAAGAGGATTATGCGTACGCCAATGGGTGGCGCAGCCACTTTCGTTCCGGGGAGATGTCAACGGAGAGACCGTACCTGCGCGCGCTGTACGGTCGGTGGATGCCCTTGGTCCGGCGTGTCGCCGACGTTTTGGGCGCAGGAGCGGCTGCGCCGCGATTGATTC
>CAYQWR010000174.1:0-6250 GCA_964421235.1 uncultured Thiohalomonas sp. | reverse complement strand
AATGGGAAGTGGGTAGTGGGTAGTGGGTAGTGGGTAGTGGGAAGTGGGTAGTGGGAAAGGCGATACACTGGTTCATCCCGCCACCCACTACCCACTCCCCACTACCCAATAACAACGTCCCGCAACGACGGGACGAGAGTTTCAGAGGAGCATCGATGCAGGACATTTTGCAGCGGGCGGCACAGGTCCGCCTGGTGATCTTCGACGTGGACGGGGTGCTGACCGACGGCAGCCTGTTCTTCGGCGATGACGGCCAGGAGTACAAGGCGTTCCACTCCCGCGACGGCCACGGCATGAAGATGCTGCAGGAGACGGGGGTGGAGATCGGCATCATCACCGCGCGTACCTCGCAGGTGGTGGAGTACCGCATGAACAATCTCGGCATTCGCCATGTCTACCAGGGCAAGCTGGATAAACTGCCGGCTTACGACGAACTGGTCGCCAAGCTGGGGCTGGCGCCGCAACAGGTGGCCTATGTCGGCGACGACGTGATCGACCTGCCGGTAATGCGCCGCAGCGGCCTGGCTGTCGCGGTGCAGGACGCCCACCCGCTGGTGAAACAGCATGCCCACTGGATCAGCGAGCATGGCGGCGGCCGCGGCGCCGCCCGCGACGTGTGCGAATTCATCATGCGCGCCCAGGGCACGCTGGAACGGCAGCTGCAGAAGTACCTGGCATGAACCCGCGCCGCCCGCACCCGCCAACCACCCGCCCCGACCACGGAGCCGCGGCACCGTGAATCGCCGCATTCTGATCATCACAGTGCTGGTGGCGCTGGTGGTGCTGGCCAGCAACTGGCTCTCCAACCGACGCGAGCAAAAGCAGGCGACCGCCGTGACCGCGGCGGCCCATGTGCCCGATTATTTTCTGCGCGACTTCACCGCGACCACCATGAATCCGCAGGGCAAACCCGAGCAACGGCTCACGGCGCAGTTGATGGAACACTATGGCAACGACAACAGCATGGATCTGACCGCCCCGCACTTGACGCTGTTCCAGTCGTCGGGGCCGCCCTGGCTGGTTGTCGCCGCCCGCGGCCGCATCATCGACGGCGGCAAGGAGGTGGTGCTCAGCGGTGGCGTACGCATGGACCATGACGCTCAGGGCACCACCATGACGCTGACCACCGATCACCTGCTGCTCCGGCCCAAGCAGCGCTATGCCGAAACCGACGCAGCGGTCACGGTCACCACCCCGCAAGGGCGGGTGGACGCGGTCGGCATGCAGGCCGATATGGCGACACAACGGCTGCAGCTGCTATCCAAGGTACGGGGGACCTATGCGCCACAGACCCATTGACGCCGCTCTGTTGCTGCTGTTGCTGCTGTTGCCCGGCCTCGCCGCGGCACTGGAGAGCGATCACCTGCAACCGATTCACCTCCAGGCCGACCACGTGGTGCTGGACAACCGCCACGGCACCAGCAACTACCGCGGCCACGTCGTCTTCGAGCAAGGCAGTCTGCACCTGGAGGCCGACAGCCTCACCGCCTATCGCAGCGGCACCACGCTGGACCGCGTCGAGGCCACAGGCTCGCCGGTGCGCTTCCGGCAGCGGGTGGGCAAAAAAGGCACCGAGGTGCGAGGCCAGGCGCAACACATCGAGTACCGCGCCGAGACCGGCCACATCGTGCTGCAGGGTGCCGCCCAGGTGCAGCACGGCAGCGACCATATGAGCGGCGAACGCATCGAGTACAACGTACGCCGCGGGGTGGTCACCGCCAGCGGCGGCGGCGACCACCGCGTGCATGCCACCATCCGCCCCAAACAGGCGCCGACCGCCGGAGACAAAGCGCCGTGAGCACCCCCGACATCACACCGCAGCAGCCCTCCCGTTCCCGCCTCAGCGCCGACGGCCTGGCCAAACGCTACCGTTCACGCGAGGTGGTGAAGCAGGTCTCGCTGCACATCGACAGCGGCGAGGTGGTGGGCCTGCTCGGCCCCAACGGCGCCGGCAAGACCACCAGTTTCTACATGGTGGTGGGCCTGGTGGGCTGCGACGCCGGCAGCATCGCCATCGACGGGCGCGACATCACCCGCGAACCGATTCACCAGCGCGCCCGCCTCGGCATCGGCTACCTGCCGCAGGAGGCCTCGGTATTCCGCAAACTGTCGGTGGCGGACAACATCCTCGGCATCCTCGAAACCCGCGCCGAACTGTCGCGCGAGCAGCGGGAAGAGAAGCTGGAGTCGCTGCTGGAGGAGCTGCACATCAGCCACATCCGCGCCAACCTGGGCATGAGCCTCTCCGGCGGCGAACGGCGCCGCGTCGAGATCGCCCGCGCCCTGGCGATGGAACCGCGCTTCATCCTGCTCGACGAACCGTTCGCCGGCGTCGATCCCATCTCCGTGCTCGACATCCAGGGTATCGTCAACCACTTGCGGGATCGCGGCATCGGCGTGCTGATCACCGACCACAACGTGCGGGAGACGCTGGGGATCTGCGAACGCGGATACATCATGAGCGACGGCCAGGTGATCGCCGAAGGGACGCCGGCGCAGCTGCTGGAGGACCCGCAGGTGCGCCGGGTCTATCTCGGCCAGGATTTCCGTCTGTAGGCGCCGCGGCCCATGGCATGCCGTCCGCAAACCCGCCGCCCGACCGCCGTCTTCGCGCTGCCGCTAGCCTATTGGCATGCAATTTGCGCTAGAATGGCGCCATAGACGGCCCGCGTTCGCGCGCTACCAAGAAAACGATGAAACAGTCCTTACAACTCCGTCTCGGTCAACAGCTCACCATGACCCCCCAGCTGCAGCAGGCGATCCGCCTGCTGCAGCTGTCGACGCTCGAGCTGCAGTTGGAGATCCAGCAGGCGCTGGAGTCCAACGTCATGCTGGAGATGGTGGAGGAGAACGAGGAAGAGAATGCCGAGGAGTCGCGCGGCGCTGAATCGGAATCGTTCGCCGAGGGGGAGGCAGCGGAGCCGGAGCAGTCGCTGGAAGAGTCCCGGACCGACCATGACCTGGAGTTGCAGGGGGGCGGCGGAGAAATTCCGGACGAACTGCCGGTGGACAGCGTCTGGGAAGACATCTACGACTCCATCGGCAGCGGCTCCGGCAGCGCCGGCGGCGACAACGACGACCGCGATTACGAATACGGCGACAGCTCCGGCGAAACGCTGCAGGAGCATCTGCTGTGGCAGCTGCGGCTGACCCCGATGAGCGACACCGATCGGGCCATCGCCGAAACCATCATCGACTCGGTGGACGACGACGGCCTGCTCGGCAGCCCGCTGGAAGAGCTCTATGAGTCGCTGCGCGAACAGTTCGACATCGAGTTCGATGAAGTGGAGGCGGTGCTGCATGCGGTGCAGAGCCTCGATCCGCCGGGTATCGCCGGCCGCGACCTGCGCGAGAGCCTGCTGCTGCAACTGCGCCAGCTGCCGGAACAGACGCCCTGCCGCGCCGACGCGCTGCGACTGCTGAGCGACCATTTCACGCTGTTGGCCAACCATGACTACGCCCAGCTCAAGCGCCGCCTCAAACTGGACGAGGAGACGCTTGGCCGCACCATTCGCCTGATCCAGTCGCTCAACCCGCGACCCGGCTCGCAGATCTCGACCGCCAAGACCGAATACATCGTCCCCGACGTGATCGTACGCAAGTTCAAGGGCAGCTGGCGGGTCGAATTGAACCCCGACGCGGCGCCGCGCCTGCGCATCAACCCGACCTACGCCGGACTGATGAAGCAGGTCAGCAATGCCAGCGACAACACCACCATGAAGAATCACATGCAGGAGGCGCGCTGGTTCATCAAGAGCCTGCAGAGCCGCAACGAGACCCTGCTCAAGGTGGCCAGCTGCATCGTCGAACACCAGCGCGAGTTCCTGGAGCAGGGCGAGGTGGCAATGAAGGCGCTGGTGCTCCATGATATTGCTCAGGAGGTGGGCATGCATGAATCGACCATCTCCCGGGTGACCACCAAGAAATACATGCATACGCCGCGGGGTATCTTCGAGCTCAAATATTTCTTCTCCAGCCACGTCAGTACCGCCAGTGGCGGAGAGTGCTCATCCACCGCCATCCGCGCGCTGATAAAGAAGATGATCGCTGAAGAGAACACGACCAAACCGCTCAGTGACAGCAAGATCGCGGAGACCCTCTGCAAACAGGGGATAAATGTTGCGCGTCGCACCGTGGCGAAGTACCGCGAAGCGATGGCCATCGCCCCCTCCAACGAGCGCAAGCGCTTGACCTGATTAATCAATTTCTGAACCAAGGAGAACATCATGCAATTGAACGTCACCGGCCATCACGTTGAAATCACGCCCGCCCTGAACAGCTATGTCAGCGGCAAGCTGGAGAAACTGGAGCGCCATTTCGATCACGTCACCAACGTTCACGTGGTACTGAGCGTGGAAAAAATGCGCCAGAAGGCCGAAGCGACCATCTCCATCACCGGCAACAACCTGTTCGCCGACGCCGAAGACGAGGACATGTACGCCGCCATCGACGCCCTGATCGACAAACTGGATCGCCAGATCTGCAAGCACAAGGAAAAGCTCACCGATCACCGCCGCTCCGAAGGTGCCGCGCGCAAGGGCGAACCGGCTGCCGAGTAGCCCTGCACGCTGCAAGCCCTGGACCTGTCGTGATGCACATAGGTGAACTGTTGACGGCCGATCGCGTTCAGTGCGACGCCGAATCGGCCAGCAAGAAACGGGCATTGGAGCAGCTCAGCGCGCTCATCGCGGGCGGCCAGGCGACGCCGAACCAGAAAGAGGTGTTCGACAGCCTGCTCGCCCGCGAACGCCTCGGCAGCACCGGCCTCGGACATGGCGTCGCCATTCCCCACGGGCGGGTGAAAAGCGGCGCCGACACGCTCGGCGCCGTCATCAAGCTCGAGCACGGCGTGGATTTCGACGCGGTGGACGGCCAACCGGTGGACCTGCTGTTCGGCCTGCTGGTCCCCGAGCAATCGACCGACATCCATCTGCAACTGCTGGCACAGCTGGCACAGATGTTCAGCGACGCCGAGTTTGTCGCCCAACTGCGCCAAAGCGGCAGCACCGAACAGCTCTACCAACTGATCCGCCAATGGCAGCCCAAGGGCTGAAGACGCCATGCCCGCCGCTCCGCTCTCCATTCGCGCACTGTTCGAGACGTTTCAGAAACGGCTGGCGTTGCATTGGCTGGCAGGCCATGCCGGCGCCGAACGCGCCATTCGGCGCGAGACGACCGAGCCCACCGATGCCGCGCTGGTCGGTTTTCTCAATCTGATCCATCCGTCGCGCATCCAGATCCTCGGCGCGGCCGAGATGGACTATCTGCAAAGTCTGGATGAGGCGGCCTTCACCGCCGCGCTGGAACAGCTGTTCGGCGACGCCAGCCTGGCGGTGATCGTGGCCGGCGGTCTGCCGGTGCCGATGCCGCTGCGCCGCGCCGCCGAGCGCCACAGTACGCCGCTGCTCGCCTCCAGCCTGGCCAGCGACAAACTGCTCAACCATCTGGATTACTACCTGACCGAGCTGCTGGCGGACAAGCAGGTGGTGCATGGCGTGTTTATCGACGTCATGGGCATCGGCGTGCTGCTTTCCGGCGAGAGCTCCGCCGGCAAGAGCGAGCTGGCACTGGAGCTGATCTCCCGCGGTCACATCCTGGTGGCCGACGACGCGCCCGAGTTCCGCCGGGTCGGACCCGACACGCTGCGCGGCAGCTGCCCGGAGGTACTGCAGGATTTTCTCGAGGTACGCGGCCTCGGTCTGCTCAATGTGCGCGCCATGTTCGGCGACAGTGCGGTCAAGCGGCACAAGAACCTGCGCCTCATCGTCAACCTGGTGCCGATGACCAAGACCGACGTGCACAACATCGATCGGCTCTCCGGCAGCTATAACACCCGCACCATGTTCGAGGTCGAAGTGCCGGAGATCCAGCTGCCGGTGGCCCCCGGCCGCAACCTGGCGGTGCTGGTCGAGGCGGCGGCGCGCAATCACATCCTGCGCGAAAACGGCTACGACGCCGCGGCCCATTTCAGCGAACGGCAGCGTCACTTGATGGATCAGGAATCCCAATGAAGCTGTTCATCGTCAGCGGCACCTCGGGCTCGGGCAAGAGCATCGCCCTGCACGCGCTGGAGGATCTCGGCTACTACTGCATCGACAATCTGCCCCTATTCCTGCTGAAGGATCTCGCCATCGGCCTGGAGGGCACGTCGAGATCCGCGTTTGAAAAGACCGCGGTCGGCATCGACGCGCGCAACCAGTCGGATCACCTGCGCGAGCTACCCGCGCTGATTCGAGAGCTGCGCGGGCGC
>CAYQWR010000173.1:0-6306 GCA_964421235.1 uncultured Thiohalomonas sp. | reverse complement strand
CACGTAGCGGCCGGTATCCTCGACCCGCTCCTTCATCACCTCACGGCCGTAACGCATGTTGGCGATGCCGGTCGCCAGCATCTTGCCCAGGCCCGAGCCCTGCTCGATGGCTTGCAGCCGCTCGCCGGTCAGCTGGCCGTTGTGGTACCACTGCCACACCTGAGCGGTCAGCTGCCTCGGCACCACCTTGTCGGCGCGCAGGGTCCAAAACCGTTCGGCGACGATGGCCATGGCGATGATGGAGCAGAGGATGATCGGCACCATGAGCCAACCGCCGGCGACAATGATTTCAAACACCCGGAATATCCTTCTCTGGCCAAGGAAAAAAGTGGCCACACTGTAGCAAATGTGGCCCGCTTGCGAAACGCCGCCGCGTCACTCGGCATACCAATAGTGGTGCGACTGTTGCCGGTAGCGCTCGACCGTCGGCGGCCCGCCGCCGAAGCGCAGCGTGGTCGCCCCGCCGGAGGCCGTATCCAGCCGCCGCGCGCCGACTGCTCGGTAGCGCGCAACCACCCGGCGGCTGGGGAACCCGTAGCGGTTGCGATACCCTACCGCAAATAATACGTAGCGCGGCGCTACCGCGGTCACGAAAGGCAACGTCGAGGAGGTGTTGCTGCCGTGATGCGGCGCCACCAAGACGGTCGACCGCAAGCGCTCCGGCGCCGTGCGCATCAGCGCCTCCTCGGCCGGCCCCTCGATGTCGCCGGGCAGCAGTACGCTGCCGCCGACAGTGCTCACCTTTAGCACGCAGGAACGGTCGTTGTCGCCGCTGCCGTCGCCCCCCGGCGGCGGGTAGAGCAGTTGAAACAGCACGCCGTCCCAGTGCCATGCCATACCGGCATGGCAGGGTTGTGCCGGTTGCGGCAGACGCCAGCGCTGCACGCCGGTGACGATATGCCCTACCGGCATCGACGCCAGCAGCGATGCCGCCCCGCCGATATGATCCATATCACCGTGGCTGACCAACAGCGTGTCGACCTCACGGATACCCCGGCTGCGCAGGAACGGCACAATCACCGCGTTACCGGCGTCCAACTGGTCGCTGTAGCGCGGCCCGGTGTCGAACACCAAGGTATGGCCGGCGGTACGCACCACGGCCGCCAGCCCCTGCCCCACGTCAAGCAGGGTCAACCACATCTCGCCCGGCGCCGGACCGGGCGGCCGCGCCAACAGCGCCGGCAGCAGCCACAGCACGCCCAGCCAGCGGGACGGCCAGCCGCGCGGCGCCAGCATCCATGCCAGCCCCACCAGTGCCGGCAACAGGGTCCACAGGGGCGGCGCAAAAGCGCCCCACCGTTGCGGCAGCAGCCCGGCCAGATGCGACAGAAACCACCATAAAATATCCAGGGTGTGGCATGCCGCACTCAGCAACAGCGGCGCCGCCACCGGCAGCACCACCGACGCAACCGTTCCCAGCAGCGTCAGCGGCACGGTAAGCAGGGTCACCCACGGCACGGCCACCAGATTCGCCAGGGGTGCGATCAGCGGCACCTGTTGAAACCACAGCGCCAATAGTGGAGCCAGCCCCAATGCCACCAGCCATTGCGTCCGCCCCCAGCGCCACCACCAGCCGGTCGGCGCCAGCCGTCCGCCCATGCCGTAGACGATCAACGCCACCGCGCCATAGGAGAGCCAGAACCCCGGCGCCAATGGCGCCAACGGGTCGGTCAGCAGCACCAGCAGCAGGGCGAGGGCCAGGGTGCGCGCCGGTCGTAGCGGCCGTTGCCACCACAGCGCCGCCAGCGCCACCGCCAGCATGATCAGCGCGCGCTGGGTCGGTACCGAAAAGCCGGCCAGCGCCGCGTAGCCCGTCGCCGCCATCAGTGCCGCCGCGGCGGCGGCCTTGGGTGCCGGCAGCCACAAGGTCAGGCGTTGCGACCAGCCCCAGCCCCAGCGGACCAAAAACAGCACCAGCCCGGCGACGATGCCGATGTGCAGACCGGAGATGGCGACCAGGTGTGTCGTGCCGGTGGCGCTGAACACCCGCCACTGGTCGCGACCGATCCCTTGCCGATCGCCCAGCGCCAGTGCGGTGACGATCCCCGCCATGGGCCGTTGACCGAGGTCCGACCGCAAGCGACCGCGCAGCCACTGTCGTAGCTGCTGCAACGGAAATTGACCCGATTGCGGCTGCAACAGCACGGCCCGGTGCGGCCGCACGTAGCCGGTGGCGCGGATGCCCCGTTGGAACAGCCAGCGCTCGTAGTCGAAGCCCCCCGGATTGGCCATGCCGTGCGGGCGCCGCAACCGCACCTGCAACCGCCAGCGCTGACCGACGCGCAACGCCGGCGCCGTTCCGTACCAACTCAACAGCACCCGTCCCGGCGGCGTCAGCGCCGTCCCGTTCCGTTGCAGCGCGACGCTGTCGAATTGAAACCGGACGCGTTCGGTCTCCGCTTCCGGCAAACCGCTCACCACCCCTTCCAGCCACAGATCGCGTCCTTCCAACGCCGGGGGGACACCCGAGTGCAGCAACGGCGCGGCGCAACCCCAGGTCCACAGGTATCCGGCGGTGATCGCGGCAAGCGCCAGTGCCGGGCGCCGCCCGACCCGTCGCAGCCGCCACGCCAGCGCCAACAGCGGCACGGCGGCGCCCGCCGCCCACCACGGTGGCAGCACCGCCGACTGATGAAATAGGAGAATGCCTGCGAGAAAGGCCAGCGTCCCTGTGACCATGTTCCCTGTCCTTAGCCGTTAATGGATAATAGAGTCCGCTTCCCTCTCTGAAACGGACCTGCGCCTTTCCGACCATGCCGAAAAAACTATTGAAGCGCTTCATGCCGGACCCGCGCGCCATCCGTGAGCACAAATACCTGCGCATCTTCGGTCCGTTGGTGCACGACCCCAATCTGTTCCACCTGAACCGGCGCTCCGCCTCCGGAATCTCGACGAGCTTGAGCAACTCGAGGGCTCGCTTGCGCGCCTCGGCCGGGGCCATCCTGAAGTGCTGCCGCAGGACCTCGACGATCTGGAACCCGACGGTGAGGACGGGGTTCAGCGCGGTCATCGGTTCCTGGAAGATCACCCCGACGTCAACGCCGCGGACCTCGGAGAGCCGCCCCTGCGACAGGCCGATCAGCTCGCGCCCGCGGAGCTTCGCGCTTCCGCTCGCGCGACCGTTCCTCGGCAGGAGGCCGATGATCGCCATTGACGACTGCGTCTTGCCCGATCCCGATTCGCCGACGATCGCGAGGACCTCACCCTGGCGGACCTGGTAGGTCATGTCGATGGCCGCCGGATACCAGACACCGTCCACCCAGAAGTCGACGTTGAGGTCCTTCACGTCGAGGACGAGTTCTCCGCTCATTCGAGAGCCTCCAGTCGTGCCACCATGGACGCGTGCACATCTACCGCCCGCGCTCCGCGCGCATAACGGCCGTCGCCATCGTCGCTTTCGCGGCTCTCGTCGCCACCGCGCGAGTCCTCGGAGACGGCGCCCGCGGCGCCGCGCCCGCTCTTGGCCTGTGCGCGCTGCTCGCGATTGCGGGAGTCGTCGCCTACTGGCGCCCGGCGGTCGGCATAGGCGCCGACAAGATCGAGGTGCGCAACGTCCTCCGCACGGCGACCGTTCCGCTCGAACGGGTGGTCCACGTCGACACCAAGTGGGCCCTCGCGATATTCCTCGACGATGGCTCGATGATCACCGCATTCGCCGCACCGGCCCCTGGCGCTATCGCGGCACGCACGATGCGCGCAGAGGACGCCCGGGGCCTCCCTGCGGACACCTACCTTGCCGGTACCGTCCGCCCCGGGGATCGCCGAGGCACGCCGTCCGGCGACGCAGCCGCCCTTGTTCGCACCGCCTGGGAAGCGTTCAGAAAGCGCGCCACCGCGCCCACCGGGCGTGCGGTTGCGACGACAGTCAACGTTGGTGCAGTCGGGGCGCTTGCCGTCGGCGGCCTGATTGCCATTGCGGGTTTCCTGCCCTAGCCAACTCACTCGTCGTCACGCTCCGAGCGCCCGCCATGGGCCTCGCGCTCGATCCGCTCGTGCTCGGCTTCTTCGAGGGACTTCACCGAGTCGGCCTTCTGAAAGTCCTTGGTCTTGGGGATCTTGCGCTGCCGCGGATCGAAGGCATCGCGAAGGCCGTCGCCTATCAGGTTGATGGAGAGCGCAAACGTAATGATGAAGACGCCGGGCCACCAGAAGAGCCACGGCCGGGTCGCGAACGCCGAGTTGTATTCGTTGATGAGGTTCCCGAGCGAGACGTCCGGACGCTGGATGCCGAAGCCGAGATACGACAGCGACGCCTCAAGGATGGTCGCGATCGCCATGAGGAGGGTCGAGTTCACGATGATCACGCCCATCGCGTTCGGAAGGATGTGCTTGAACATGATCGAGAAGTCCGAGGCGCCCGCGACACGCGCGGCGTCGACGAACTCGCGCTCGCGCAGGCCAAGGAACTCGGCGCGCACGAGGCGCGCGAGCGATGGCCAGAGGAAGAATCCGAGGACGATCGCGAGGAGCAACGCCCCCCCGTTCACGACGGAGCGGCCGATCACTGCGGCGACTACGAGGGCAGGGATAGCGATGAAGACTTCGGTGGTGCGCATGAGCGCGTTGTCGAGGCGGCCACGGAAGTACCCCGAGAACGCGCCGACGATCACTCCAAGCGACGTGGCGATCAGCCCCATGATGAGCATGACCATGAGCGACTGCTGCGCCCCGCGCATGACGCGCGCGAAGATGTCGCGGCCGATTTCGTCCTGCCCGAAGGGATGATCTCCGACGATGAGCTTCCAGCCCTGGAAGTGCATCGTCGGCTGGCCCATGGCTGCGGCGACGTCGCTCGTCTCGGTGTAGTTCCACTTCCACCACCCCGGAATGGGGCCCACGCCGATGGAGGTGAAGACGAGAAGAATCGTCGCCACCAGCACCACGGCGGCAACCATCGCGACGCGATGGTGGGTGAACCTCGCCCACACGATGCGCGTGATCGACAGTCCCTCGGTGTGATCTTCGGGGGCGCCGAGCCCTTCTGCGGGTGAGAGGCTCATGCGTCCACGCGAATCCTGGGATCGAGCACGGCGTAAAGGATGTCTGCGACGATGTTGCCGATCAGCAGTAGCAAGGCCGTCACGAGGAAGTAGCCCATTAGCACATTCACCGAGACCTGCCTGAGCGCGTCGACGAACAGGCGGCCCATCCCGTTCCACCCAAAGACCGTCTCGGTGATGACCGCGCCGCCGAAGAGCCCCGCGAGGTCGAGCGGGATGATGGTTGCGAGCGGGATGAGGGCGTTCCGGAACGCGTGGCGCACGATCACCAGGCGCTCGGGGAGCCCCTTTGCGCGCGCCGTGCGAATGTAGTCGAGGTTCATGACCTCAAGAAGGCTCGCGCGCGTGTACCGCGTGTAGCTCGCAAGCGAGATGAGAACGAGCGCCGTGGTCGGGAGCACCATGTGCGTGTAGGTGTCGACCGTCCCGACCCAGAATCCGCTGCTCGCCAATTGAGGAGTAACGGAGCCCACCGTCGCGATCGGACGCCCGTTGATCGACCCCGAGTTCGCGTACCTCTCCCACCAGCTCATCACGAAGTCGACGAATATCAGCAGGTAGACGAGGCCGGCGGTGATCGCGGAAACGCGAGCACTAATGCGCCAATCGGGGCCGCCGAACAGGCGTCCGACAATCGCTCCAAGAACGACGAACCCGAGCCCGGTGCCGAGGACGGCGGGACCAGCGGAGAAGCGGAATGCCTGTTGCATCGGGAACCACGCGACAGTAGTTGCGGCCGCGACGGTGAGCGCCGAATACAGCGCACGCTTGTTGGAGAGACCCGTGGCCAGAAACGTCACGAAGACGGCAATCGCACCGGCGAGAGCGCCGATCGCCACCGGTCCAAGTTGAGGATCGAGGAACCACCCGGACCTATCGAGGAAGAAGAACAGGAGCGCCGCCCCGCTCCCCATGGATCCGCCCACGATGAGTCGCCTGCGCCACGCGCCTCCCGCGGCGCTCCCGCCGACGATTCCGAGCGCGCCACCGATCAAGGCGAGCGCAAGGATCGGAAAGTGTGGATCGGCGAGGAAGTTGTTGAATCCAATCGCGCCCCACTGCTTGAGGAGCACCGCGACCCAGAACGCGGGAAGGGAGAACATGAAGAACGCCGCCAAGGTGACGCCGTAGTCGAACCCCGAATACTGTCGTAAGGCGCTAATCACCCCGATGGATACGCCAATGGCGATCGCAAGGAGAAGGGCGATCGTCACGAGCTTGATCGTCGACGTCATGGCGTGGGGAATCATCGAGGTCACGGGCTGACCGGTCACCCAGTCCTCGCCAAGGTCGCACCTGCCGACCA
>CAYQWR010000172.1:0-6355 GCA_964421235.1 uncultured Thiohalomonas sp. | reverse complement strand
GTATCCGCGTCCAGTTTCGCAGATTTAAGTTCGCGCGACAACGTCTTGATGGATGTCCATCGATGGTTAAGCGTAGGCGAGCGATATCGCACCCGGCCCCACATTCACGCAAGCGGTCGTGCTCATGAGCGATTCCAAAACTTCTACCCCTCTGTCGGCCGCATAGTTCCGGAACTTGCGGATCGATTTGTGCTTTTCGAGTTCCGCGAGGTCTCCGGCGTAACTTATGACAACGGTATTGGCTTTCAGTCCTCGGTTGATTGCGACGATGGCGATCTTCAGAAGCTTATCCACGGCATTGTCGAATCCACGCGCAGTCGTTATCGTTTTGCTGTTGCCCTGATGCATCCGGATGATGGGTTTGATGTCCAGAAGTGTGCCTGCCTGATAGCTGAGCCAACTGACGCTGTTTTCGCCCTTCTGCCGTGCGCGCGCGCGAACGTAGTAGAGGTCATTTGGGACCAGATACGCATGAATGTGGCTGCATAGCTGGTCGGCGCGACGGCACAAGACATCGAAATCCATGTCTTTGTTGCGTAACAGTCTTAATATCGTGTGGACCATGACCGCCTGCCCCGTGAACAATGTCTTGCTGTCATGTATGTGCAGGAGGAATGAGCCCTCGATCTGTTCCTGCCGGCGCTTTTTCAGAACGGCATTCATCAGCGGCAGCTGGGTCTCGGAAATGCGCTCGAAGACCTTGCTGCGCGTGCTACTGACGGTAACGACCAACAGCCGGTCGAATCGTTTTGCCGCGTGATCCAATAGCGATTTGATGATCTGATCGGTACTCGGAGGTTCGGTATGGGCTCGTTGGTATTTTGACGCGTAGCGTGCGTAGAAATCCATGGTCGCCTGCGGGTCACGCACGTCTAGCGTATGCTCATCGCCCAGATAGAGGTTGATGGGCAGTACCACGATGTCGTGTTGTTCTAGATATTCGGCGGGCAGGTCGCACGCCGAGTCAATCGCCACCCCGATACGCATCGTAGCGTCCCCTGGCAAAATGTCGTGCCATAAGTCCGGCACGACAACTGTTATCCTCCCTTCGTTAATTTGTCCTTTGCGTTCAGCACATCATTTGGCGGCATGCTCTCCGTTGGAAACTTGCCCCGCCAGATGACCAATGACCTCATTTTATAAATCTTTATGGTCAACCGTTCAAGCATATTGCTGTTCTTGATGACACTAGTCCATCGGGAACAGGGGTGGCGTTGCCGGTATGAGGCTGGTGTCGGCCAATCCGATCAGGCGGATGGATAATGCATCAGTGAGTTTGGCGAAGGTCCTTCGGGGGAGCGGCGAGGCCCAAAACCTTGGCCTGTCTCTGATTGAGCCGGGGAGAATCCGAGGGCCAGGTCTAGCGAATCCGCGGGCCAGGTCTTGTCTTTTGCCTTCTTGACGTCGGTCTAACGAAAAGCGCGAAACTACTTACTGTTCGATTGCTCCAGAATGACGCGGAGTGAATTCACTGCGTCGCGGCATCCACAATGACTCTTGATCGCGAGCGTCCTTCGGTAATCCCCCCATTGGTAGCTGTGCTCAGAAGTAGATCCTAAGCAAAGATAGGACACCCATGATGTCGGTCGACATGACCGGCTGACTGGGTAAACTGATTCGCACAGGAAACGCACTTTTCAGGGTGGGAAAGTCGGTGACTCGCACCCGTAACAACTCATCTCACTGGAAACCACTTCGTATTACCACGGTATCAGCCGCTGTGTGCGGCGCGCTTTTCTTTGCGGCAACGTGGAACACGAGCGGGAACGGCGCTCTGAGCCTGATTGGAAAATAGCCTTAAGGCCTGTGCTTGATTGCAGCTAATCTTCCGTCTGACTTTATCTTCTTGCGCTACAATTACTTGATAGCGCCGGTAAGGTAATGAGGATTGAATCCTGGCGTTATTGGCAGTCCGCTATCGATAACGCGCTGGTGAAATTTCATTTCGCGGCGTTAACCGGAGGAGGTAGACACACAAATACGCGCACATTTTAAGGAGGCATATCATGGCCACCAATTCAAAACCGCATGTTGTAGTGCTAGGCGGCAATTTTGCCGGCCTGGGCAGCGCTCAGAAGATCCGCGAGTACGCCGGTGACCGCGTAGATATCACGGTTGTCGACAAGAAATCCAATCTGCTCTTCGTTCCAAACATCCCTGCCGAGGTGTTCGCCAATCACGATCCGGCATTGAGTATGTTCATGGACATCATCAATCCGCTTAATCACGATGGCATCCACTTCATCCAGGGCGAGGTGACAGGGGTCGATCCGGACGCACGAACGGTCGATTATGTCCCCAGCGAACGGCCGGGCTCCGAGTCTCATGTTCTCCGGTACGACTACCTGGTCGTCGCTTTCGGCAATCGCCTCGCCTATGACCGGATCGAAGGTTTCTCCCAATACGGTCATACAGTGTCGGATACCTATCACGGCAATCTGCTGCGCCGTTATCTGCATGAAGAGTACCGGGGAGGTCCGATCGCCATCGGTTCGGCCCGCTTCCATCAGGGCAATGGTGCAGAGGGGCTGGAGCCCTATCCGGGCGGACGCATTCCCATGGCCGAAGCGGCCTGCGAGGGGCCACCGGTGGAAACGATGTTGGCCGCCGCCACATGGTTGCAGGAGCAGGGCAAGGGTGGGCCGAAGAACATCACCGTGTTCACCCCGGCGGCGCTCATCGCGGAGGATGCCGGAGAGACCGTGGTCAATCAGCTGTTGGGGATCGCGGGTAGTATGGGATTCGGTTACCTGAACAAGACCGAGGATATCGCGCGCCTAACCAAGGATGGCATAGAGTTCACCAACGGCGCGTCGCTGGACGCGGAGGTGAAGATCATTTTCCCCGATTGGGTGCCTCATGACTTGATGCGCAATCTGCCGATCAGCGACAACGAGGGATTCGTGGTCACCAATCTGCTGATGCGAAATCCCACTTATCCTGAGGTCTTTGCGGCCGGCGACGCGGCGGCGGTAACGGTGCCCAAGCTCGGGGCCATTGGTCACCAGCAGTGCGACATCGTCGGCCGGCAGGTCGCAAAGGATGTCGGTGCGATGAGCGAGGCGGAAGCCGACCAGCATCTGCAACCGGTGGTGTTGTGCATCGGTGACATGGGCAAGCATCAGGCTTTCTATATTCGCTCCAACACGTGGTATGGCGGCGACACGGCGATTCTGAAAATGGGCTATGTGCCTTATATGCTCAAGGCGCAATACAAGACGCTGTTCTTCAGCCGCCACGGAAAGGTCCCGTCGTGGAGCGTCGATGCCGCGCAGGTGATGGCGGAGAAATCCTTGGCGGCACGGGGATAGTGGCGCCGTAACGAAGCGAGGTTCGGTAGTCCGCTCTATGCAGGCAGCAGACAAGGATGTCGCACTGCCGCTGAGGTGCGCATGGTCTGTCAGATGGATCTGACCAGCCAGCTACTCACCGTCGCCGTCTTCGACAGCGTGGTTGGGGACAGCAAGAATAGGACACCTATGATGGCGGTCGATATGACCGACTGACTGGGTAGACTGATGCGCACAGGAAACGTACTTTTCAGGGTGGAAAAGTCGGTGACTCGCACCCGTAACAACTCATCTCACTGGAAAACACTTCGTATTACCACTGCATCAGCTGCTGCGTGCGGCGCGCCTCTCTTTGCGGCGACGTGAAACATGCGTAACGGGGGACAGAACACGGTTTCGGCCTCCTCGATCTTTGAAAGTCTCGGCGAGTGGCTTTCGCGGGCAGGGAGATCGGTATGCCACGTCGTGCGCGTCTTACTGTTACCTTATTCCGTGGCACATCATACGGCGCCGCCGGTTGACGAACAGCCGCAATGAAAACCGGGCTCTGTCGCCGGTAGGGGGGCAAGTATCGAGTGATGGTGGTGTGTCTGGGAGTCGATACCAAATCTGCAGATATGGATGACCCTGCTAAGATTGGGTCTTGATGTCATCTCTCGTGCGAGGTGCGGCATGACTCAGGCGATCGTTCGATCCTACAGCCTGCTGGCGGTTTTGATGATGGTTGTTTGCAGCTTCTCGCCGCGTCCGGCAGACGGCGAATCAATCCTGCCGGGCTTTGTGCCCTGTTTCGAGCGGGACCTGCCCACCATGAAGATGCTGCCGTCGAACATTCCCATGATCATGGTCGCCGGCCATAAGTTTCGTATGGCGGACAAGTGTGAGCCCGTTACGATCACCTTCACCTGGACCAACTATTACGATGAGAAGGACGGTTATGCCTTCTACAACCTCAAATATTCCCACAAATTCTCCGGCGAGGTCTGGTACCGGACGGATCGGGCGGAGTTTACCATCGTCGGCAATCCGGCGAACTGGGTTGGTTACGACAAAATATTGTCGTTCGACGGGGCGGGGCAATACTGTGCCAAACAGGATGGCACCGGGCAGTGCGAGGATCTGCGGAAGTTCGAACACGGCCAGGTCATGGCCCTCAAAACCGGCGGCGTCTATCTGGGGTCGCTGACCTACGCTTATCCGGAGGTGGTCACCAACGGTGAGACGGTGCCGGTCACCTTCTTTGCGCAATCGCCGCTGTTTGAGTTCCGCAACCAGCAGGGCAAATGGCTGCCGGGAGATGGCACTATCGAGATCAACAATCCCGCTTTGATCCATTTCGATTACCAGACACTGGTGAAGGCCGCCTCGGATGAAAAGGCGTATACGGTTACGGTGCCGTATAAGTACGACAACGATACCGGGGATATGCCTTCGTACGATACAGGCCGTCTGGTGATAAAGCTGGATTTCGACAAGGTCTGCAACGGCGACGATGAAACCGGTATGAGCAAGTGCGAACAGATTCAGGCGCTGTTGCCGGAGCTGAGGTGGGCGATCGAATTGCGCGACGACTATCGGGATTTGCTGCCCGATGCCTCCGATATGGACGAGCTGGAGAATCTCGTGAATGCACGGATACGCCTCACTCATCCCTATATGACGCAGGATGAGTCCGATGCGTTGGATAAGGTTTTCGGCAAGACCTATACCCGTTCGTTGAAAACTGAGGTGCCGGATTTGTGTAGCGACTGCACGGCAAGGCCGCTCTGCGAGTGGAGAACCCAGGCCATCGCGGTGCACGAAGAGACCAATCGCAAATATCTGGAACTGAACAAGCGGGATAGGGATATGTTGAATATCGAACCCGGCTACATACAGAATGCGACTGCGGTCGGTCGTGAACAGGCAAGAATCCTTTCGGTGATGGAATACCGTGCCTATAACGAGCGTGCCAAGTTTCTGCTCAATCTTATCGCGCAGCAGATGGATAAGGCGCCTGACTGCTCCTTTTCGAAGGAGTTCCAGAGCGAGCTGGAATCATTGTCCGAACAGGTCGATATGAAAGTCACGCTTCAGGCACCGTCACCGCCGCCGGGGGCGCCGCATCCATGAACTGGAAAGATGGATGTTTCATCTTTCCGGCCGTGAAAGCCGTGAGCACCTCAGCCTTACATCCGGTGTGATGTGGTCGGGGCTCGGCCAATCAGCACAGTGAGGTCGTCCCCTGTAAGGCGAAGAACATATGGGACGGCATTGCGCGCAGCATTTATCGAACACCGGTTGCCGTCTGAATCGCACGAAGTGTCGGGTGGTGATGTCGTGGCCTATCTTTTTGGATTTCAGATCATGGCCATTCCCAACGGTGATTCCTGATCCCGCGGGGAACGCGTATACAGCTATCGCAACCATCGCGGAAATTCCAGTGAGTCTTTCGCATTTTTGTTTGATTTCAAGCCATTTCTATCTCCCTCGAAGTGAGAACTGTTTGGCAGTCGGCCCAAACTTTGGCGGCTAGCATCACGCCCTGCTCGGCAATCACGCAGCAATCCCCTGCGTTGCGTGTGGCAATGGAGAGATGCAGCTATGGATGTTATGGGTTGGTTTTTGCTGATTGGCGGTCTGCTTGTTGCGATGGGGCTCACCTTCAGCCATATACAAAAATTGCCGTTGACCACCGCCATTGTCTATTTGGCGGTGGGCATCGTTATCGGGCCGACGGTACTAAACGCCTTTCATTTCAATCCGCTCAAGCAGTCGGAATTGCTGAAGTCAATTACCGAGATGGCAGTACTGCTCTCTCTGTTTTCGACAGGAATGAAGATGCCCGTGCCGGTAAGGCTGTCTCGTTGGCGTACCCCGGTGTTGCTGGCGTTCCTTTCCATGGCGGTGACCGTGGGCCTGATGACCATATTCGGTTACTACATACTGGGTATGTCGCTCGGTGGGGCGGTATTGCTGGCGGCTATCCTGGCGCCGACGGACCCGGTCCTGGCGACCGATGTGCAGGTACGGATGCCGGGCGACAGAGATCGCTGGGCCAGTTCCACGATGCGACGGATGGCGAA
>CAYQWR010000171.1:0-6411 GCA_964421235.1 uncultured Thiohalomonas sp. | reverse complement strand
CTCGGGGACATCCATAACCCAGATCATGATTTCCATTCCTGTGGCCTAATTATGGCGAGTTCTGGGCGCCCCGTACTCGTGGCGGTTTGTGTCACCCATATATTGTAGGGGAGCATCGCTGTTTGTTAAGAGGGCGTGGCTGCCACGTTTCACAGTTGGCTTGGTGAGCGTGGTTCAGTTGTCGCGTGCGGCGGCGCAGGTGATGCATAAGGTGGCGGTCGGGTCGAATTCCAGACGGCGCGGGTCGATGGGTTCGTCGCAGGCGGTGCAATAGCCGTAGCTGCCGTCGTCGCAGCGGCGCAGCGCCGCGTCGATGCGCCGCTGCGTCAGTTCGGTCCGCTCGCGGGTGTTCTGTGCCATGGCTTGTTGTTGCAGCGCGTCCATGCGCGAGAGGCGACCGACGCTGGACTGATCCAGTACCACGGTAGCGCTTGAGGCGTCGCGTGTATCGTTCAGTGCCGCCAGCTCCTCGCGCATCTGCAGCAAACGGGCCCTGAAATGGGCGATGTCCGGCGCGGCATCGTTATCGTGCATGCAACAATCCTTTACTCAGTGGTCGATGTGGTGGGAAACGTGCCGCATCTGCGCATTCTACCAGCGATCTAAAGATTCAAAACCCATACTACAGACTCAAAGGACCGTTTATTCTCCGTGCCCCTGTTTGCGTGCTAAGCGCCGATTGAGGCGGAAGGGGAGCATTCCGGCATAGGTCCGGTATGTCCAAGTGGTCGGGACTACCGGACTTGAAGGTTGCGGACAGCGCTGACGGTTCGATTATCGCGCGGCAGCGCGGATGATGCATAAGGTGGCGGTGAGGTAAAATTCAGGCCGCCGCCGGTCGACGGGTTAGTCGCGGTCGGCTCGCAATAGTCGTTGTTGCGGGGCGGCGCTATTGAACCTTTCACCTCCTGTCATCAGGGCGTTCCAATACCACTCGGAACGCATCCATGCCTCGGGTAAAGAATGAGTAGGAGGAACCCCACAGATAGAGTCGAAAAGTCCTGTACACCCTATCGCCCCAGCGTTTGACGATATCCTCGCGGTGTGCGTCCAGGTTTTTTGCCCACTCGCGGCAAGTCAGATAGTAACTGTGGCGGTCGTTATAGATGCTTCTTATCTCCAGGTTCGTTTTGGCAATGTCAGCCAGGAACTCATGGAGGCAGAAATAGCGGTGATTGCCGGGGTAGACGTAACGCGAAATAAAAGTTGGTTTGGAATACTTCTCACGGAACGAACTGGCATCCAGGTATATTTTACCGCCGGGCTTAAGTAAGCGCAGAAACTGCCGCACAACGGCCCGATAATCAGGCAGATGCTCCATGACGCCCAGGATGACAATGGCATCATAGGGTTCCGGCGATGCGTGTTCATAAAAATCGCCATATATGGCTTTGCATGGCAGCTTGAGGCGTTGAATCAAACCGTCCAGGAATTCCTTCGACTTGTGCGCGAGCGTGAGTACTGTGACTTCTATGCCTTGCTTTCCGGCATGTTCGGCAAACGTTCCCCAGCCGCCGCCAACGTCCAGTACCCTGTCGCCCGCTTTCAATTCGCAGCTTTCCACCACGTAATCCAGTTTGCGTCGTTGCGCTGTTTCAAGCGGTTCATCATCGCGCTCGAACACGGCTTGCGAATAACAACGGGTTGGGTCCATAAACTCAAGATAAAACTCGTTGTCGTACTCGTAATGGTCGGCGATCGCGAGTTTATTGGTGCGCAACTGGCCGGTAAACAACGGCGCGATACGCCGCCACACGTAATGAAGAGGATGTACGTCGCGCAAGATATCACGGCAGCCAACGACGTCCCACATGCTTCCTTCGATATCCAGGCTGCCGTTGATGTAGGCTTCCGAAAAGCGCAGCTCGTCGAACCGCGTGATGGCCGATAGTGCATTTTTGTCTTTTAAGACGACGGTGAACGCGGGATCGCCGTTCCCAAATCTGTATATGTCATTGTCCGGCAGGCGGATGCTGAAAGGCACAACGATTCTGTCGGGCAGATGGTTCTGAATCATCTGTGCCAGCCGGGTTCCAACGAAGCTTGTATTAAGCAATCCCATGCGAAGCTCCTTGTCGAACATCATCATGCGTTTGAATACGTGTGTCCTTAGGGTAAGGAGCAGCCGACGCAGACGCGACGAATCCTTCTCCCCGCCGGCGGGCATTCAATTGACGCCAAATGGCGTCGGCAAAGTCCATGGCCGGTCAATTCGACAGAGAAAAGATAGGCTAGCAGGGTGTAAATGCAAGCGTATATCGAGCTTCGTGACATCGTCATTGGGCGTTCAGGTCAAGTCGAAACAATGCCGGGATTCGAGACAAATATGCGCGTTGCGCGGCCCCGGCATGTTTCGCGCCGCGCCATTGGGACCGGCGGGTAGCGTCATCATGACTCAACGGCGTGCTCCCCAAGGCGCGCGTGCCGGGGGTTCTTTGCCCTACCCGATGCTCAAGCCCCCTGTGTGGGTATTTGCCCAGCTTGGGCCGTGTATGCCGTCCGGGTGACTCAGGCCGGCGTAGCGCCCCGTCAACGGACGTTAGATTGATCGGGGCAGCGGACGACACAAACGTCGCATGGATGTGGGCGATGACCGCTACGCCATCGCCGGCCTCGGTCTATACTGACGATAGTGGTGAGAACAACCACGAGACGAGTCCCATGGGCAATGGCTGGTCGCGCCGGAAATTGCCGTCAGGATCGAGGTCATGGGGCTACATATGGAGAGGGAAGAAAATGGACGTAAAATTGTCTGGGCGCGAGCAGGGCGGGGCAGGGCCATCGGGTCTGGAGCAGGAGTACACAAAGCTTTTTGATTTGTTGCGACGATTGGTCGATTGCCTGAAACCCGATGCCACCCACCGTGAAGTGTCCGCGTGTGTCGATGCTGGAGCGTTGCTGGATACGCTATACCTGCGCTCACAACACATATTTATGCGCGAAGAGACACTGCTGCGGGATGCGAAGCACCCGCAACTGTCCAATTATCTGCGCGATGATCGGATGCGGCTTGCGGAATTGCAGCTGATCATCAAGCAGATAAAGCGAGATATCCACCATTTGGATGAACAGGTTGTCGAGACGTTGAGAGAGTGGTTTGTCGTCAACCGCAACTGTAACAAGCAGGCGGTTTCTCAACCGCGACACACGTACGGCGAGGGAGCGCAGTTATATGCGGAAAAGTGAATTACCCAACACGAGCCGCGCGCGAAACCGTCGATTGCTACTCACGCGGTGAGTCTTGTCGCGCCCGTCCACGATGAATTTGGACCTGGCACGGTCCGCTATCCGTCGTCAGTGGGTCAATGAATAGCCCTGGTTGATGTTCGGTGCACGCCGCCGGTAGAAGAGTCGACTTCCAATCACGCGGCAACAGCAGGAGAGGCGATGAACGAGCATAAGGTCGACAACCATCCTAAGGAGCTGTTTTTGCCCAAAGACGTAGAAGGATTCGATTCACTGAGCGAACTCGCCCTCGATATGCGCTCGTCGTGGAATCACGCCACCGACCAGGTTTGGCGACAGTTGGATGCTGTGCTGTGGGAGTTGACCCAAAACCCGTGGGTGGTGTTGCAGACGGTGTCGCGCGAAAAACTCCGACGTGTTCTGGCCGACCCGGTTTTCCGTAAGAATGTTGACGAGCTGTTGCAAACCAGACGCGATGCGGTGGAAGCGCCCGCATGGTTTCAGCAGTCGTACCCGCAATCTCCTTTGAGTTGTGTGGCCTATTTCAGCATGGAGTTCATGTTGAGCGAGGCGCTGCCCATATACTCGGGCGGACTGGGCAACGTGGCCGGCGATCAACTCAAGGCCGCCGGCGATTTGGGTGTCCCGGTGGTCGGCGTGGGTCTGCTCTACCAGCAGGGCTATTTTCGCCAAATGATCGATAAGGACGGCGCCCAACAGGCGCTCTTCCCCTATAACGACCCCGGACAGCTGCCCATCACCCCTTTGCGTCAGGCCAACGGCGAGTGGTTGCGGTTGGAGATCTCCCTGCCCGGCTACTCGGTTTGGCTGCGTGCCTGGCAGGTCGAGGTCGGTCGCGTGAAGCTGTACCTGCTGGACAGCAATGACGCCGCCAATTATCCCGCCCACCGGGGCATCACCAGCGAGCTGTACGGCGGCGGACCGGAGTTGCGCCTGAAACAGGAGTTGCTGCTCGGGATTGGCGGATGGCGTCTGCTCGCGGCGCTCGGCATTCAGCCTGAAGTCTGTCACTTGAACGAAGGGCACGCGGCGTTTGCGGTGTTGGAACGCGCGCGAAGCTTCATGGAGGAGAACGGGTGCAGCTTCGAGGTCGCGCTGGCTGTCACCCGGGCCGGCAACCTCTTCACCACGCACACGGCGGTGGCCGCCGGATTTGATCGATTTTCCCCGGCGCTCATCGAGCAATACCTCGGCGGTTACGCCGAGCAGCGGCTCGGCATCACCCGCCACGACCTTTTGGCCTTGGGCCGTCAGAACCCGCACGACTCGTCTGAGCCATTCAACATGGCTCACTTGGCGATTCGGGGCAGCGGCGCGGTGAATGGCGTAAGTGAATTGCACCGCCGTGTCAGCCGCCACCTCTTCGAGCCCCTGTTTGCGCGCTGGCCGAAGGACGAAATACCGGTCGGCCACGTAACCAACGGCGTCCATATGCCGACCTGGGACTCTGCGCCGGCGGATGATCTTTGGACCGAAGCCTGCGGCAAGGAGCGCTGGCTGGGAACGGTCGAAACCCTGGAACGGGACATTCGCCAGGTTCCCGACGCCAGGCTCTGGCAATTTCGTACCGCAGCCAGCCGCTCTCTGGTTGAATACGCCCGCGAACGCTTGTCCGGGCAACTGACCATCTTAGGTGCGTCGCCCGAGACGGTTGAAGCGGCGAAGCATCTGTTTGACTGCAATACCTTGACGCTGGGTTTTGCGCGCCGTTTTGCGACCTACAAAAGACCGAATCTGCTGCTCCACGACCCGGAGCGACTGCTGCGCTTGTTGACCCATCCGCAACGCCCGGTGCAACTCATTATTGCCGGCAAGGCCCATCCCGCGGACGCGGCAGGCCAGGCGTTGATTCGGCAATGGATGCAATTCATCCGCCGGCCGGAGGCACGTGCCCATGTGATCTTCCTCAGCGACTATGACATGCATCTGACCGAGCACCTGGTGCAGGGCGTGGATGTGTGGCTCAACACGCCGCGCCGTCCCTGGGAGGCGTGTGGCACCAGCGGGATGAAGGTGCTGGTCAATGGCGGCATCAATCTATCCGAATTGGACGGCTGGTGGGCGGAGGCCTACACGCCAGAGGTCGGGTGGGCGCTGGGGGATGGCCGGGAGCACGATAGCGACCCCGCCTGGGACGCCAGCGAAGCCGAGGCGCTCTATGACCTGCTCGAACGCGAGGTAATCCCGGAGTTCTATAACCGCGACGAGCAGGGTATTCCACGCGCCTGGGTCACGCGGATGCGGGAGAGCATGGCGCGGCTGACACCGCGCTACTCCACCAATCGCGCGGTGCATGAATACACTGAAAACTACTACCTCCCGGCGGCCTTGGCCTACCGCCGGCGCGCCGCCGACAAAGGGGCGTTTGGCATGGAGATGGTCAATTGGCGACACGCGCTGGAGCAGAAGTGGGCGGCGCTGCGCTTCGGCGAGGTGACGATGGGAACCCACGACGGGCAGTATCTGTTCGAGGCTCAAGTCTATCTCGATGATCTCGACCCGGAGGCCGTGCGGGTCGAGCTTTATGCCGGCGGCGTTGACGGTAATGCATCGGAGCGAGTGGAGATGACGCGCGCGCGGCAACTGGTGGGCGCAAACAACGGTTATGCATACAGCGCCGAGGTACCTGCAACGCGCCCGGCGACGGACTATACCGCACGCCTCATTCCGAACCGCGACGGCGTGTCCGTTCCGCTTGAGGAGGCCCGGATTTTGTGGCAGCGATGATACTCGCAAACATGGTTACGCCCGAGCGCTCGCTCGATGAGTGCATGGCGAATGTTTTTGAGCACACCGATGTTCGGGGATGACCGAGTCGGAGACAGGAAAGGATGGTCGCATGAACGAAGCAGCCGACAGCAAAATGGGCTTGTGGGCGGTGGTTGCACTCGGTGTCGGCGGCATGGTCGGTGGCGGGATTTTTGCGGTACTGGGGCTGGCGGTGGAAATGGCGCATGGCGGTACGCCGGTGGCGTTTGCGCTGGCGGGCATGGTGGCGCTGCTGACGACATATTCGTATGCGAAACTTTCCGTTGCCTATCCGAGTCGCGGCGGCACGGTTGCCTTCCTCGACCGCACGTTTGGCGCCGGAATGTTCACCGGCAGTCTGAACGTGTTGCTGTGGCTGAGTTACGTGGTGATGCTGTCGCTGTACGCGTTCGCATTCGGCAGTTACGGCGCGACGTTTCTGCCGCAGGCCTGGCA
>CAYQWR010000170.1:0-6422 GCA_964421235.1 uncultured Thiohalomonas sp. | reverse complement strand
CAAGGCCCACGCCGCCACCCTGGTGGACGCCGCCGACGGCGTGTTGCGCGGCTACGTGCTGGTGCTGTTCAACACCGGCACCTCGCTGGCGCGCATGTACTCCATCGCGGTCGATCCCGCCCACCGCGGCCAGGGTATCGGCCGCGGGCTGATGCAGGCCGCCGAAGAGGCGGCGCTGGCACAGGACTGCATCAACATGCGGCTGGAGGTGCGGCGCGACAATCTTTCGTCGATCAAACTCTACGAGTCCATGGGCTATCGCCGCTTCGGCACCTACGAGGATTACTACGAAGACCACATGGGAGCGCTGCGTTACGAAAAGCGCCTGGTGACGCAGCTCAGGCTCGACATGGCGCGCGTCCCCTACTATGAACAGACACTGGAGTTCACCTGCGGCCCGGCGGCGCTGGTGATGGCGATGAAGGCGCTGGACCCGGCCATCGAGCTGAGCCGCGCGCTGGAGATCCGCATCTGGCGCGAATCGACCACCGTGTTCATGACCTCCGGCCACGGCGGCTGCGGTCCCTACGGCCTGGCGCTGTCGGCCTACCACCGCGGCTTCGCGGTGGAGGTCTACGTCAACGACGAGGGCGCGCTGTTCATCGACTCGGTGCGCAGCGAGGAGAAGAAGGAGGTGATGCGGCTGGTGCAGGCCGATTTCCTGGAGGAGATCGATCAGGTGTCGCTGCCGGTGCATTATCGGCGCATCGCGCTGCCGGAGATGCGCCAGGCCTTCGAGCAGGGGGCGATCCCGGTGGTGCTGATCAGCTCCTACCGCATCTACCAGGAGAAGTTTCCGCATTGGGTGGTGGTGACCGGCTTCGACGATCGCTTCATCTACGTGCACGATCCGTTCGTGGATCGGGAGAAGGGCAAGAGCGTCACCGACTGCATGAACATGCCGATCCTGCAAAAGGATTTCGAGCGCATGGCGCGCTACGGCAAATCGGGTCAGCGCTCGGTGTTGATCATCCGTAAACAGAAGGCACCGTCGCGCAAGTCGGCTGCGTCGAAGAGAGGGCAACGTTAGAAAATGACCACGCAGATTCTCGTGGTGGAAGACACCACGGACTGGAAATTCAGCGGCCTCAGCTACCCTGTCGTCAATGTCGACGACTATCTCACCAGCAAGGAGTACTTCAACCTGAGGAACGTGCAGGTGATCAACCTGTGCCGCGGCTACAAGTACCTGAGCGTCGCCTACTACTGCTCGCTGCTGGCCGAGGCGCGCAACCACAAGGTGATCCCGTCGGTGAAGAGCATGCTCGACCTGTCGAGCAAGGCGATGTACAGCCTCGATGCGGTCACCCTCGACGACGAGGTGGCGCGGACCTTCAAGAAATACCGCAAGGACAGCCTGGAGCGGGTGTTCGAGATGGACGTGTTTTTCGGCAAGTGCCGTTTCGAACCGTTGATCGAACTGGCGCGGCAGATCTTCGAGACCTTTCCCTGTCCGCTGCTGCGGGTCGGTTTCCGCCGCTCCGAAGGCGGCTGGCACATCGCTTCCATCAAGCCGCTGTCGCTGCACAAGCTGGACAGGGAGAACCGCGACTTCTTCGTCGACACTCTCGCCGGCTATCTGAAGAAGCGCTGGCGTTCGCCCAAATCGCGCAGCCAGGCACGCTACGACCTGGCGATCCTCTACAACCGCGACGACCCACTGCCGCCTTCCAACCAGAAGGCGCTGCAACGCTTCATCAAGGCCGGGCGCGCCATGGACGTGGATATCGAGATCATCGATCGCAAGGACTATTCGCGCCTGGCCGAATACGACGCCCTGCTCATCCGCGAGACCACCGCCATCAACCACTACACCTACCGCTTCGCCAAGAAGGCCGAAAGCGAGGGGCTGGTGGTGATGGACGACCCGCAGTCGATCCTGCGCTGCACCAACAAGGTCTACCTGGCCGAGCTGCTGCGCGCCAACAAGGTGCCGACGCCGAAGACCGTGATCGCCGGCCGGGGCGATCTCCAGGCGGCGGAAGAGGCGATCGGTTATCCGATGGTACTGAAGGTGCCCGACGGATCGTTCTCCCGCGGCGTGGTCAAGGCCGAGAACCGGGAGGCGATGCAACAGGCGGCGGCGCGGCTGTTCAAGAGTTCGGAACTGATCCTGGCGCAGGAGTATCTCTACACGGAATTCGACTGGCGCATCGGCATCCTCAACCGCAAGCCGATCTTCGCCTGCCAGTACTTCATGTCGAAAAAGCACTGGCAGATCGTGCACCACGAATCCGACGGCACCTTCGAGGAGGGCGGCTGGAAGACGCTGCGGGTGGAAGACGCGCCCGCCAAGGTGGTCGAAATCGCACTCAAGGCCGCCAATCTGATCGGCGACGGCCTCTACGGCGTCGACCTGAAGCAGACCGACAAGGGGATTCACGTCATCGAGGTCAACGACAATCCCAACCTCGATGCCGGCGTCGAGGACCAGGTGCTCAAGGAGGAGCTGTACCGCATCATCATCGGCGAGTTCGTGCGCCGCATCGAGCAGCGCCGCGCACGCTGAGGCGGGGGCGATGCCTGGCAGATATCCCGGTGCCCTACCCATCCGGCGCCTGCTGTTATGCAATAGCGGTTTCTTGGCGACCTTCGCGTCTTGGCGAGAGACATGTCTTTGATTCTCTCTTGATGGAATCTGATGATCTCGCCAAGGAATGGAGGGCGGCTGCCGAAGGCACCGACCCGTAACTACCTTCCCCCGCCCAACAACGCTGCATTGCCGCCGATGGCGGCGGTGTTGGTGGTGACGGTCTTCTCCGTGGCGAAGCGCAGCAGGTAGTGGGGGCCGCCGGCCTTGAAGCCGGTGCCGGAGAGACCGCGGCCGCCGAACGGCTGGGTGCCGACTGCGGCGCCGATCATGTCGCGGTTGATGTAGACGTTGCCGGCGCGGACCCGGGCGGCGACGTAGCGGCCGAAGGCTTCGACCCGGGAGTGGATGCCCAGGGTGAGGCCGAAGCCGAGTTCGTTGATCCGATCGATCACCTCATCGATCGCCCCGGCGCGATAGCGCAGCAGGTGCAGTACCGGGCCGAAGTGCTCTTCGCGCAGCAGTTCCAGATCGTCGACCTCGTACAGGCATGGCGCCAGGTAGTCGCCGTGGTCGCAGCCCTCGGGCAGCGGTGTGCGCGCCAGCAGGCGGGCGCCGCTGCGTTCCAGTGCGGCGCAATGCGCCTCCAGCTTCTCGCGTGCTTCGGCGTCGATCAGCGGCCCGACGTCGGTGGCGAGGCGGCGCGGATCGCCCACCTGCAATTCGCCCATCGTTCCCGCCAGCACTTCGATCAGACGCTGCGCCGCCTCCTCCTGTACCCACACCATGCGCAGCGCCGAGCAGCGCTGGCCGGCGCTGTCGAAGGCGGAGCGGACGATGTCGGCGGCGGCCTGCTCCGGCAGGGCCGAGCTGTCGACGATCATGGCGTTCTGGCCGCCGGTCTCGGCGATCAGCGGCAGGATCGGGCCGGGACGTTGGGCCAGCCGCTGTTGCAGATGGTGGGCGGTGGCGACCGAGCCGGTGAAGGCGACTCCCGCCAGCGCCGGGGCGGCGAGGATCTGCCCGTCGACGACCGTACCGGGGACCGGCAGCAGCTGCACCACGTCGGCCGGGACGCCGGCTTCGTGCAGCAGGTCGACCACCGCGGCGGCGCACAGCGGCGTCTGGTGCGCCGGCTTGGCCAGCACCGCGTTGCCGGCGAGCAGGGCGGCAACCGCCTGGCCGGTGAAGATCGAGACCGGGAAATTCCACGGGCTGATGCAGAGGAAGAGGCCGCGGCCTTCACCTGTAAGCAGATTCTCCTCGCCGGTGGGGCCGGGAAGAGTCTGCGTGCTCAACAGGCGTTCGGCCTGCTGCGGGTAGTAGCGGCAGAAGTCGACGGCCTCGCGCACCTCGGCGAGGGCGTCGGCGACGGTGCGGCCGCCCTCCATCACAATGCGGGCGGCGAGGGCGTGGCGCCGCTGCTCCAGCAGGTCGCCGGCGCGGCGGATGACGGCGCAGCGCTCGGCCAGGGGGCGGCGCGACCAGTCGGGCCAGGCGGCCGCGGCCCGTTCCAGGGCGGCGGCGGTCTGCTCTAACGTCGGCGGGTGGAGGTGGCCGATGACGATGCGGCGGTCGGCGGGGCAGTAGCGGGGCTGGGGGGCGTCGCTGGTTGCGCCGGCCTGCCACTTGGTGGCCGTCGCTTCCCGCAAAGAGCGCTCCAACTCGGCCAGTTCCAGCGGATCGTCGAGGCAGGTGCCGGCCGAGTTGGTGCGTCCCTCATACAGCGCGGCAGGCAGCGGCAGCGGCGGTTCCCAGACGCGCCCCGCCACGGTTGCGGCCGGGTCGGCCAGCAGCTGTTCCGGCGCCAGGTCCTGGTCGACGATGCGGTTGACGAAGGAGGTGTTGGCCCCGTTCTCCAGCAGCCGCCGCACCAGATAGGGGAGCAGTTCGCGGTGGCCGCCGACCGGGGCGTAGACCCGGCACGGCAGTTGCCACTGCTGCACCACCTCGTCGTAGAGGGCCTGGCCCATGCCGTGCAGCCGCTGGTACTCGAACGGGGCGTCGGCGGCGAGGGCGCGCACCGCGGCGACGGTGTGGGCGTTGTGGCTGGCGAACTGGGGGAAGAGCCTGTCGTGGCCGAGCAGGCGGCGGGCGCAGGCCAGGTAGGCGAGGTCGGTGTGGGTCTTGTCGGTGAACACCGGGTAGCCGGGCAGGCCCTGCTGCTGGGCCGCCTTGATCTCGCTGTCCCAGTAGGCCCCCTTCACCAGCCGCACCGCGATGGGGGCGCCGTGCGCGGCGGCCAGCTCCGCCAGCCAGTCGATCACCGCCGGGGCGCGCTTCTGGTAGGCCTGTACCGCCACGCCGAAGCCGGGCCAGTCGCGTAGCCCGGAGCGGGTCGCCGCCGCCTCGAAGATGTCCAGCGACAGCTCCAGCCGCCGCGCCTCCTCGGCGTCGAGGGTGACCGGGATGCCGGCGTCGCGCGCCTGCTCCAGCAGGGCCGTCAGGCGCGGCACCAGTTCGGTCAGCACCCGGGCGCGCTGCGCCGTTTCGTAGCGCGGGTGCAGCGCCGAGAGCTTGATGGAGAGGCCGGGGCGGCTCATCAGCTCGCCGGCGCTGTCGGCGGCCTTGCCGATGGCGGCGATGGCCGCGCGGTAGGCGGCGGCGTAGCGCTCGGCGTCGGCGCTGCTCATGGCCGCCTCGCCCAGCATGTCGAAGGAGTGGCGGTAATCGGCGTGGCGGGCGGCGCGGGCCAGGGCCTCGTCGATGGTGCGGCCCATGACGAACTGGCGCGCCAGCAGGTGCATGGCGCTGCGCAGGGCGTTGCGCACTAAAGGTTCGCCGCTGCGGGCCACCAGCCGTTGCAGCAACGATGCCGGTTCCGGTTCCAGATCGGGGGCGAGGCCGACGATGCGCCCGGCCAGCATCAGACTCCAGGCGGAGGCGTTGACCAGCAGGCCGCGGCCGTTGCCCAGGTGCTCGTCCCAGCGGGCGCCGCCCAGTTTTTCCTGGATCAGGCGGTCGGCGGTGGTGGCATCGGGGATGCGGATCAGCCCCTCGGCCAGGCACATCAGCAGCACGCCCTCCTCGCTGCCCAGATCGTATTCGTGGAGAAAGGCATCCAGCGGGTGGGGTTGTTGGCGCACCCGCGCGATCAGCGCCTTGCCCCAGGTTTCTATATGTTGGCGCTGCTGCTCGTCGAAACGGGCCTGCTGCGCCAGTTCCGCCACCAGCCTCCGTTCGTCGGCGAAGTGGGCTTGGGCGACGGCGAGGCGCATCCCCTGGGGCGCGGGCGGCGGGTCGGCAAACAACAGCGGCTGCGGGTCCATGCGCGGGTCCTATCTGGTATGCTTTTGTTCTTCCTAGTTTGGCTCAATCCAAGGAATTGCAATGCCCAAGTACCGCTCGCACACCTCGACCCACGGCCGCAACATGGCCGGCGCCCGCGCCCTGTGGCGTGCCACCGGCATGAAGGAAGGGGATTTCGACAAGCCGATCATCGCCATCGCCAACTCATTCACCCAGTTCGTGCCGGGTCACGTCCACCTCAAGGACCTGGGCCAGCTGGTGGCGCGTGAGATCGAGGCCGCGGGCGGCGTGGCCAAGGAGTTCAACACCATCGCCATCGACGACGGCATCGCCATGGGCCACGACGGCATGCTCTACTCGCTGCCCTCGCGCGAGATCATCGCCGACAGCGTCGAATACATGTGCAACGCTCACACCGCCGACGCGCTGGTCTGCATCAGCAACTGCGACAAGATCACCCCGGGCATGCTCAACGCCTCGCTGCGCCTCAACATCCCCACCATCTTCGTCTCCGGCGGACCGATGGAAGCGGGCAAGGCGGTGATCCATGAGCAGACCGTCGCGCTCGATCTGATCGACGCGATGATTGCCGCGGCCAATCCGAAAGAGAGCGACGAAACCGTCGAGCTGATGGAACGCAGCG
>CAYQWR010000169.1:0-6429 GCA_964421235.1 uncultured Thiohalomonas sp. | reverse complement strand
CACGCCCGGCAGGCTGAGGATCGGCAGCTTGAGATCGAGGGAAAAGACGCTGTTGAGGGTGACGCTGATGACGAAGCTCAGGATACCGGCGGCAGCCGTAAGGAATAGCGACAATGGCCCAAGCTGAAACAGATAGCCTACAGACAATCCCACCAACAAGGCGTTGTAGGTGAAGAAGCCCGATTCGAGAAAGCGCGAGCCCATGCCGATGAGGCGCGAGAACAGATAGGCCGCCGCCACCGAGGCGATGCCGGCGATGCCGACGTTGGGATGGAGCAGCGTCACCCCCAGCAGCACCACACCGGCCAGACGGCTGCGCAGGAACAGGATCTCCGAATAGCTGTGCAGCAACACCTCGGGACGCGGCAGCCACGTCTTCATGGTCACAGCTCCCGCAGATGGTCGGGCAACGCCTCGCGGCCGACCAGATCGTCGAGCCCGTCCGCCGCGCGGATCGCCACCGCCTCGCCGGCGCAGGTGACCAGTGCCACCGCCGGGCGGTAGTGGATGAACTGCATCGCCTGGGTGACGTTATAGGCGCCCACCGGCCACAGGATCAGGCGGGTGCCGCGCGGCAGCGGCGGCAGCCATGCCCCCTCGTCGACCACGTCGATGTTCATGCACAGCGGACCGTTGAGCACCGCCGCCTCGGCCACCCCCGGCACCTCGCGATCCAGCTCGATGTTGTAGCGGTACCAGGTCGAGGTGTAGAGCAGATTGACCCCGGCATCGAGCACGTAGCTGCGGTGTCCGTCGGGGCTGCGCTTGGCCGCCAGGTTGGTGGTGATCAGGTAGCCCGCCTCGTCCACCAGGGCGCGGCCACTTTCCAAATAGAGCTGCGGATAATGACCTGAGCGCAGGCTGCTGCGCAGCCCGGCGACGATGGCCTCCGCGTATTGCGCGATGCTCGGCACCGAAACCTCCGGCGGCAGGTAGGTACCTTTGAGTTTGCTGCACGAGGGAAAACCGCCGCCCAGGTCCAGGTAGTCGACGGTGAAGCCCAGCTCCTCCTCGATGCGGTAACCGAACGCCACCAGCTTCTCCACCTGGCGACGATAGGCCTCCGGGTCGAGGATGAAGGTGCCGATGTGGCAGTGCAGGCCGGTCACCCGCAGCCGGCCGCCCATGTGGATGCGGCGCGCCGCGTCCAGTGCCTGGCCCGATTCCAGGTTGAAGCCGAAGCGGTTCCATTGCGGCACCAGCCCGGCATCGAGGTTGATGCGCAGCCCCACCGCGATGTCCCGGCCCAGGGATTCGGCCACCTGCTCCAGGTCGTCGATTTCGTCGAAGTGGTCGATGTGGATCATCGCCCCCTCCTCGGCGGCGCGGGTCAGCGCCGCCAGCGGCTTGCAGGGACCGTTGAAGATGATGTTCTCTCCCGGCACGCCGAGCCGCCGCGCCTTGTCGTATTCCATCGCTGAGACCACCTCGGCCAGGCTCCCCTCCTGATGGAACACGGCGCACACCGCGTCGAGGTAGTTGGTCTTGTAGGACCAGGCGAACTGCACCTTGGGATAGAGGGTGGCGAAGGCATCGCGCGCCTCGCGCACCTTGCGCCGCAGGATCTGTTCGGAGAAGACGAACAGCGGCGAGCCGAAGCGCTCCACCAGTTCGTCGACGGCGACGCCGTCGATCTCCGTACGGGGCCGGCGCGACCAGGCGGGCGAGATGCCGTACTTGTTGGTGCTGCCGCTCTGCAGCCGGCGGATGGCGGGTTTTTCGTACAGCTCGGTGACGCTGTCCATCACGACTCTCCCAGGGTGACCATGCGCCGGAACAGGCCGAGGTCGCACACCTGCTCGGCGGTGTAGCGCACGTAGAAGCGGCCGGCCGGATAGTCGTCGCCGACATCGCTCTCCTCTCCCAGGGCGCGCCGTACCAGCATCGCCGGCAGATTGACCCCGACCGCGGTGGCGAAGTAGACCCAGGCGGGGAAACGCGGATTGATCTCGATGAGAAACACCTCATCGTCGCGCACGATGCATTCCAGTTCGAAGGCGCCTTGCCAGCGCGTGGCGGCGACGAAACGCCGCGCCGCGGCGAGCACCCCCGGATGGTCCACGGTGACGCCGGTCCACACCTTACCCAGATGGGTGGTGGACATCTTGCGGATCGCCACCAGCCCCAATGTCCCGCCTTCGCCGTCACCGACGCCGATGACGTTCAGCTCCTCGCCGCTCACCGCCTGCTGCACGATGACCGGATAGCCCCATTCGGCCACCACCTGGGAATAATTGGATGCCGCCTGTTGCAGGGTGTCGGCACGCCGCGCGGTGTACATCGTCCCCTTGATCCAGAGCGGCCAGCCCAGCCGCCCCACCACCTCGCCCAGCTCGTGGAGACCGGTCACCACCACCTGCTGCGGCGCGGCGATACCCGCCGTCGCGGCAGCGGCGGCGAGGTGCTGCTTGTCGCGCAGGCGCAGCTGCTCCTCGGTCGGCAGGAAGGTATGGATGCCGGCAGCTTCCAGCTCACGGCGGGCACGGATGAAGAACGGCAGCTCGCTGTCGAGGGTAGGGATCACCACGTCGAGACCGCTCTGCGCCTTGATGTAGAGCAGGCGGTCGATCAGCGCGCGCTCGCCCGCCGTGGGATAGGGGATCATGTAGGCGCGGTCGACGTAGCGGTCGAGATAGATCCCCGGCTCCATGGCGTCGTAGGCCAGGCCGATCACGTGGGCGTCGAAACCCTCATGCTCCTTCAGACTGCGGGCGACACCGATCCCCGGTGCCGGATTGTCCGAGGCGTTGATCCCGGTGATGGCGACCACCGGCTTCATGATGCACTCCCCCACAGCTGCTCGGCGCGCAGCTGTTCGAGAAAGTCGCGCACGTCGTTGCGCACCGCGCGCAGGTCCACCGCATAGCGCTCGGCCAGCGCCGCCGCCGCCTGTTCCGGTGAATCGCCGTCGGCCAACGCCCGCAACAGGCGCCGGCCGGTGACGTTGAGAGTGAAGCTGCGGCCGCTGTGCGGATCGAAGGCGAAGCCCTCGTCGCTGACCGCCAGTCCGGCGAGCCGTTTTCCTTGTCCAGTCTGCATGGTTTCCGCCTTTCGGGGGGTGGCTACGCGAGAGTTTGGTCCCCGTACACAACAGGCTAAGGAGGAATTGCGGGCGCTTTGTGTGCAAATTGAGGAGATTCGGTGAATGTCGGCGGAGGCACCCGCGGGGCGCGTTATAGTTGCCTCAGACATGGGCACGACACGGGCGAACAAAGTGCGATTGAGTTTCACGCAAAAGCTGCTGCTGGTCCTCCTGCTCACCAACGCAATCCTGGTGGGCGGGATGGCGCTGGCCGCCCACTGGAGTTTCCAAAAGGGCTTCCTGCGCTATCTGACCGAGGTGGAGATGCAGCGCCTCGACCCCATGGCCCGGGCGCTGGCCCAGGCCTATGACGAAAACGGCGGCTGGGACTTCCTGCGCGACAACCCGCAGGCCTGGCGCAGCTACTGTCCCCGTCTGCCCGCCGCCATCCGGCCGCCGCCGCCGGGCGGACCGCCCGGCATGGGACCGCCCGGTGCCGGATTCGGCGGACCGCCGGGAGCGCCGGACTTCGGCCCGCGGCGCGGCGCGCCGCCGCAGGCAACGATCACGCGCCGCCTCAGCGTCCTGGACGCCGCCGGTCGGCATGTGTTCGGCCCGCCCCCGCCGGCCGATGCGGTGCGCCGGCCGCTGCGGCTGGACGGCAGGACGGTCGGCTTTCTTGTCCTGGCACCGCTGCCCTGGCCGAAGGAGGCGGTGGACCAGGGCTTTCGCGATCGCCAACTGGTCGCCCTCTACTGGATAGCCGGCGGCGCCCTGCTGCTGGCGCTGCTCATCGCACTGCCGGTGGCGCGCCATCTGCTGGCGCCGGTCAGGGCCATCGCCCGCGGTGCCCGCGAACTAGCCTCAGGCCATTACGACACCCGCATCGCGGTGGATACCCGCGACGAGCTCGGGCGCCTCGCTGCCGATTTCAACGCCCTGGCCGACGCCCTGGCGCGCAACGAAACCCTGCGCCGCCAGGGCATGGCCGACGTCTCCCACGAGCTGCGCACCCCCATCTCGCTGTTGCAGGCGGAGATCGAGGCGATCCAGGACGGCGTCCGTCCCTGCAACGCCGAACGGCTGCAGGCACTGCACGCCGCTACCGTGCGCTTGTCGGCCCTGGTCGGCGACCTGTACGACCTGGCCCTGGCCGACGCCGGCGCCCTGAGCTACCGCAAAGAAGAGCTCGATCTGGCGGAACTGGCTACCGCCGCCGTGGACGCGGCGCGCGCCGCCGCCGCCGCACGCGGCCTCACCCTCGAATCCCAGCTGCCCGGCACCCTGCCGTTGTTCGCCGATCCCAAGCGGCTGCGCCAGGTGCTGGACAACCTGCTGAAGAACGCCCTGCGCTACACCGACCCGGGCGGCCGGGTAACGGTGCGGGCGGGACAACGGGGCCGCACCGCCTGGCTGGAGGTCGCCGACTCCGCCCCCGGCGTCGCACCCGAACTGTTGCCGCGGCTGTTCGACCGCTTCTACCGGGTCGAGGGCTCCCGCGACCGCGCCCGCGGCGGCGCCGGCCTGGGGCTGGCCATCTGCCGCAACATCGTCGAGGCCCACGGCGGCACCATCACCGCCCAGGCGTCACCGCTGGGCGGCGTGGCGATCCGCGTCGAACTGCCGCTGGATGATCAATGACACGAGGAGAGATGCGATGGCAGCCAGGCCGATCCTGATCGTAGAAGACGAGGTGCAGCTCGCCGAACTGCTGCGGGATTATCTGCAGGCCTCCGGTTTCACGGCGCAGATGCTGCACCACGGCGACGGCGTGGTGGAACAGGTGCGCGCCGCGCCGCCCGCGCTGATCCTGCTCGACCTGATGCTGCCGGGACGCGACGGCCTGACCATCTGCCGCGAACTGCGCACCTTCTCCGACGTGCCGATCATCATGGTGACCGCCCGGGTCGAGGAGATCGATCGCCTGCTGGGGCTGGAGCTGGGGGCCGACGATTACGTCTGCAAGCCGTTCAGTCCGCGCGAAGTGGTGGGGCGGGTAAAGGCCGTATTGCGCCGCACCGAACCGGGCCGGCGACCGGTCGCGGACGGCGGCCTGCGCATCGACGAAGAGCGTTTCGAGGCGGCTGTCGACGGCCGCCGCCTCGACCTCACCCCGGTGGAGTTCCGCATGCTCGCGCTGTTGTCGGCGCAGCCGGGCCGGGTCTTCTCCCGCGCCATGTTCATCGACCGGCTCTACGACGACAACCGCGTGGTCACCGACCGCACCGTCGACACCCACGTCAAGAATCTGCGCCGCAAGCTGCAGCAGGCCGGTGCCGGCGGCGAGGTGATCCACTCGGTCTACGGCGTCGGCTACAAGCTCGAATGGGAAGCGGAGTAACGGAGCGTCAGCGACCGCCGCGACCGCCTATCGACGATGGAGAGTTGACCATGTCATCAGCCACCCGTACCCCGTTGTCCCGCACACTCATGCTGGTCGCACTCGCCGCGCTGACGGCGGTCTCGACCGCGGGCGCCGCCGGCCTGAGCTACCCCATCGTCGACACCGGACAGCACCGCATCTATTCGGATTCCGGCCAACTGTTTACCGTACCCGCGCCCGGCGCCGCCTACTACGGCCAGGACGGCCAATACGCCGGCAACCCGCCACACTATCGCGACAACGGCGACGGTACGGTCACCGACCTGGTCACCGGCCTGATGTGGCAGAAGGAGGTCGACTACGACCATCCGATGACCTACGACGAGGCGCAGGCGGCGGTCAAGAAGTTCGACCTCGGCGGCCATCACGACTGGCGTATCCCCACCGTCAAGCAGCTCTACTCGCTGATCGACTTCCGCGGCCACATGATGCAGGGCGACGGCGCCGTTCCGTTCATCGACACCCGTTATTTCAATTTCCAGTACGGCCGGGCCTCCATGGGTGAACGCAAGATCGATACCCAGATCATGTCGAGCACGGTCTACGTCGGCACCACCATGCACGGCTCGCCGACCCAGTTCGGCGTCAACTTCGGCGACGGCCGCATCAAGGGCTACCCGTTGGGCCAAATGCCCAACGGCAGGACGGTACGCAAGTATTACCGCTTCGTGCGCGGCAACCCGGACTACGGCAGAAACCACTTCGTCGACAACGGCGACGGCACCGTCAGCGATCTGGCCACCGGCCTGATGTGGGCCAGGGCCGATTCGGCGCGGCCCATGGACTGGCAGCAGGCGCTCGCCTACTGCAACCGACTCAACCTGGCCGGCCATCACGACTGGCGCCTGCCCAACGCGAAGGAGTTACAGAGCATCGTCGACTACCGGCGCGCCCCCGACGCCACCGACCCGGCCGAGCGCGGCCCGGCCATCGACCCGATCTTCACCATGAGCGACCCCCAGGGCTGGGAGTGGACCGGCACCACCCATCTCGACGGCCCGTTCATCGGCACCCGCGCGGTCTA
>CAYQWR010000168.1:6160-6459 GCA_964421235.1 uncultured Thiohalomonas sp. | reverse complement strand
CATCACCGCCGTGTACTTGGCCAGCCCCGCCAGACCGAACAGCACCCCGACCCACAGCCAGTCGCGCGCCCGCTCCTGCTCCACGGCGCGCAGCAGAAACAGCATGGCGGCAATGCCAACGGGCAGCAGCGGCGTGTCGGGCTCCATGGCGATGGAGAACACCTGGAACACCAGCGTCGACTGCAACAGCGCCACCGCGACGAAGGCGGTCCACGGCGACTCGTCGGGAAACAGGGTGCGTGTCAGGCGGAACAGCGCCAGACTGGCCAGGACGCACAGGACGAGTACGCCTCGGCGGC
>CAYQWR010000168.1:0-6150 GCA_964421235.1 uncultured Thiohalomonas sp. | reverse complement strand
GCGGAACAGCGCCCAGCTGGAGAGGATACCGAGGATTGCGGGCCACAGGCGCAGGGCGAAATCGCTGTCGGAGAACGGCAGGATCAGGGCCTGCAGCCAGCCCACCAGCGGCGGGTGATCGAAGTAGCTCCAGTCGAGGTAGTAGCCGTAGAGGGCGTAGTGCGCCTCGTCGCCCGACAGCTCCACCCGGCCGGCCACCAGCAGGTGCAGCACGGTGCAGGCAAGCACGAGCAGCAGCGCCGCCCGCCCAGCGCTGATGGAGGCGGTTGCCGGGGTGGAGTTCAAGCTCAAGGGTCCGTTGGCCTAGGGAAAGCGGGGCATTATACCGAATGGGACCGGCGGCTTCACGGCTTGGCCGGGACGCTGCCGGGCGCTTCGGGCACGTAGAAGGCGTACCAGCGGTGCGACAGATCCGGGTTGTGGACGTTGACCACGTCGATGCGGCGCCACTTTCCTTCCGGCAGCGTCACCTCCGCGGGGATCTGCGCCGCCGTGGTCGACTCGGCGTCGAATTTCTGCATGTACAGGCACAGATGGCCCGGCGGCGTGGGCCGGTCGCGCTCCCACAGGTGGTACTGGCTCATCCGCGTATCCATGGTCACGCCGACCCGATTGGGGGCGCGCAGCAGCCACGCCACCATCCCCGCGGTGGCGTGGTTGTCGACGATGATGCCGCACCGCCCCGCCTCGGGGTGGTTCTTCTCCACCTGCGGCAGCAGCCGCACCAGCGCGCTCTTCACCTGGCCCCAGCCGTAGGACTGGCTCAGCTGGGTGCGCTTGGCGGTCATGCCGCTCACGCCGATCTTGTCCAGATAGTGGGGGAAACGCATCATGTCGACCAGCGTAAAGCTGCACAGGGTCAGCAGGATCACCGCCCCCAACAGCAGCGGCCGTGCCCCGCCGCGGGCGCGGGCCCGCGGATAGAGCCAGCGCGACAACGCCCCTGCCAGCAGGATGGTGCCCGGCACGTAGGCCGTCTCCGGCCAGTTGGGGCCGCTGTCGGCGGTGAGGCCGGCGATGCCGAAGACGATCAGCGGCAGCCAGAAGCCGCTCCCCAGCAACCACCGATCGTAGCCGCTCAGCCGCCCGCGCCAGCCCCCCGGCGCCAGACTGCTCCAGGCCATGGCCAGGAAGGTCCAGGGCATCGCCGCCACCAGCTGGCCGCCGAGGAACAGCAGAAACATCTTGCCGGGATCGGTGGCGACCGCCTGATGCACGCCGTGGCCCAACTGGAAGGCGAAGGAGATCCAGTCGTGGCGCCAGTTCCACACCACCACCGGCACGAACAGCAGCAATGCCAGCAGCGCACCCAGCCACGGCCAGGGCTGCGCCAGCTGGCGGCGCCCCGCGCGACTCAGCAGCAGCGTCAGGAACAGCCCCGCCAGCACCACCACCGCCGGGTACTTGGCCAGCAGCGCCAGCCCCATGCACAGACCGGTCGCCAGCCACAGCCGCGGCCGCCCCTCCGCCACCGTGCGGTAGGCGAGGTAATAGGTGAGCCAGGTGAAGATGATGAGGGGATTGTCGGGCGTCAGGATGTGGAACCCCACCTGGACGATGGGCAGGCTGGCCCACACCAGCACCGCCAACCCGCCGGCGCGACGCTCGCCGTAGAGACGGCGCGCGAAATCGTAGGCCACCACCGCCCCCACCAGCCACGACAGCACCGACTGTGCCCGGATCACCAACACGCCGCTGCCGAACAGCACCGTCAGCGGATGCATCAGCCACGCCACCAGCGGCGGATGGTCGAAATAACTGAGGCCGAGACGCTGCGACCAGACCCAGTAATAGGCCTCGTCCGGCAGCAATCCGATGGAGACCAGAGCGGCGATATTGCCCAGCAGGATCAGGACCAGCAGCAACAGCATCCAGGCAGGAAAGGGGCGCGCGGCGCGGCGGGATTCGATGAACATGGCAATCCGGGTTCCGACAGACAGCGGGGGAGTATAGCAGCGAACAATGGCAAGAAAACGTAAGGGCGTAGGAGGCGCCGCGCCACTTTTGCTAAGATGCGCCGATGCCCACCTCTCGCCGCGCACCCGCCCTCCGCCCCTGGCTGCTGCTCCTCCTGCTGCTGGTGAGCGGCGTCGCCGGCGCGGCGGACTACCGGCCCCAACCGTTCCACGCGCGTTATTCGGTGCAGTACAACGGCTTCAAGATCGGCGAGATCGAGCGCACCCTGCGCGTCGACGCCGACGGCCGCTATGTGCTGGAAAACTCCATGTATCCCACCGGACTGGTGGCGCTGTTCAAGCAGGACCGCGCATTCGAGCGCAGCACCTGGCGCTACGACGGCGCCACGGCCGTACCGCTGCAGTATTACGCCCACTACACCGGACGCGCCAAGGACGTCACCGAACAACTCGACTTCGACTGGCCGCACCACCAGGTCGCCTCGCTGCGCAACGGCAAAACCACCGAAGTGCCGCTACCGCCCGGCACCCTCGACAAACTGATGAACCAGATGGTGCTGCGCGGCGACGTCGCCGCCGGCAAAAAACACATGCAATACCGCGTCGCCGACCGCGGCAAGATCACCACGGATGTCTACAACGTGACCGGCCGGGAGAAGGTGGTCACCGACCGCGGCACGGTGGAGGCGATCAAGGTGACCAAGGGCACCACCACCTTCTGGCTCGCGCCGCAGTGGGACTATCTGCTGATCAAGTTGGTGCAGAAGAACGACGACAGCACCTTCGCCAGTTACATCCAGGCGCCGGGGCGTTAACCGAAGAACGCACCCGCGGCACCGTCACGGTTTGACTGCGTCGACGTTGACCCCGTAATGGTAGACCAGCTCGCCGCCGTGATAGGCGGTGACGATCAGCAGCACCACGCCGACCAACGCCACCAGCAGCAGCAGCCAGCCGCGCCCGCCGCTCAGTGTCCAGCGACGCCAGCGCGCCAACAGATGGAACGCCGACAGTACCAGCATGAACGACATGGTGCTGATCCCCAGGGCGGCGTGGATCTCCAGCGGCAGCTTGGGAAAACCGAGTGCCACCGCATGATCCAGCGCCATGTCGCCGAACGAGGCCGTCACCACCGCGGCCAACGCCGCCAGCAACAGCGCCGCCAGCGCCGTATTGGCCATGCAGCTGTTCGCCGCCAAGTCACCGCGGCGCAGCAGTACCAGTCCCTCCAATCCGACAGCGGAAAGGAACAGGACAATGGGGAAATGAACCAGCATCGGATGGATATGGGCGATATTGATCATCGCGAGACTCCTCTGGTGCACCGACGGAGACGAATGCCGTCGAACATTGCCCAAGAAGTATAGCCAACCACAGCGGTCAACCTTTGACACATAACGTTACAATGTTGCGGGTATGTGACCGTCCATCATTGGGGACACCATCGTCATGGAAACGTTCGTTCATCACTATTTCGTCCACATCCTTGCCGCGATAACCGTCTTCTCGCGCCTCGCCGACGTCGGCACCACCTACTTGGTCTCCCCGACACTGAAAATGGAAGCGAACGCCATCGCGCAACGACTGGGATGGAAATATGCGTGGGCGACCGTACTCCTCGGTTTCATCCCCTACTACTCCGCACCGATGGGCGTCATCGTGCTCACCGCCTCGCTGCTGGTGGCCGCCTCCAACGCCGGCAAGATCGTCATGGCCAAGGCCCTGGGCGAAGACGAGCTGGTCGCCCTCCACCGCCGCGTCCTCGCCGCCACCCCGCTGTGGCCCGGCCTGCTCTATATGATCACCCCCGCCCTGCTGGTCGGCACCCTCGGCGGCACTATGCTGCTGTTCTACCCGACGCCCAACAGTTGGGGCTATTACTTCGCCTACGGAGTGCTGGTGTATGCGTTTGCGATTATGGTGTGGGTGCCGTTGCGGTTTATTCGGATTAAAAGGCGGGCTGGGGGTCATCGATGAAAGCGAGCGGAGAGGTTTGATGAAACGTTGTGCGGCTTCGCCACGATGTATTTGAAGCGGGCTCCCGCGCGGGCCCCCGCATTTAAATCACCCGTGGCGAAGCCACGCCGCCGAAATCGCCTAGCGCCGATGCACCTTGTCGTAGGCCGCCAGCAATCGCCCGTGCAGTTCGCAGCCCTCCAGCGCCGGCCCCGGCGCGCGCACGCCGAAGAAGCGCAGTTCGCCGTCGAGCAGCGCCTGCGCCTGGCGCAGGGTCTCGGCGCCGTACATCTGTTGCAGCGCGCCGCCGAAGCCGGCGGCATCCTCCAGGTTCAGCAGGTCTTCGATGCAGCGGTAGACCCGCCGGCGTGCGTCGCCCGCCTGTCCGAAGTGGCGCACCCAGTCGCAGCCCTCGCGCACCACCGCTTCGTCGCCCAGGGCGAGGCCGAGCAGCAGTTTCAGTTCGCCCAGCCGCAACTCCGCCCACAGGGTCCCGGCGTCGGGCGCCAGCCCGATCAGCGGCGCGACCGGCTGCTGGTCGTCCTGCCCCAGTTCGTCGAGCGTCGCCAGCAGATCGGCGCAGCCGTCGTCGTCCAGCTCCGATAGGCGCAGGATCGCATCGCGCACGCGGTTACCGACGCTGTTGTTGTCCCATTCCAGATCGTCAATGGGATAGATCTCCGACATGCCCGGCACCAGGATGCGGCAGGTGTAGACGCCCAGGTGGGTATAGTCGGCGATGTAGACGTCGCGGCCCTCGGCATGAACGCGTTCGATCAGCCAGTCGCACTCCTGTGCCGTGCTGCCGCTGAAGTCCCAGTCGCTGAATTCGAACTGCGGCGTGTCGCCCAGAAACCCCCAGCCGACCAGGCCGCTGGAGTCGACGAAGTGCGCCTCCAGGTTCTGCGCACTCGCCACCTCGTCCAGGTCATGGGACGGCGGCGGGAAGCCGCCCAGCGCATCGAGCGCCCGCCCCTGCAACAGTTCGGTCAGCGCACGCTCCAGGGCGACCTGGAAACACGGATGCGCGCCGAAGCTGGCATAGCAACCCTGGTCGTGCGGATTGAGCAGGGTCACGTTCATCACCGGATAGCGCCCGCCCAGCGATGCGTCCTTGACCATGATGCCGAAGCCCGCCGCGCGCAGGGCAGCGATGCCGGCGGCGATGTGCGGATAGCGGGCGATGACCGCCGGCGGCACCTCGGGCAGGCACAGCCCTTCGGCGAGGATGCGGAATTTGACGTGGCGCTCGAAGATCTCCGACAACGCCTGGGTACGCGCCTCCTCGGGCGTATTGCCCGCCGACATGCCGTTGCTGACGTAGAGATTGCCGATGATGTCGACCGGGAACCAGACGTCGACGCCGTCGCGCTGGCGCACGTAGGGGATGGCGCAGATGCCGCGCGCCGCGTTGCCGGTGTTGAGGTCGACCAGGGCGGTCATATCGAGCGCGCCTTCCGGATCGTAGAACTCGCGCAGTGCCTGCGTGAGCAGTCCATCGGGCCAACTGCCGGAGCCGTCCAGCGCGAACCAGCGCTCCTGCGGATAGTGGGCGAAAGGGGCGGCGGCGTTGGCCGCGCCCAGGTAATAGGGCGCCCAGAAATAGTTGGTGCCGAGCCGTTCGAAGAACTCTCCCAGCGCGCTGGCCAGCGCCGCCAGCCGGGTCGCCCCCTTGCCGTTGGTGAACAGCAGCGGACAATCGCGCTCGCACACATGCACCGACCAGATCCCCTCCACCGGATTGAGCCAGGAGCGCTCCTCCAGCATGAAGCCCAGGGAGGCCAGCCGCGCCTGCATCGACTGGATCGATGCCTCCAGCGAGGCGTCTTTGCCGGGAATGAAATGTTCTGCGTTCACGTGGTTTCCTGCTGCGTCGGGCGGTTCGAGGGCGGGCGGCGGTGATTATACGCGGTTGGGCGGGCGCGCAGGCGCATCAGCCACCGCATGATAGGGCACAAGGAGTTTGGATGTTACGAGGCGGACGGCGCCAACAGTCCCGGCAAGCCGATGACACCACCCCGCACCAGGTTTTGAACTGATGGGTATCGTTGCACTCAACCCATCCTACATCTGCTTGTTTCGCGTTAACACCGTTCCCGAAATACGCGCCTTCGCTAGCACACCCACTTACGCGCGTTCTACCCAAAGGGCATAAATCCCCGAGGGAGAGCAGATTAGTGTTGAAACGGCGAGGTAAACTCCCAACTCCCTTGTGTCTCCGAAGATTCCGGATTCCGGGGACAGTATACTGATTAACGGTACCTGAGGGTTAGGACAA
>CAYQWR010000167.1:0-6472 GCA_964421235.1 uncultured Thiohalomonas sp. | reverse complement strand
ATTGCGCAGCAGCATTTCGCCATCGGCACCGTCGGCGGGAAAGATCGCCGTGCCGATGCTGGCGGTGACGCGCAGCTCATGGCCGGTCACGGTCAGCGGGTGAGCCAGCGCCTCGACAATCTTCTGCGCCACCAGAGTGACGTCGTCCGCCAGCGTGATGCCCGCCATCAGGATGGTGAATTCGTCGCCCCCCAGCCGCGCCACGGTATCGCTTTCGCGTACGCATCTGCCCAGGATATCCGCCACCGCTTTCAACAGCTCATCGCCGACGAAGTGGCCTAAACTATCGTTGATCCGCTTGAAATGATCGAGGTCGAGGAACATCACGCCCACCATGCGCTGCTCCCGCCGCGCCTGCGCCAGCGCATTTTCCAGGCGGTCGTTGAACAGCTCGCGATTGGGCAGGTCGGTCAGGGCATCGTAGTAGGCGAGGCTGTGCAGCCGATTGCGCACGTGCTCCTGAGTGGTTATGTCGGAGAACAAGCCGGCATAGTGCGACACCGCGCCGTCGGCGTCGCGGATGGCGACGACGCTGAGCCACTCCACGTAGATATCGCCGTTCTTGCGTCGGTTCCATATCTCGCCCTGCCAACTTCCTTGTGCGTTGATGGCCGACCACATGCGCTGATAAAACGCACGGTCGTGTCGGCCGGAGGCGAGCAGCGACGGATTCTGTCCGACGATCTCGGCGACGCTGTAGCCGGTATTGCGGACAAAAGCGGGATTGACGGAGATGATGCGCTGGTCCGCGTCGGTGATCATCACACCTTCCGGGGTGTTTTCGATCACGCTCGCCGCCAGCTGCAGCTTCTCTTCCGCCTCCTTGATGTCGGTAATATCGCGCGACAGCATCGCCACACTTTCGACCTGGTTGCCGTTGCCGTTTGCCAGCGGCAGATAGGAGACCAGCATGTGGCGCCGGCCGGCACCGGTATAGTTGAACCATGCGTTATAGCGAACCTCGGCGCCGGCAAACGCACGTTCCAGATTGGGCCGCACCAGCTGTTGATAAACGTCGCGCCCCAGCAGCTCCGCGACGTGCCGGCCGCCCACCGCCTGCGCCAACCGGCCGTGGGCGCGCCGGTGCGCTTCGTTGGCGCGCCGATAGATGTGTTCCGGCGTCACCACCGCAATGTGTTCGGGCGAGGCGTCGATGATGCGAGCGCTGAGGCGCAATTCATCGAAGGCCTCGGCGCGCTCATGCATGGCGGCGATCAGCAGCAGACCGGACACCGCCGCAGTGACCGCAAACGCCTGTACCGTGAGCTCCCGTACCCATACGGAGTGGGCCATGAACGGTCCCAGGCCGCGACTGGTGTAATAGACCGAGAACAGTGCCACCGTCAGATTGAGCGCGCTCATGCCGCGCACTTCCAGGCGCAATCCCGCCCACAGAAAGAACCCCAACAGGTTGAACACCAGCGAACCGGCAGGCAGGCGGCCGGAAAACACCAAATCGGCGACGCCGCACGCGATCGCGACGAACAGCGCCAACTCGCCGCCGCGCCCGGCGGGCGGTGCATAGGCGCGTCCGCTCCAGCCGAGGACGAAAGGCGCGACGATCAACATGCCGGCGACGTTGCCCAACCACCAGCGCGGCATCACCTGCAACAGATCGCCCCACCCCCTGTCGCCCGCAAACGGAAGGCCGGCGATCAGCACAGCCGCCAGTGGCGCGATCACCGTGGCGAGAATGAAACGGAGCACGTCGCCGATGTGTTGCAGCACGACCGCATGGTCGATCAGGCGGCGCACCAGCCAGGCAGCCAGCAATGCCTCCACGGTGGCCGCAACGGCGAAAGCGACACCGGGCAACAGAGCCGCGTGACGCAACAACTCAGCCCCCATCACACCGAGCGCCACTCCCGGCCACAGCCGCAACCCGAAACGCAACAGCGCCGCCAGCGCCAGGCCGGCGGGGAGCCACAGCAGGCTGACATGGGTGAAGGGGTCCGCCAACAGCATGCTGGCCTCTGCCAGTGCGGCATAGCCGGCCGCCAACAGCAGCCACCACACGACCAGCCACGGGCCGCTGGCCTGTCGGAACCTGAAAGTTGACATCAAAGCCCCCTTTCCTTACTCGTTATATGAAGCTATGGCGTAGGGGATGGACCGAAGGGTATTAACAATAATAGACAATTTTACGCACGATTAACCTAACCGGTTGAATAACCATGTTTTTTTAGTGGTTGAATGGCGCTTGTGCCAGCGCCATTTAGCCTTGATGCGCCCCCTCGAACAGCTCAATTTCAGCAACAGCTTCGCCCGCCTGCCGGAGCACTTCTACACCCGTCTGCAACCGACGCCGTTGGCCGGGCCGCGGCTCGCCGGCTTGAACCCCGCGGCGGCGGAACTGCTCGACCTCGATCCGACCCAGGCGCTGCGGGCGGAATTCACCGATTATTTTTCCGGCCGCTCGCCGCTGCCCGGCAGCGAGCCGCTGGCCGCGCTCTACGCCGGTCACCAGTTCGGCCACTACGTGCCGCAGCTCGGCGACGGTCGCGCCATCCTGCTGGGCGAGGTGCAAAACCGCAACGGCGAACGCTGGGAGATCCAGCTCAAGGGCGCCGGCGTCACCCCCTATTCGCGCAGCGGCGACGGCCGCGCCGTACTGCGCTCCACCATCCGCGAATACCTGTGCAGCGAAGCGATGCACGGTCTCGGCATCCCCACCACGCGGGCGCTGTGCCTGTTCGACAGCGAAGAGGAGGTCTACCGCGAAACCTGCGAGCGCGGCGCGCTGCTGGTGCGGCTCGCCCCCAGCCACGTGCGCTTCGGCTCGTTCGAAGTGTTCTACCACCGCAACCAGCAGGCGCCGCTGCGGCAACTGGCGGACTACGTCATCGCCCACCACTATCCGCAATTACGGCAAACCGAACAGCCCTACCTGGCCCTGTTCCGCGAGGTGGTGCAGCGCACCGCCCGCCTCATCGCCCAATGGCAGCTGGTCGGCTTCGCCCACGGCGTGATGAACACCGACAACATGTCGATCCTCGGCATCACCCTCGACTACGGCCCGTTCGGTTTTCTCGACGACTTCGACCCCGGCCTGATCTGCAACCACTCCGACCACGCCGGCCGCTACGCCTTCGATCAGCAGCCGCACATCGGCCTGTGGAACCTGAGCCGCCTGGGCCAGGCGCTGCTGCCGCTGCTGGGCGAACCGGCCGAGGCCGCCGCCGAGCACGCCAACGCCCTGCTGCACGAATACGACGCACTCTTCACCGGCCACTACCACGCCGGCATGCGCGCCAAGCTGGGATTGCACGACGACCGCGCGGAGGATGCCCAACTGATCGCCGCGCTGCTCGATCTGCTCGCCGCCCAGCACGTCGACTACACCCGCTTCTTCCGCGCCCTGAGCGGCTTCGACAGCGCCCCCGCCCGCAACGCGCCGCTGCGCGATCAGTTCGTCGACCGTGCCGCCTTCGACGCCTGGGCTGCCGGCTACCGCGACCGCCTCGCCGCCGAACAGAGCGACGACGCCGCGCGCCGCCGGGCCATGGATCGCGTCAACCCCAAATACGTGCTGCGCAACTACCTGGCGCAGCAGGCCATCATGCGCGCCGAGGGCGGCGACTATGGCGAGGTGGAGAAACTGCTGCGCCTGCTGCAAACGCCCTTCGACGAGCAGCCGCAGATGGAGCGCTACGCCGCCCCGCCGCCCGACTGGGGACGCCGCCTCGCCGTCAGCTGTTCGTCGTAACGACCGGTTTTCCTGATTTATATCGGCAACAGACGCCATATCCCGACGTGGCGTTGTGCCGTAGCTTGATCTGGTTCATGGTTCGGGCCATGGTAGTCGGGCGAGAATCAGCCACAGGGAGCCGTCGCGAAATCCAGAACCATAAACCATGCGACCATCGGGTATATCACTCCCCCGCGGTCGATTCTTTGTTCTGTGGTCACGCCAGGCGCGATTATAAAAAAATAACGGATACGGCCATGAACAATACCTTCGCCTCGCTGCTGCAACACCCCGACCTCAAGGAAGGCGCCGACTGGCACCGTCGCCGCTACGCCGCCAACGAATTTGTCTTCCGCGAGGGCACCGACGCCGACACCGTCTATCTGGTGCTGGAGGGCTCGGTCCGCATCCTCGCCGATCTGGAACTGGAAGAGGGCCGCCACATCCATCCCGGCGTCTGCGATCTCGGTGCCGGCGAGGTGTTCGGCGAACTGGCGCTGTTCGACCACGGCGGGCGCTCCACCTCGGTGATGACGGTGAGCGATTGCGAGATCGCGGAACTGCCGGGGGATCGCCTGCTGGCCATCCTCGATGCCAACCCGGAGCTGGGCTACCGCGTGCTGAAAGACCTGTTCAACACCCTGGTGGGCCGGCTGCGCAGCACCAACAAGAAACTGTTCTCGATCCTCGCCTGGGGCCTCAAGGCGCGCGGCCTCGATCAGCATCTGTAATAAGCAGGACAAGAAATAAACCACGGGGCACACGGGGAATATTCATGTTCTTCGGGTACGCTGAACACGGAAAGTTTTTCGCCACCATCGCGGACAACACAGACCCCAAGTCCGTATTACCCCGTGCCCCCCGTGTCCCCCGTGGTTAATGGCTTTTTTCCCGTTCGGAATTGCTATTTCGCCTCGCGGTAGATCCAGCCGCGGCGCGCCGCCCACTTCTCTCCTTCCACTGCGACCAGCACCACCAGCGGCAGCGCGAAACAGATCAGCAGCTCGCCGGCCGACAACGGCGCGGTGCGGAACAGCGCGTTGGCCCACGGCAGATAGATCACCCCCAGTTGCAGCGCGACGGTGAACAGCACCGCCCCCAGCAGCGGCAGGTTGCTCAACAGGCCGATGGTGAACAGCGAATCGCGCTCGGAACGGATCGCCAGCGCATGCACCAGCTGCGCGAAGGTGAGCACGGTGAACACCATCGTCTGCCAGTGGGCCCAGCCGCTGTCGTAGGCCCACGCCTGCGCCAACAACGACAGGCCGCCGATCAGCAAGCCGACCCAGATCATGTGCTGCCACATGCCGTGGGCGAAGATGCTCTCCTGCGGCGCGCGCGGCGGCCGGCGCATGATGTTGCGCTCGTGCGGCTCCGCCGCCAGGGCCAGGCCCGGCAGGCCGTCGGTCACCAGGTTGATCCAGAGGATGTGGATCGGCAGCAGCGGCAGCGGCAGGCCGAGGAACGGCGCCAGCAGCAGCGTCCAGATCTCCCCCGAGTTGGAGGTCATGGTGTACTTCACGAACTTGCGGATGTTGTCGTAGATGCGCCGGCCTTCGCGCACCGCGCTGACGATGGTGGCGAAGTTGTCGTCCAGCAGCACCATGTCCGCCGCCTCGCGCGCCACGTCGGTCCCCTTGAGCCCCATCGCCACACCGATGTCGGCGCGGCGCAGCGCCGGCGCGTCGTTGACGCCGTCGCCGGTCATCGCCGCGAACTCGCCCTGGTCCTGCAACGCCTGCACGATGCGGATCTTCTGCTCCGGGTTCACCCGCGCATAGACGCGCACATGCTCGACGTGGGCCTCGAACTCCTGCTGCGACATCTGTTGCAGCTCGCGCCCGGTGAGCACCTCGCCGTCCTCGGCGACGATGCCGAGACGCAACGCGATGGCGTGCGCCGTGCCCGGATGATCGCCCGTGATCATCACCGGCACGATACCCGCGGCGCGGCACTCGTCCACCGCCTCGCGCGCCCCTTCGCGCGGCGGGTCGATCAGCGCCACCAGCCCCAACAGGGTCAGGCCCTGTTCGACGCCGTCGAGCGAGGTGGGCAGGCTATCGTGTTCGCCATAGGCCAGCGCCAGCACGCGATAACCCTGATGCGCCAGCCGCTCGGCGGCGTCGAGCCGCGGCATGGCATCGAACGGCATCGTGTCGCCGCCATCGAGTTCGGCGTGACACAGCGGCAGCAGATGTTCCGGCGCCCCCTTGCAGAAGGCGACCACGCGCCCACCGTCGCGATGCAGCGTGGTCATCAGCTTGCGTTCCGCATCGAAGGCCCGCTCGGCCAATCGCGGCATCTCAACCTCCAGCGCCGACTTGTCGCAACCGGCGCGCAGTGCCGCTTCGTACAACGCCACCTCGGTGGGGTCGCCGAGCAGCCCGTCGCCGTTGCCCCGCTTCACGTCGTTGGAGAGCGCCAGCGCTTGGCGCAGGCGCCGCGCCACGAATGAATCATCGGTGGGCACCGCATCGAATTCATCGTTGCCGATCACCACGCGCTCGACGCGCATGCGGTTCTCGGTAAGCGTTCCTGTTTTATCGGAACAGATGAAGGTGACAGAACCCAGCGTCTCCACCGCCGGCAGCCGCCGCACCAGCGCGTGGCGCTTGCTCATCTTGGCGGCGCCAAGCGCCAGCGACACCGTCACCACCGCCGGCAGCGCCTCCGGGATCGCCGCCACCGCCAGGGAGATGGCCGTGAGCAGCATCAGCACGATCTCCTCGCCGCGCAGCAGGCCCGCCACGACGATCAGCGCACAGATAGCCAGGATCGCCAGCG
>CAYQWR010000166.1:0-6474 GCA_964421235.1 uncultured Thiohalomonas sp. | reverse complement strand
AGCGGCCGCGCCCGGTAGCGCTTGCTGCGGTACATGGCGCAGAAGCTGCAGCGGTTGAAGCTGCACCCCAGGGTGGCCTGGATGATCAGGTTGTCGCCCTCCGCCGGCGGGCGGAACAACGGTTCGTCGTAGTCGGGAATCATCGTCCCATTGTACCCGGCACCACCGGCCTATACCGCTGCCCGGCCCATGGTGGTATGGTGTGTCCGCCCTCGATATTCCCTTTATTTCAAAGGCTTATATGCCTATAGAATTGCCTGAGGTATGAGCATGCAATCCGGACCGCGCCAAATCGTCACCCCGTTCCGCCCCATCCCGCTGGAGGTGCCGGAGGGGATGAAGCCCAACGAATTCTTCAACAGCACCGAGAACCTCAACGACCTGGTGAACAACAACGGGCTGCTGCTCAATCCGGAACATCTGCTGCTCTACCGCAAGGCCTTGGGCCACAGCAACGTGTTCGACTGCTCCATCATCTACAACACCTCGCAGCTGATCCTCAATCCGCTGGGACGGCCGGTGCGCCGCACCCAGGTGCCGGACGACGTGCGCCACGTCTGGAACCGGATGAACCAGATCATCATCGACTTCATGCTGGAGGAGTACCCGGACCCGCAGCAGCATCTGGTGCTGGCGGGCGAGGCGAGCCTCGACGCCACCTGGCCGCTCACCTCGCCGGGCGTGCCCAGCATCCGCATGCTGCACAACCACTTCATCGTCTTTCCCATGGAGCAGCTGCGCGGTGCCGAGCCGGCCGACCCCAGCAACCCCAACCTCACCGACGGCGGCCAGCACTCGCTGTTCGAGAAGTACATGCACGACGTCTACCGCGAGTTCATCTGCAAGGCGCTGCACCTGGAGGTGCTGCGCCCCATCAGCGACGACTCGGCGCGCATCGACCTGACCGGCTACCCGCAGGGGCTGCCGAGCTGGGAGATCCCCGGCGGCGCCGCGGCATTGCAGGACGTGCGCTTCTGGCAGGAGTACGACCTGGTGCTGAAGGGTTTCCTCGACTTCTACCGCACCTTCTTCTCCCAGGTCTCCACCCGCAACGCGCCGATGCTGCCCGACCTGCACTTCCCCGACCAGGTGGAGAGCGTGCTGCTGTTCGACAACGACTTCCTCAAGACCGCCAAGATGGTGCGCGACCGCTGCATCAAGGACGCCGCCTACGCCAACGCCATCCGCTGGCAGCCGGCCTTCAAGCAGCTCATCTACCGCAACGAGGCGGGCAAGCTGATCGTCACCATCAGCCAGAACTCCATCGGCAACGCCATCACCGAACTGCTCGGTGTGGTGGTCAACCGCACCCCCGACGCCGCCGCCTACGAACAGGCGGAACCGAAGCTGATCGAACAGCTGCTGGAGGTACGCCGCCGCCTGATCGAGGCCGACCTCGGCACCGGCATCGCCACCGACTACTGGCCGGCGGCCTGAAGCAAGGCTGGAATCACCGAAGGCGCCGAAAACTCGAAAGCGACGGATCGCACCGTGCGCAGCGGCGGCAAGCACGCCGCCAGGTCCTTGGTTGACGCGCCGTCGCGAGCGCTCCTTTAGCTCCGCCTTCAGCGCGTTCGGTGGTCCCCATCATTGCGGACGGCACTAGTCGTCGTCTTCTTCCACGTGTCCGTGCCCCAGAGCGGCATGGGGGCGGGTGCGCAGGGAGCGAACATCGCCCGCCTCGATCCACAGCATGCCGCTGATGCGCTGTTCGGCGCTCAGCCCCTGGGTCTTGAGCGGGCGCGGCTCCTGGCGACCGTCGGCATAGATCGCCATGGCCGCGTCATCCAGGCGCACCGACAGCGTATGGTAGGCACCCTCGGGCAGTGTCCCCGCCTTGACCATGTAAGTGACGCGGCCGAGGTCGCGCCGCGTGGTGAGCACGCCCGCCGCATCGCGATAGAGGGTGTAGGACTTGCCGTCGGGACCGATGGCATCGAGCTGGACCACCCGCACCAACACCACCGCAGGCGGCGCGGCCGGGTCGGCGGCCATGGCGGGCAGGGCATAGCCGCCGAACAACAGCGGCGCGACGAGCAACAATATCTTCTTCACGGCTGGACTCCTTGGACTTCGCTGCACCAGCGGGCAGCCTACGGAACCCAGCTGAATTTCAGCTGAAGGCGCGCTACTGGGAAGTCGCGTCGTCCATCGCCTTGCGCTGCTGCGCCTCCTGCCGGTTGATCTGATCGAGCTGCTTCACGATGTGCTGTTCGTTCTGTTTCGCCGCCTTGGCGGCACGCGCCTCACTGGCGGCCACCGCGGCCGCGGTGGCGGCGCTCTCGCCGCTGCCGCAACCGGCCAACAGGACGCACAGGGTAATGGCAATCAGGTATTTCATCGGCTGTTCCTCGCGGTTGATGACCATTCGTCGTCCACTACAGCGAACCGGCGGCCCTGGGCGATGTGCGACGCTCGGCATTACCGGCGATGACGGCACACGGCCTACCGATGCCGCTCCGCCGGCGCCGCCGTCTCGGCAAGGCGAACCACCCGCTCAAGCCCGCCCCCGTCCACCATCGACAGAAACGGCGAACTGCCGAGCGCCGGGTGATCGGCCCGCAGCCAGTGCACCATGCGCGGGCCGTCGCCCGCCATGCGATCATGCAGCGCCTGGTAGAGGCGCACGAACAACACCCCCGATTCCCAGGCGCCGCCGCCGGGCAGCAGCAACAGCCGCCCCTCGTACAGCGCGCTCACCTCTGCGCAGTGAAATCCCAGCAGCCGCGCCACCTCGGCGCGATAGAGCCCCAGCAGTTCGCCCGCCTGGACCACCGACTGGCTGAGACGCTGCGGCGACGCAAACGGGTCGTTCAAACGATGCACGGCGATTCCTCCAGCGGCCATGATAGCCGCGTTGTCCCGCCGCCCGAAGCCTCCCTTGTTCGTCCGCACGCCGTACATCAGGCACAATAGTCCGCCAATGGCCGAGCAACGGGAAATCGTGATCTGCGGACTCGACGGGGTGCTGGCCCTGATCGAACACCGCCTGCACCACCTCTACAACGAGGAGGGCGTAAAGCATTGGGAGCGCTTCCTGGAGGCGTGCGGCGAGGACATGCCCAACATGCCGCTCATCGACCGCCTCAATCAGGCGCGCGCCGAGGGCATCCCGGTGATCCTGCTCACCGGCCGCAGCGCCGCGGTGCGCGAACAGACCCTGGCCTGGCTGCAACGCTGGCAGATCGGCTACGACGATTTATGGATGCGCCCGGCCAACGACTTCAAGCCGGCGGTGGAGTTCAAGGCGGGGGTGATCGCCCAGCACTTCGCCGACGTGACCGTCCGCCGCGTCTACGAGTCCGACACCCACCTCGACTTCGCCCACTGGTGCACCGACCACAACATCCCCTGCACCCTGGTCGGCCACAACCAGGGTAACGGCGAGACGCGCGAGGTGTTCGAGCTCAAGATCATCCGCCACACCTGCGACCACACCGTGCTCTACCCCTTCTACGGCGACGACGACTTCACCTGGCCCGACCGCGTGCAGCAGCTCACCGAGGGCAGCTGCCGCGTCTGCCAGGTGGAGGAGCAGCGCAGCGAACAGCGCCGCAAGAGCGAACAGGCCCGCTACCAGGCGCAGGAACGCGGCCTGCCGCCGCTGGAGGGATCGGAGAAACAGTGCGCCTGGGCCGAGACCGTCCGCCTCAACGCCTTCGGCGCCATCGACAAGGCGTTGAAGTGGATGGAGCAGGTCGCCGCCCAGGCCGAAGAGGAGGACCCCGACCACTGGCACACCATGCAGCAGGCGGCGCGCAAAGCCGTCGAATACCTGGAAAACCAGATCGACGCCAAATGGTGGATCGACCACCGCCACGGCATGATGAACAACCTCGACGGCGGACGCGCGCTGCTGTCGTCGATCGCGCAGGAGCTGGGGTATTTCTGACGGCGGCGCGGTGAGCAGACCCGGATTGGGTTTACCTCAGCGCACTTCTGCCAGTGTCCGCAGCCGGGCAAGCAGCCCGGGGAGCCGGGCCTGGCTGGCGGCATCGGCGGGGAGGTGACCCGGGATCGCCTGCAAAAAGGCCGGATCAGCCAGCAGGGAGGTAGACGCCTCGGCCAGATAACGGCGCAACGCCGCGTCCGCGGACCGTACCTCTCCCACCAACGCCGGCCGGCCATCCACCACCGTCAACAGGTCTTCCAGATCGTGGCTGGCCAGATAATCGTTATGGCCGCGATCACGGAACGCCTCCAACTTGGTGGCAATAAATACCGGTGCGCCGATCAAACGAATCGACCGGCCACCAGGGAGTTGCACCCACTGCGCAGTCGCCACGGCCAGGGGATACCAGCGATTGTGGAAGCCGAGAATGCCCTCCTCAGTGGGCATCAGATCGAGCTTCACCCCACCCCGTACCCAGCGGCAGATAGGCGCCTCCGGCGACACATCGTGGGCGAAACCCAACGCTGCAACCCTGGCTTCCAGCCGGTGGTACTGGGCCGTCGACGTGACCTCGGCCACCACGTCGACATCCTGCGTGGCGCGTATCCACTGCGCCCGCGGCACCGTCAACAACAGGCCGGTGGCGCAACCGCCGACAAAGACAAGGCTCTCACGCAATTCGCCCAGCGCATCGGCCACGTACAACAGAATGTCCAGATTCGGATCGTCCTTGATTCCGACTTCCATCACCGTAATCGCTCCTCCAGTAGTTTCGACGCCAATTCCCGTTCCCGTGCCTGCCCGGCCCGCAGCGCATCGAACAGCGCCAGCAGTTCGTAGAACGCCGGGTCCTCCTCAGCCGCCAGCGGCAACCGTTCGTACAGCGGCAGCAGACCGTGACCCCGAACCGGTCCATCCGGGTGCGGCCAAACCAGCTGCTCCTCCGGGCCGAATGCCATCAGCGCATTCAGCGGGGCCGCTCCGTGCGCGGTCGGAAAGCCGATGGTTACACCACCACGCACCGGAGGAAAGGCGTAGCGCGCGCCATGGATCACGAATTGGCGCAAGGCCGCCAATACCGGCTGCGGCGGCCCCTCCAGCTCGACCACCAGGCCGGCCGCACCGAGGCGTTGAACCGCCGCATGGGCCTCGAAGCGCGACATCCGCAACGAGTCGCCGAGTGCGGCATAGGGCAGCCACTTCCCCCCGAGGGCAACCAGCTTTAACGCCACTGCCAGATCCTGGGGCTTCAGCACCCACTGACGGTTGGAGGCCCGCTTAAGGGCGATCGTATTTTCAATGGCGGAGCGTCGCATATGCGGTATGCATATAACATATATTCACCAGAGATGCCATCATGGGGGCGGACGGCAGCCGATATGCTATATGCATATCGCATATGATGCGTTTGCCGACGCTGGAGGGAAAGGTGTTGGTAAGTGTTTGCGTACTCTAACCAGACGGCGTTCGCTATTCGCGAACAGCGAACGCACCCGCCTCAGGCGGCCGCCCCGAACCAGAAGCCGATGTCCTTGTTGAGGAACTCGTCGTAGCGCATGTAGTGGGAGCCGTCGCAGGAGAAGGTGAGGCTGAGCATGCCGTTGAAGACGTTGATGGAGGACTGGCGCAGGTAGATGTTCTCGTCGGCCATGCGCAGCTGGCGCAGGATGTCGAGGATGCGGCCGATGTCCGCCTCCGGGATCACCGCGTCGGCCGGGTAGGGACGCGCCGGATAGAGCATGCAGATGTCCGGGTCGGCCATCGCCTCCTGGTCGAGGATGCGGTAGCGGAACGGATCGTCCACCGTCCAGATGGTGGCCTGGCTGCTGGAGAAGTGGATCTGGCACTGGAACACGCCGCGGTGGGTCAGCAGCTCCTCCAAAATCGATAGCGACTGCGGCAACGCCCGGTCCATCGGGCTGTCGATGCGGCACTGCTGGAACACCGCGCTGCGGATCGACGGGTCGCCCTTGATCTGGCGCCACTCGCCGGGCTCCTCGTACAACACCGCGGTCACCGGCAGGTCGCGCAGGTCGAAATCGGCGCCGAGATAGCCGAGCACGGTCGTCCCGTCGCGCACCAGCTGCAACGCCGTGAGCGATGGCCGGTTCTTCAACAGGCTGATGTAGGCGTCGGACAACAGAAAACCCCACGACGGCACGGCCTCCTTCATGTAGGGCCGCTGCGAACGGTCGCGCCCGAAGTGGGCGATGTCGCGCCCCTCCGCAGTGATGTTGTCGCAGTTCTGGATGCCGTCGGTACCGAGGCAATAGAGACTGGTGCAATGGGGAATTTCGGCGAAGTGCTCGCCTAACACCTCGTCCAAGCGCTCGCGATCGCCCCACGCCGGCAGGCACTTCTGCGCCAGCCGCGCCAACGGCTCATGCAGCAGCCGCCCGAGCTGTTCGCGTTGCAGGTAGATACTCTCTTTCCATGACGACTTCATGATGCACCTGATCACCGTATGTTGGCCGTAAGAGTATCAGTGTTTGGTGACGACGCAAGCGGCTGTGGCGGCGCGCTGACGGAATCGCGTTGTCGATCACACTTCGACGACCGTGGTGCAACAGATGTTCTGCTTT
>CAYQWR010000165.1:0-6488 GCA_964421235.1 uncultured Thiohalomonas sp. | reverse complement strand
ATCTCGCGCGCGGCCATGGAGATTTCGGCGGTGTCGATGCCGTAGGGGCAGAACACCGAGCAACGGCGGCACTGCGAGCACTGATGGAAGTAGGTGTACCACTCGTCCAGCACTTCGCGCGTCAGATCGCGAGCGCCTACCAGCTTCGGGAAGAACTTGCCGGCAAGGGTGAAGTAGCGGCGATAGACGCTGCGCAGCAGATCCTGGCGCGCCACAGGCATGTTCTTCGGGTCCGCCGTGCCGATGAAATACTGGCATTTGTCGGTGCAGGAACCGCATTTGACGCAAGCATCCAGAAAGACCCGGAAGCCGCGATACTTGCCCAGCAAGTCGCCCATCTTCTCGATGGCCTTCTCCTGCCAGTTTTCAACCAGCTCGCCCGGAAATCCGATGGCGGTGTTGTGGTCGGGAGCCGCGAGGAACGACTTAACATGAGCCGTCGCGTCCGGCTGGAGGGCAGGGATGCTCGGGTAATCCCGCATTTTCGGCATGTCGAACTTTGCTGCAGCCACGCGTTTCTCCTTATACGTTCAAAGCGCTAAGTGCGATGGTTATTTGTCGAGTTCAGCAGCCCACGGCGCCAGATGACGGTGATCGCGCGGATTATCCACTTGATTACGAGTGGGGCTGAAGAACACGCCCGGCGCATGCAGCAATTTGCTGTACGGGAAAACAATCAACAGGGCCGCGACCAGACCCAGGTGCAGCAGCAGCAAGCCGTCGTGCGGCAGCGGCTGCAGATCAAAACGCATCAGGCCGAGGAAGAATGCCTTCACCGAGATGATGTCGGTGTGTCGGATGAATTTCATCGACAGGCCGCTCAGGCCGATGGCAACCAGCAGCGCCAAAATCAAGTGATCGGACGGGTTGGTAATGTATCGAACACGCTCCACGAAAATCCGGCGCGCCCACAATCCAAGCAGCCCAAGCACCATGGTGAGGCCGGCATAAATGCCGAACGGTTGCACGATAGAGGTGATGAGCCAAACCGGATATTCGAAATAGCGCATGTGGCGCAGCAGCACCAACAGCAGCGAAAGGTGGAACATCCAACCGAACAGCCATGTCCACTTGCTGCCCTTGAACAGACTTTCGAACAACACGACTTCGCGTGCCATTCGCATGACCACGCCGCTGGTCGTCGTCGGTGCGGGGGTCGTGGGAATCTTTAGCGGTGCGGGTGTCCTGGCGTACTGGACAATCTTGTTGACCAGCCCAAGAACGAACACGACGGTCGCAAAGTAGAACAGCGCTGCGTAAAACCCGGTCATGGGTATTCAGCCCTCCGCAAATAACTGGGAAAAGGGGGTGGGGGGCTGACGCCCCCCAGGGCACAACTTAGATGCAGCCCGTCGGCTTCGGCAGACCGCCGATCTTACAGGCCTGCTTGGCCGGACCATACGGGAACAGCTCGTACAGGTACTTGCTGTTGCCTTTGTCGGGACCGAGCTTCTTGCCGATGGCCTTGGTCAGAACGCGGACCGCCGGAGCGATCTGGTATTCGTTGTAGTACTCACGCAGGAAGTCGATAACCTCCCAGTGGGACTCGGTCATGTTGACGTTCTCGGACTTCGCCAGTTCCTCGGCAATTTCACGACTCCAGTCGTTGATGTTTACCAGGTAGCCTTCCTCGTCGATTTCTACAGTCTTACCACCAGCAGTCATAGTACCCATTATTTCATCTCCTCAATCAATGGATTGAATAAATTGGCTTACAGCCAGGATTGAACACGATCGAATTTTACGGTCAGGTCCACGAACCCGGCGTAGTCCACGAGGTTGATACCATCCATCACTTTGTCCTTGAGGCCGCGGGCGTTGACGTCCGCTTCCAGGGCATAGAAGGTGATATCACCCATGGCTTGCTGCAGCTTCCCGGACACGGCAGAGCCCTTCAGCGCGGCATAAACACCATCCTCAATCAGAAGGACGGCACTGCCTTTCGAAGCGTGGTTGATACAGCTTTCAAAGGTGTTCTTCTCAAAAGGCGATTTGTTTACGGTATGTAGCATGTCTTCGTCCCCACATTAAAAGCTCAGGAGCACGTCCTGTTCTTCCATCAGGCTGCTGATCTGATCGGCCGTCATAACCTCGACGTCCACCAACAGATCCTCTTCCGTCAGGCCACGCGCTTCGAGCGACTCCTTGGACACATACAGCTTCTCGACGTCGTACATCTCGAGTGCGCGGTAGGTGGGGGAGAAGTTCTTCATGCCGATACCGGCGGTGTCCTGTCCCTTGGTGATTTCGAACACGCCGTCATCCATAAACACCACGGTAACGTCCTGCTCGAAAGCGGCGCCGATCAGCACCACCTCAAGCGACTCCAGGGCGTAAATGGTGCCGTAAGGCGCCTTGCGATTCACGTAACAGAACTTCTTGACGGTTCCGCCTTCCATCATCTCTTCACTCATCTTCATCTACCCCCGAATCAATCGCCAAACACGACGAGTCGATCGGCTTGAATACCACCCTCGATCAACTGGCCAAGGCCGGAAATGCGAAAACCAGGAGCGAGATTGTTGGCGTCTTTGCCGTTGCGCTTGGCTTCGTCGGCATCGGCGATGCCGCGGCGCTGGGCCCCGGCAACACCGACTACGAGATCGAGATTAAGCGCGGCAGCCAGCTCACTCCAGCGGTTGACCACATTGCGGTCGTCCTGCGGCGGAGAGGTCAGACGGGTCGCGTTGTTGACACCGTCGTGATAGAAGAACACGCGATAAATCTCGTGTCCCTTCTCCAGTACTGCCTTGGCAAAGTTGTACGCCGTATCAGATGCCTGATGAGTGTACGGCCCTTCGTTAATCTGAATCGTAAACTTCATTTACCTCTTCCTTTTCCGCGCCGACTTAGAAGTGGATATGGGCAGAGGCGTTGAGGTTCACGCGGCCACCACGCCAGTTGTCGATGTGGTACTTGGTGAACGGCAGCCCGGTCAGTTCGAAGAAACGCGGCCAGCCGATACGATCAACCCACTCACCAACGCGCTCGTAATCCTTCGCGTTTTCCTTGTAGCACTTCAGGATCGTCTTCACGATCGCTGAGACTTCCGGCCAGCGCGGCGGGTTGTTGGGCACGCCGGCAGCGACCAGCTTGTGGAAGGTCGGCTTGGAGCGGGCGTTGGAGTTCTTGCCGCCGATCCAGATGGCGAACTTGGAGTACTCGGGGTCGTTGATCTGCATCGGCGGGCAGGGCGGGAAGCAGGCGCCGCAGCAGATGCACTTCTTCTCGTCCACTTCCAGCGACGGCTTGCCGTTGACCATGGCCGGACGAATCGCGGCCACCGGGCAGCGGGCGACGACTGACGGGCGCTCGCAGACGTTGGCCACCAGGTCGTGGTTGATCTTCGGCGGCTTGGTGTGCTGGATGTTGATGGCGATGTCACCCTGGCCGCCGCAGTTGATCTGGCAGCAGGAGGTGGTGAGACGCACGCGGTTCGGCATCTCTTCATTGATGAAGTCTTCGTACAGCTCGTCCATCAATGCCTTGACGGCGCCGGAGGCGTCGGTGCCGGGGATGTCGCAGTGCAGCCAGCCCTGGGTGTGGGAGATCATCGACACGGAGTTACCGGTACCACCGATGGGGAAGCCCTCGGCCTGCAGCTTGTCGACCAGCGGCTGGACCTTCTTCTCGTCGGAGACCATGTACTCGATGTTGGAACGGATGGTGAAGCGCACATAGCCGTCAGCGAACTCATCGGCAATGTCCATCAGCTTACGGATGGTGTAGGTGTCCATCTGACGCTGGGTACCGGCGCGGACGGTCCAAACCTGGTCGCCGGTGTTGGCAACGTGGTGCAGGACGCCCGGACGCGGACGGTCATGATATTTCCACTGGCCGAAGTTCTTCTTCAGCGTCGGGTGCATAAACGGAAACGGATCCGGTACACCGCTCTCGATGGGCATACGAGGTGCAGACATGTTTACCTCCAATTACGCTCAGGAATTCGTCTTTATTTAGTTTGCGGGGCGTTCCGGTGTTGCCCGCGAACGCCCCGCTCTTTTTACTTAATGACCGTTTAGCCGGCCTTACGCTCGAACCACTTCTTGGCTTCCTCGTCCCAACCGTCCATACGGATGTACGGGTTCATACGCGGGCTGTTGATCATGTTCGGATCGATCTCCAGGCCCAGGCCTTCGAGGTAGTTGACCAGGCCGATACGCTCGACCATCTCACCGGTGCGCTCGTGCTCCAGAGCGTTTTCGGCGAAGAAGTCGATCATGTTGCCGGCCAGTTCTTCCAGAGCTTCGTAGTCCTCGTCCGTCTCCAGCTTCATGAAGGGAACGACGACGGTGCCCATGAGGTCACCGATCTTCAGCGTACGCTTGCCGCCGACCAGCAGGGTGACACCCTTGTCGTCGCCAGGAGACAGCGCCTTGGTCATCACGTTGATGCAGTGCATGCAGCGGACGCAGTTCTTGTTGTCGACCGCCAGCGTGTCGTCGTCGTTCAGGCTCAGCGCCTGGGTCGGGCAGCGGGTGATGACGTTGTCGATGACGTACTTGCGGCCCTTGGCCTGGACGAAGTTCTTCACTTCGGCCTGGTCGACCTTCATGTCGTCGCGCCAGGTACCGATGGTGGCCAGGTCAGCACGCTGAATGGAGTTCATGCAGTCGTTGGGGCAACCGGAGACCTTGAACTTGAACTTGTACGGCAGCGCCGGGCGGTGCATGTCGTCGAGGAAGCGGTTCACCAGGGTGCGGTGAATGCGCTGCTCGTTGGCGCAGGAGTGCTCGCAACGCGCGGCACCGACGCAGGACATGCCGGTACGCACGGCGGGACCGGCGCCACCCATGTCGAAGCCCATCTCGTTCAGCTCGTCGAAGGCCGGCTGGACGTTATCGGAGGTGCAGCCCTGGAACATGATGTCGCCGGACTGGCCGTGGAACGCGATCAGGCCGGAACCGTACTTGTCCCAAACGTCGCAGAACTTGCGCATGGTCGCGGTATCGTAGTGCATGCCGGCGGGCGGCATGATACGCAGGGTGTGGAATTCGGCAGCTTTCGGGAACATGGGCTTCTTGTCGTCGCCCAGCAGCTCGGTGAAGCGGGGAATAACGCCACCGCCGTAGCCGACTACGCCGACGGTACCGCCCTTCCAGTAACCCTTGCGGGTCCGATAAGACGTTTCCAGCTGACCCAGCAGGTCCTTCATCATGTCCGCGTAGGGCTTGCCTTCGTCATTGGCCAAGCGCTTCAAACCGGTCACGAAGCTCGGCCACGGGCCGCTCTCCAGCTGGTCCAGCATCGGGGTGTTATGCATCTTAGTAGCCATATAGTCGTTCTCCCGTCAGAGATCTGTTGGGTTGCGGGGCGTCCGGAGGATTTTTACCTTGTCCGCCCATCTGCCCACCCACATCGGTGGGCAGGCCGAACTACCTGTCTGAAAATGGGCCGGTAGAACTGGAGCCCTTTTCAACATGCGCCGAAGTTTAGAAGTTCATTATTAAGCAAAATATCCTTCCGATGGGGTGGAGGGGGGGGATGCGAGTATCCTGAATGGGATATACAAAACCCGCCTCCGTTATGGTTTATAAGCTCATTACTATATATTTTAATGTATCACAAACATACGGTTACGATCATTATCTCAAGTGGTATCGTAGAAATGCGCCGGCTATACGCCGCAGGAGCCGCTGTGTCCCCCATCACAAATCGGTGCTTGTCAGAGGCGCCGACAGTGGGCTTCAATAGCCGCCCTTGCGGCGGGATTTCACGCAAAACAGCGCGAATGTGGCCGATATCGGGCGACACTACTTGAAGGGACGCCGTATCCGCCACTATATAGGTAGCGAACCATATGCGAAGGGGCGAGTAATGCTCTATTTAAGTGAAGTGCTGATCCAGAATCCGCAGCTGGATTCCTTCGAACAATTGCTGGACGTGGTCAAACAGCAGGCCAAGGGTGAGATGTTCTTTCGCATCGACATCAAGCCGACCTATGACGATACGCCGGAAAACTGGGAAGATCGTCTGGAAGCCGCCTTTACCTCGTGACCCGCGTCCGCAACGATTACAGGAACGATCCGTGAAATATTTGCAGCTTGAACAAGAAGCCTATCTGGGAGATGCCGAGTGTGCCTCCGACGCCACGCGCCCCAAGCAGCAGGAGGAGGAGCGGCTGAGCGAAGTGTTGGCACGGCTTGCCGCACTTCCGGCCGACGCACCGGCCGGGCAACGGCTGGAGCTGAACAACGAGGCCGGTTATCTGCTGCTGGACCTGGAGCGCCCGGATGAAGCCTGGCAGCATGGCCATGAGGCGCTGCAGCAGGCCCTGGCCCTCGATGCATGGGAAGCGGCGGTGCACGCCTGCAATATCATCTACCAGGCGGAAAAGGAGGATGCCGTAACAGCGCTGGTCCACGGCGTGTGGCTCGGCGTCACCTATCCCATCGACCCGGAGCTGTCGGTCCTGGTATTGAAGCATCTGGTGGACGAGACCCCCCCCAAGACCGATGCGGCGGCGATCCCGGCGGCCGCCGCCGCCT
>CAYQWR010000164.1:0-6541 GCA_964421235.1 uncultured Thiohalomonas sp. | reverse complement strand
TTCGCCCTCTTTCATCGCCTTGCGGAAGTTATGGACGGCGCCGCCGAGATCACCACCGATATTACGCAATTTCTTGGTGCCGAACAGCACCACCACAATAAGCAGAACAATCAGCAACTGCCAAATACTCGGTCCCATGTTCGTACACTCCGATGGTAGTCAGAAACCCGGCAGGCCGGCGCCGCCGAGGAGATGAATATGCAGGTGGGGAACCTCTTGGCCACCACCCTTACCCGTGTTGATAATCGTGCGAAAACCTTGTGTCAATCCCTGCCCAACCGCCAACCCTGGCAATAGCCGCATCATGTGAGCTATTAACGCGTCGTGACTCGGCGTAAGCGCATCCAGACCCGATACATGCAACCGCGGCACGACCAGCAGATGAACTTCCGCCTTGGGATTGATATCGCGGAAGACGATCACCTGCTCATCTTCGTACAACAGCTCCGCCGGAATTTCGCCGGCCGCAATGCGGCAAAATATGCAATCGCTCATCGCGTGCCCCGATTGGCCTTCTCTTCAAGGCCGGATAACCCGAAGCGCCGTTCAAGCTCGTCCAACACCGCCTGCGGTTCCAGATCGAAATGCTTCAGCATCACCATGCAGTGGAACCATAAATCAGCAGTTTCGTAAATAATCTGGTGCGGGTCGCCGTCTTTGGCGGCAATCACCGTCTCCGTCGCCTCTTCGCCGACCTTCTTCAGGATCGTATCCAAACCCTTGCTATAGAGCTTCGCCACATAGGAGCTTTCGGGATCGGCTCCTTTGCGTTGCTCCAGCACCTGAGACAACTGACGTAAAATATCGTTCATGGTTTCTTGCTGTACATCTTTTGCGGATCCAGCAGTACCGGATCGACAATCCTCCACGTCCCCTGCTCCAGCACCCTGAAAAAGCAACTGTGCCGTCCGGTATGGCAGGCGATACCGCCCAGTTGTTCCACGGTCATCAGCAACACGTCGGCATCGCAATCAAGGCGTATCTGCTTGACTCTCTGGACGTTTCCCGATTCTTCGCCTTTATACCACAGCTTATTGCGCGAACGGGACCAATATACGGCACGCCCCTGTTGTACGGTCAGCGCCAGGGATTCGCGGTTCATCCATGCAAACATCAATACCCGGCCGCTCGCCTCTTCCTGGGCAATCACCGGCACCAAACCGTCAGCGGTCCATTTGATTTCGTCCAGCCAATCGGTGTGCGGCGACATCCAAAAATCCTCACGCAAGCGGCAGACTACAGCCGCATCTCGATACCGGCATCCGCCATGCGTTGCTTGGCCTGCGCGATGGTGTATTCGCCGAAGTGGAAGATGCTGGCGGCGAGCACCGCATCGGCATGTCCCTGGATGATACCCTCGACCAGATGGTCGAGATTACCGACACCGCCGGAGGCGATTACCGGCACCCGGACGGCGTCTGACACCGCCCGCACCAACGCCAGATCAAAACCGGCCTTGGTGCCGTCGCGATCCATACTGGTCAGTAGTATCTCTCCGGCGCCGAAGTCGACCATGCGGCCGGCCCATTCGACGGCGTCAATCCCGGTTGCTTTGCGTCCACCGTGCGTAAATATCTCCCATCTTGGGGCGTCACCTTCCCCGCTCACCTGCTTTGCGTCAATCGCAACCACGATGCATTGCGAACCGAAACGATCAGCAGCCTCCTTGACGAATTCCGGATTGAATACCGCCGCCGTGTTGATTCCTACCTTATCGGCGCCGGCGTTCAACATGCGCCGGATATCGGCGCTGGTGCGGATACCGCCCCCAACCGTGAGCGGTATGAACACCTGGCCTGCAACCTGCTCCACCACGTGCACCATGGTTTCGCGGTTGTCCGAGGAGGCGGTGATGTCGAGAAACGTCAACTCATCGGCGCCCTGCTCGTCGTAACGGCGGGCGATCTCCACTGGATCACCGGCGTCGCGAATGTCGACAAACTTCACGCCCTTCACGACGCGTCCGTTATCGACATCGAGGCATGGGATGATACGTTTAGCTAAACCCATGATGGCATGTTCCAAGTATCAGGCGTCATACGACGGGATTCCCCGTTCGCAACAGCCGCCTAGTTGCCGCTAAGTTCATCCGCCAGCGCTTGGCCAGCGGCAAAATCCAATGTTCCTTCGTAAATGGCGCGACCGGTAATCGCACCGATAATCCCTTCCGCCGCCACATCGCACAGGGCGCGTACGTCATCCAAATTGGTAATACCGCCTGAGGCGATAATGGGTATCTGCACTGCACGGGCAAGCTTTACCGTCGCATCGATGTTGACACCGGACATCATGCCGTCCCGGCCGATGTCCGTGTAAATGATGGCCGAGACACCGTCTTCTTCAAAATGCCTGGCCATATCGACGACATCGTGCTTGGACAGTTTTGACCATCCATCCATCGCAACCTTACCTTCCTTGGCGTCCAATCCGACGATGACATGACCGGGGAATTCGGCACACAGGTCGCCGACAAATCCCGGATGGTTTACGGCCTTCGTACCGATGATGACGTACTGCACCCCAGCCTCAAGGTATGCCTGCACTGTATCTTCGTCGCGAATTCCGCCGCCCACCTGAATGGGTATATTCGGATAGGTTTGCGCAATGGAATGGATCACGTCGCGGTTCATCGGCCGCCCTTCAAACGCGCCATTTAGGTCAACCAGGTGTAAGCGGCGCGCTCCCGCCTCCACCCAACGCCCGGCCATGGCAACGGGATCATCGGAAAAGATTGTCGCGTCCTCCATTCGTCCCTGACGTAGGCGTACGCACTTGCCGTCTTTGAGATCTATGGCCGGTATAAGCAACATCGCTAAATCCTCTTCGTTCCGCAATTGGTTATAAGGGTGATTACGGCGTCACGCCGTCCCACTGCAGAAAATTGGCGTACAACGCCAGCCCCGCGTGCTGACTTTTTTCAGGGTGGAATTGCACGGCAAACACATTGTCGCGCATCACAGCGGCGGCAAAATCAATGCCGTAGTGGGTACTTGCCGCCGTATACTCGTCGGACCCTGGGCGCACGTAGTAGCTGTGGACAAAATAGAACCGCGAATTCTGCGGGATATCCCGCCACAAGGGGTGAGCCTTTTCCTGCCACACCTGATTCCAGCCCATATGGGGCACTTTCAGGCGTTCTCCGCTCACCGACTCGACCAAATTGTCGCCGAAATACTCCACTCGTCCCGGTAGCACGCCCAGGCAGGCCGTACCGCCGTTTTCCGCACTAAATTCCATTAACGCCTGCATGCCCACGCAGACACCGAGAAATGGCTTGGTCTGCACAACCTCGTGAATGACGTCAACGACCGCCTGCCGTCCCATCTCGGCCATGCAGTCCCGAATCGCGCCCACGCCCGGCAACACCACCCGGTCGGCGGCACGGATAAGGGCCGGATCATGCGTGACAATCACCTTTTGACCGTCAGCAACATGTTCCAATGCCTTCGCCACGGAGTGCAAATTCCCCATCCCGTAGTCGATTACTGCAACGGTACTCATAGTGGATATCCGAGTGGAATCAGAGAGGTATAAATGCCGAGCGTAAGAGTAACGATATCATGGACGGAAGCAAGAGTTTACAGGCTACCTTTCGTCGAAGGGGTTATCCCCTGCATGCGCTCATCATGCTCCAGCGCCATGCGCATGGCGCGACCGAAGGCCTTGAATACGGTTTCGGCAATGTGGTGCGCATTGTGGCCACGCAAGTTGTCGATGTGCAAGGTGATGTGAGCATGATTAACGAAGCCCTGAAAAAACTCTGCAAGCAGATCGACATCGAACTCGCCGATGCGGGCTCGAGGATAGTCCACATGGTACTCCAAACCGGGCCTGCCAGAGAAATCAACGACAACCCGTGACAGCGCCTCATCGAGCGGTACGTAGGCATGGCCGTAACGGCGTATACCCTTTTTGTCCCCAAGCGCGCGAGCAAAGGCCTGGCCGAGCGTGATGCCGATATCCTCCACCGTGTGGTGGGCATCGATCTGCAAATCCCCGCGCGCCGTGATCGCCATGTCGACAAGCCCATGGCGGGCCACCTGATCCAGCATATGGTCCAGGAACGGCACCCCGGTGTCGAAACGGGCGACGCCGCCGCCATCGAGGTTCAGCTCCACCTCGATCTGCGTTTCCAGCGTGTCGCGCTTGACCACGGCCTTACGCTCAGCCATTTGAACTCCTTATATATATACACCGACCCGGCCACAGCCGAGGTCTATAGCATACCGAGATCTGCGTGCGGAGAGAATATAATCGTAAGCGGTTGCATCGGAGCGACACATGTACGACGATAACGTTCTGTTGTCACGACGTAGCACCCGGCATTAATTAGGGGACAACGCGGTAAATGACGGTGACATCTCAGGCAATATGCAATAATATCATAGACTTATCTTCGGCCCGCGTTGCCTGCCAAGATTGCGGCCTGTTTCCGCTTTGTCTGCCGGAAGGGATCAGCGGTACCGATCTCGATCTGCTGGACAGCATAATCAAACGCCGGCGCCCGATAAAACGGGGCGAACACCTATTTCGGGTCGGCGATCCGTTTCAGGCCATATATGCGGTCCGCTCCGGTTCCATAAAGACCTACATCCCCACCGAGGATGGCTATGAGCAGGTCATTGGGTTCCATCTACCGGGCGAACTGGTCGGTCTGGACGCCATTAGCGGCAACTGCCACCCCTGCGACGCCAAGGCACTCGAAACCACCAGCATCTGCGAAATCCCGTTCGAGCGCCTGGAAGAGCTGTCGGAACCCATCCCCACCTTGCGCCACCAATTACTCAAAATTATGAGCCGCGAAATACTGCATGAGCAGTCGTTGCTCATGCTGCTCGGCAAGAAGAACGCCGAGGAACGCCTCGCCTCACTCCTTATCAGCCTCTCCGGCCGCTACCAACAGCGTGGCTTTTCACCCACAGAATTCAATCTCAGTATGTCGCGCAACGATATTGGCAATTATCTCGGCCTAGTGGTCGAGACGGTTAGTCGGTTATTTACGCGCTTCCAGGAAGACGGCTTGCTTACGGTACAGCGCAAGCACATACGCGTCCTGGATTTGCCGCGCCTGCGTGCGGTAGCGTGCCAGTCCCGTGCAAACGCTAACCGTTCTATATCCGAGTGACGCTGTATGCATTTGGCGTGTTGTATAAAAATAGCGTAAAGATGACTGCGTGATATGCCGTAAGTGGTGTGTGATAATCACCACTTTGTTTGACAAAAATCAATGTTCTGATATCTTCTCTTCGATTATATTTAGCCGTTAGTTGTGCTAACAGGGGTGATAAAAGCGACCAACGCATCCGGGGGGAAATTTTTATTGGCGTATCGGCGAATTTTTTTCTAACTCTGCGCCAAAATTATCCATCTTACCCCACCACGGAACAGCCATTGGTAATGCCGGACCCACCTCCGGCCATAACGAAGCATCAAATCTCGAGTCTCGGATCGAGAGTTGTCTGGCGTCGCCTGCGCGCGACTGAACCGTCGATGGAAATTTAGGTTCAATTTGGGAATGTATGGGGATCTACACCGATATATTCAACTTAACGGAGTTTTTTTGGGGCAGTAAATTAGTAAGTCTTGGTATCAACCATTGGCTCACACAGAGGAGAGAAACTCGTGGAAGCGACACAAGAACAGAAGTATAACTTCGATGTCGTCAGATGGTTTTCCATCATGGCGGTCGTCTATCTGGTCGTAGGCACGCTTGTAGGTGTCTATATCGCGTCAGAATTGGCGTATCCGGTGATGAACTTAAACATCTCCTTTCTTGAATTCGGACGCTTGCGGCCGTTGCACACCAATGCGGTGATCTTCGCATTCGGTGGATGTACGCTGATGGCCTCCGCGTTCTACTCCGTACAACGCACCTGCGGCGTACGTCTGTGGAGCGACAAGATGGCGTGGTTCACCTTCTGGGGCTGGAACCTGATCATCGTGGCCGCCGTGCTCACGCTGCCGCAGGGCATCACCCAGGGCAAAGAGTACGCCGAGCTGGAATGGCCGATCGACATTGCCATCGCCGTCGTCTGGCTCTCCTACGCATTCAACTTTGCGATGACCATTGCACGACGCAAGACCAGCCACATCTACGTATCGAACTGGTTCTTCCTCGGCATGATGGTAATGATCACATACCTGCATGTGGTCAACAGCCTTGCCATTCCGGTGTCGTTGTGGAAGTCCTACTCGATCTTCTCTGGTGTGCAAGATGCCATGATTCAATGGTGGTGGGGCCATAACGCGGTAGGTTTCTATCTGACCGCCGGCTTCCTGGGCATCATGTATTACTTCGTACCGAAGCAGGCAGGCCGACCGGTGTACTCCTACCGCCTGTCCGTGCTGCACTTCTGGGCGCTGATGTTCGGCTACGTTTGGCTGGGTGCTCACCACTTGCAGTACACCGCACTGCCGGACTGGACCGGTTCGCTGGGTGCCGCCGTGTCCGTGGCCATGATCATCCCCTCCTGGGGTGGCGCGGTAAACGGCATGATGACCCTGTCCGGTGCCTGGGACAAACTGCGTACCGACTACATCC
>CAYQWR010000163.1:0-6594 GCA_964421235.1 uncultured Thiohalomonas sp. | reverse complement strand
ACCCCGGTGAAGGCGCTGTCGGGCGGCGAGCGCAACCGCCTGTTGCTGGCGCGGCTGTTCGCGCAGCCCGCCAACCTGCTGGTGATGGACGAGCCGACCAACGACCTGGACATGGAGACCCTGGACCTGCTGGAGTCGCTGCTGGTGGAGTTCAACGGCACGCTGCTGCTGGTGAGCCACGACCGCGCCTTCCTTAACGACGTGGTGACCAGCACCCTGGTGTTCGAGGGCGACGGACGGGTGGAGGAGTACGTGGGCGGCTACGACGACTGGCTGCGGCAGCGCCGTCCGGCGCCGGTCGCAGAGCCTGTCGCGGAGCGTCCCGCCGTCCGTCCCGAAAAGGCGCGGGCGAAGGCCAAGCTCGGCTACAAGGAGCAGCGCGAGCTGGAGGAACTGCCGCGCCGCATCGAGACGCTGGAGCGGGAACAGGCGCAGCTGCACGAGGCGATGGGCGCGCCCGATTTCTATCGCCTGGAGAAGGAGGCGATCGCGCAGACCCAGTCGCGGCTGGCGGCACTGGAGGAGGAGCTCACCACGGCCTACGAGCGCTGGGAGATGTTGGAGTCGCTGCGCGACTAGGTGCCGCAGGGCAACCATGAATGTTCAGTGGTTGCCTTTCGTTTCTTCCGGATATTGGCCTTTCCGCGGGAATTCAACACCTCCACGGGCTGTTATACTTTTCGCACCGCCCCTTCCGCATGGTTTCCCGCTATGTCCGACAACGACCCGATCAGCCAGTGCGTCGAAGCGTTATGCCAGTGCGGCTGCGACGCGGTGCGCGCCACCATTACCGCCATGGAGGCGGGGCAGGCTGCGGGGCAGGTGGCGGGTTTGAGCGATGCACAGCGGCAGAGGGTGCTGACCGAGTTGAAGGCCATTATGGCGGTGTACGACAGGAAATAGTTGCAAGCTACAAGTGGCAAGTTACAAGGGATGGTGAATGCAAATCTTGCAACTGGTCACTTGTATCTGCCTTCATAGATATTGCGACCAGTCCACCTCGCCGGCGCCATAGGCGAAGAAGTAGGGATTGAGCAGCGACTCCTTGGTGTTGTAGCGCAGCGGCTGCATCGCGGTATCGGTGATGTGGCCTCCCGCCTCTTCCAGCACGCACTGTGCCGCCGCGGTGTCCCACTCCGAGGTGGGACCGAGGCGCGGATAGATGTCGGCCTTGCCCTCGGCCACCAGACACGATTTCAGCGAGCTGCCCATGGGTATCAATTCGTAGTCGCCCAGCTTGGCGAGGAAGGCCTCGAGCGAGCCGCCGCGATGGGAGCGGCTGCCGGCGACCACCACGCGGCCGCCGTTCCAGGAGCGGGCGTGGATCTGTACCGCATCGTTCATCGCCTCCCGTTTGTAGGCGCCGTGGCCGCGGCAGGCGTAGTAGGAGACGCCGAGCACCGGGGCGTAGACGATGCCCAGTATCGATTCCCCGCGGTCGATGAGGGCGATGTTGACGGTGAATTCGCCGTTGCGCTTGATGAATTCGCGGGTGCCGTCCAGCGGGTCGACCAGCCAGTAGCGCTGCCAGCGGGCGCGCTCTTGGTACGGCACCTTGGCCGACTCTTCGGTCAGTATCGGGATATCGTGTGTCAGGCCCTGCAGGCCGTCCTCGATGATGTGGTGGGCGGCGGTGTCCGCCTCGGTGAGCGGCGTATGGTCCTCTTTCTGCTCGACGCTGAAGCCGCTCTCGTAGATCTCCATGATGCGGCGGCCGGCCTGCTTGGCCACATCGATGGCCGGGCCGAGCAGGGCGCACGGGTCGTCGGGGGTCGGATTATTCATGGCTCAGGTGCTCGCGGGTGAGAAACAGGGCGGCTATGCTGCGCGCCTCGGTGAGGTCGTCCTGCTGCAATAGTTCGTGCAGCCGGCTCAGCGGCCAGGGGACCACTTCGATCTCTTCGGGCTCGTCACCCTCGCTCTTGTGGGGATAGAGATCGCGGGCCAATACCACGTAGGTGAGGTGTCCCACATAGCCGGGGGCCATGCTGAGGGCGGCCAGTTGCTGCAGACGGCCGGCGCCGTAGCCGACCTCTTCCATGATCTCGCGGTTGGCCGCCGCCAACACCTCTTCGCCGTCTTCGATGCGGCCCTTGGGCAGGCCCAGTTCGTAGCGGTCGGTGCCGGCGGCATACTCGCGGATCAGCAGCACCGTGTCGTCGTCCAGCAGCGGCACGATGAGTACGGCGCCGCGGGCGCCGACCAGCCGCTCGTAGCGGGTTTCGACGCCGTTGGCGAAGCGCAGGTCGAGCTGTTCGATGCGGAACAGCCGGGTCTCGACCAGGGTTTCTGTGCGTAGAATTCGTGGTTTATCGCGCATGCGTTCCTTGTCTGTTCGATCTGCGCCTGTCCCGCATGATACCCGAGTTGTCCGTGAACGAGGAACGTTTCGCGCCCGGTTGGACGCCGCCCCCCCGTTTGCCTTTAGAATGGCGCCATGAATACCGCGACCGACGACAGCAGCGCAATCGAGATCAATTGGCGGGCCATCGATACCGTGTTCCTGGACATGGACGGCACCCTGCTCGACCTCAATTTCGACACCTATTTCTGGACCGAGCACGTACCGCAGCGCTTCGCCGAGAAGCACGGCATCGCCCTGGCGCAGGCCAAGGAACAGCTCTATCCGCGCTTTCACGCGGTGGTCGGCACCATGGACTGGTACTGTATCGATTACTGGACCCACCAACTGGGGCTGGATATCGCCCTGTTGAAGGAGGAGGTGGAGCACCTGATCGTGGTGCACCCGTTCGTGCCGGAGTTCCTGGAACGGCTGCGCGGCGCCGGCAAGCGGGTGGTGCTGGTGACCAACGCCCACATGAAGAGTCTGGAACTGAAGATGGAGCGCACGCGCCTCGCCGGCCATTTCGACGCCATCGTCTGCTCCCACACCTTCCGCCTGCCGAAGGAGCAGCCGGACTTCTGGCAACAGTTGCAGGAGAGCGAGCCGTTCGCGCCCGCCAGGACGCTGCTGATCGACGACAGCCTGCCGGTGCTGCGCTCAGCCCGCGGTTACGGCATCGGCCATCTGTTGGCGGTGGAGCAGCCGGACAGCCGCCAGCCGCCGCGCGTCGCCGAGGAGTTCCCGGCGCTGCGCTCGTTCGAACAGATCATGCCGTGAGTGTATGAATTTGTGGTGCAGGAAGAGACCTCCTCTCGCCAAGACGCAAAGAACGCCAAGGGGAGGAACGATGGAGGGTGAAATCGGCAAGCAGGCCGTTGGCGCAGGGGGATGGTAGCGTCAATTGGCTTCAAGAAGGAACCAATTTGATTCCTTGGCGACCTTGGCGTCTTGGCGAGAGCATAACGAAGCTTATTTGGAAAGAACCTCGCCCTAGCAGCGCCCGGCTTCGCTCGATATCGCTTCGTCCTATCGGGCTTACGATGTCGATTCACAGATTCTGCAGATATTCCTAGCTTCTTCCGGGAAGTGGAAGTGGCTATGCCTTGCCGAAGCGGCGGTCCCACTTCTTGAAGCGCTTGCGGCAGAAGGTCTGCAGCTTTTCATAGCTGTCGAAGTATTTCTTGAATCCCTCTTCCGCCGGCGAATCGTACTCGCAGTAGTCGTTGGAGTGTTCGCGGCAGACGATCGGCCGCTCGTCGTAGATGCCGCAGCCGCCGCCGGGCAGCAGATGGCGGCAGGGATTGTTGATCAGCAGGTACCAACCGTCGTCGTCCTGATAGATGCAGACGTTCTGGTGGGATATCTGCCACAGCAGGTGATCGAAGTCGCGCATGCTGCGCGGCGTTTCAATCTGCTGGGTGATGTAGGTACAGCATTTGGAGTTACGGCAGAGACTGCACTTGTTGGTGGTCGACATAGGAGGTTCGCTGGTTGCTTTTGTCGATAGGAGGCGCGCCATCTGTCGCGCCACGGATTCACCTTGCCATGGCCGCTAGCGCCGCGGCCTTCCGCCGCTGCGCCCGCGTCCGCCGCCGCCCTGGCCGCGGCGCTCGCCCGACCGGCGTGGAGCGTCCTTGCTCGGACGGTGGTTGGCCTTGATCGGCGGCTGCGGTTGCAGCAGCAGGTCGCCGACGATGCTCACGACCGGGATCTTGTGGCCGATGTAGTTCTCGATATCGACCAGGGAGAAGGCGTACTCCTCGCAGGCGAAGCTGATCGCCTCGCCGCTGGCGCCGGCCCGTGCGGTGCGGCCGATGCGATGCACGTAGTCCTCGGCATCCTGCGGCAGGTCGTAATTGAATACATGGGTCACGTCGGAGACGTGCAGGCCGCGGGCGGCGACGTCGGTGGCGACCAGCAGCGGATATTCGCCCGACGAAAACTGTTCCAGCAGCCGCTGGCGCTTCTGCTGCGGCACGTCGCCGGAGAGGATGGCGGTCTTGTAACCGTTGCCTTCCAAATAGGCCCACACCCGGTCGGCGACGCGCTTGGTGTTGACGAAGATGATGGCGCGCGTCGGCTGCCGCTGTTGCAGCAGTCCCAGCAGCAACGGGATCTTTTCGTCGCTGGCGGGGAGGTAAACTTCTTGCTTCACCCGGTCGGCAGTCACCTTGTCGGGCTCCACCTCGATCAGCGTCGGGCTGTTCATATGTTCATACGCCAGCTCGGTGACGCGCAGCGCCAGGGTAGCGGAGAACAGCATGTTGAAGCGTTGCGGTGCCGGCGGCATGCGCCGCAGCAGGTAACGCAGGTCGGCGATGAAGCCCAGGTCGAACATGCGGTCGGCCTCGTCGATCACCACCACCTGGATCGCCTTGAGGTCGAATACATGTTGTTTGAAATAATCGATGAGACGCCCCGGCGTCGCGATCAGGATGTCGACGCCTTGCTCCAGCACGCTGCGCTGCTGTTCGTAGCCGGTGCCGCCGTAGGCGAGGCCCAGGGTCAGTCCGGTATGGCTGCCGAGTATTTCGGCGTCGCGGTGGATCTGGATCGCCAGTTCGCGGGTCGGCGCGACAACCAGTGCACGCGGCTGATCGATGCGGCGTTCGGCGGCGGGCGGGTGCGACAGCAGATGATTGTAGAGGGCGACGAGGAAGGCCGCCGTCTTGCCGGTGCCGGTCTGCGCCTGGCCGGCGATGTCGTGGCCTTCCAGCGCCAGCGGCAGGGTATCGGCCTGTATCGGGGTGCAGTAAGAAAAACCCGCGTCCTCAATGCCTTGCATCAGCGTCAGTGGCAGTTTGAAGTCGCCGAAGCGCGTATTTGTCAGATGTGTTTCACTCATGGTGGCAAAAGCATACCAAAAACGCGCCGGTTATGGGCTTGCAAAGCGCGTCGGATTGGGCTCAAATGTCCACTTAAGGCTCGACAACAAACAAGCCGGACCGCATTGAGGTGGTTTCGCGCGCGTGGAGGCAACAACATTGAGCGACAAAATCGTTTACGTGACCGACGACTCTTTTGAACAGGAAGTTATCAAGGCCGGCGGCCCGGTGCTGGTGGATTACTGGGCGGACTGGTGCGGACCCTGCAAGATGATTGCACCTATCCTCGACGAGATCGCCGAAGAGTACGGTGACCGGCTCAAAGTGGCCAAGCTGAACATCGATGAGAATGCGAATACGCCGCCCAAGTATGGTATTCGCGGCATTCCGACCCTGATGTTGTTCAAGGGCGGCAATGTGGAGGCGACCAAGGTCGGCGCGGTTTCCAAGTCGCAGCTGACGGCATTTATCGACAGCAATTTGTGACCGGTGGCGCGGTGTCCGCACCGGGACTGGACGCCGCGCCGACTTGATGGTAGATTTCCATCCGTTCCCCGTAGAAACTAAACTAAAGAATGTCGCACAGGCCTCGGTGGCCTTTTCCCCCGAATGACGGATCGAGAGCCCGACGCGGCTTTCCACTGTTACCCCCGAGAAACTCCCGATTCCACAGTTACAGCCCTGAAGCCCTCTATATACCAACGGTTTGACCATGAATCTGACTGAACTTAAGAGAAAACCCGCCGCAGAACTGATCGGGATCGCTGAATCCCTGGGAATAGAGGGGGCCTCACGCTCCCGTAAAGAGAACGTTATCTTCTCGTTGCTCAAGGCGACGGCGAAGAGCGGCGAAGACATTTACGGCGATGGCGTGCTGGAGATCCTGCAGGACGGATTCGGATTTCTGCGATCGGCGGACAGCTCCTATCTCGCCGGACCCGACGACATATACGTTTCGCCCAGCCAGATTCGCCGCTTCAATCTGCGCACCGGCGATACGGTAACCGGCAAGATTCGGCCACCGAAGGAGGGCGAGCGCTACTTCGCCCTGCTCAAGGTCGATACCATCAATTTCGAGCCGCCGGAAAACGCCAAGAACAAGGTGCTGTTCGAGAATCTGACGCCGCTCCATCCCAACGAACGGCTGACCCTCGAAATCGGCAACGGCAGTACCGAGGACATCACCGCCCGCGTCATCGATCTGGTGTCGCCGGTGGGCAAGGGACAGCGCGGTTTGATCGTCTCCCCGCCCAAGGCCGGTAAGACCATGCTGTTGCAGAACATCGCCCACTCCATCACCCATAACCATCCCGAGTGTTATCTCATCGTCCTGCTCATCGACGAGCGCCCGGAAGAGGTGACTGAGATGGCGCGTTCGGTGCGGGGCGAGGTGGTGTCGTCCACCTTCGACGAGCCGGCCAACCG
>CAYQWR010000162.1:0-6597 GCA_964421235.1 uncultured Thiohalomonas sp. | reverse complement strand
CACAAGATTACATGAAAATATCGCTGCCGACTGGGCCTCAGCAGGATAAGCGCAAATATGAAGAACATACCGTCATAACAACCCGCGTATTTGATACAAGTAACCCCAAGCATTGGGTCATTGTTAGCGAACAAGAAACACCTGTGCAGACTAAATCGCAATGATTTGACGTAACAGATAGATCGAGGGGGCGGAACACGTGAAGTTTGCTGACACGGCGTGCGGCAAGAGATGATGAAGCTGTTCAATAACTCCGGCCCCATGAACCGCACGAAACCCTGGGGCTGTGCGTCTTTGCGCTGGTGGGAAGCCTAATAGGACAGCCAGCCTTAAAAAGAGGTAATGAATAATCCCGCGTTGCGGTTGTAAATCGGCGATATTCCTGCTCCGAACGACTACGCATGACAAGAAACTGGAGTTTTGTTCATTTCGTAGAATGTATTCAGGGTGATTTTTGTGTGAGAAAAAGGTGACATATTTATTTACAGGCTGTAGGGGAGTTAGAAAGTAGATTAGTCACCTTTTCGCTAAAATAACGACTATTAAAGGAAGTTCAATGCATCGGATATGTGCACCTGTCGCGTGCTTGACACTGCTTACGCTACTTCTCATTGATGGATGTGCAGCGCAGTCTACGGCCGATACGACGCTTCGAACAGAATTAATGACGCCCGCGCCGGTTGGTGAGCAGCCGGTAGTGTCTTTGCAGAATATTATCAGTCCGGCATCGCCAATGGCAGGAAATTATCCTGAGCAGTCATCCGGGATGTACGCGGGATATGGTGAAATATATTGGATGGATAATCACCGGATCATTTTCTGGACCTACGAACCCGGACGGAAGGCGCAAGATGTGATCAATCGTGACCTTGCACAGCTCCTCGGGCCGCGAAGTGCCGACAAGTACCATTTGTATACTTCGCCAGTTGAAATCATAAAGATATGGGATGTAAATAGAGGTGTCATCATCACTTATCAGGCAGGGCGTGTGGCATGCTACCAGAATGGCATCATTGACCGTTCGGTAAAGGTAGGACATTCGATTCAGTTTATATCTGGCCCTATCGGACACGAGATACCTATTGATCGGAAACAAAATCAGCGTCGGTATATGTTTGTGGGTGACTGTGGATACAAGGCTGATCCTGAGACTAAGAATTTTATCGATACTCATCGTGACAAATTGGTTATTCCTTTGAGGCGAAAAGATGGATTTATCGTCCTAGGAGAAAGAGATAGAAGAACTCTGGCTGCCGATCCACAGAACTATATTACATTTTATCCGGTCGGGCGTTCGCCTATAAAACTTGATATGTATAACAATTATGAGGTGTATGCCCTGCCCAGATATAGATATAGCTCATTTGCTAATGCTTACATATTTGGAAACGAAAAAATGGTCGTAGCCAAGACATCGACGGCAAAGATTGAGTCGGTGGCCTCAAAGATGCCGCCTGGATATGTCCCGAAAATTCATTTGCTTAAGCATGATGGTTCCTTGGTGGGTGTTAAGGTCCCCGAGACTATTCTGGACAGTATCGGTGCCACCGGTATTTTTCTGAGCAAAAGAGGTATTGTCTGGACCAATGATGCTTTCTTGGGCGGGAAACCCGGTATCTATCTCTCCCGTGGAGAACAAGTGCGGCGCATTGCACCTGACAGCGTGGTGGCCGGCGCGGTTTCACCGGATGGTTGTCGTTTCGCGTATGTGGAACAGGAACGCGACCAATACAGATTGCAGGGTGTGTTGAAAGTAATTGATCTATGTGAAGCGAACTAAAAGGTGACAGATTTATTTTGAAGAAGGAAGAAGTGTAGTTAGATCAAACTTATTCATCCAACAAATAGGGGCGGATAGCGCTCCTTTCTGATTGCTTTATCGCCAACACTAAAGACCTTGCAAGGAAGCTACGGTATGATTTGGTTCAGCGCATACGGCCAGGACGAAGAGACGCAGATGCAGACCGATATTAGCCACCTGCCGCTGGAGAAGCAGCGGGAGCTTGAGCAGATTGCGGATATTCTCGGCGCCCGTGAAGGGGTTGAGATGGTGATCCTGTTCGGTAGCTATGCCCGCGGGGACTGGCGCGAGGCGAAGGATCTGGAACCGGGGCGCTGGTCCGGGCATGCCTCGGATTACGACATTCTGGCGGTGGTGCGCGAGCCTGTGGATGCCGGCTTCCGCAAGGCTGTCAAGGAAGCGGCCAACGCGCCCGGCTTCTCCACCCATGTCAATCCCATCGTCCATGACATCAAGGATGTGAACGCCCAGCTCGAAGAGGGGCGTTACTTCTTTCTGGACATCAAGCGGGAAGGGCGGCTGCTCTACGATTCGGAAGCCTTCACGCTGGCCGAACCCCGCGAACTGGCGGCGGAGGAGCGCCAGCGCATCGCCCAAGCCGATTTTGACTATTGGTACAGCCGGGCAACTCAGTTCTATAAGGTGTATGAGTTTTGCCACAAGGAGAACGAGCTTCATTTGGCAGCGTTCAACCTCAACCAAGCCACCGAATCTGCCTACAAGGCGATCCTGCTGGTCTTCACCGGCTACTGCCCCCACGAACACATGCTCGAATGGCTCGGCGAGGAAGCCGCCGAATTCGGCCCCGTCTACCAGGAAGTCTTTCCCCGCGACACGGAGAAGGCACAGAACCGTTTCGAACTGCTCGACCGCGCCTATATCGGCGCCCGCTACAAAAAGGACTTCATCATTTTCTGGGGCGATGTGGAGTATCTGGCTCCCCGCGTCAAACAACTCCTGGAAACCACGGAAGCCATATGCCGCGCCAAGCTGGAAGCCATCGGCCAAGATCGCTCAGGGTCAGTACCCTTAAACTCAATTTAAGGGTACTGACCCTGAGGTGCTAAGGTAAAATTGCTGAGGTAATGGTTCAAAAAAAGCCCTGCCCCGTAGGCCGAGGCGGGACTTTCAAGGATGAGTGGTAATGGACTATCAAACTGAGGACATATACATCCCGCCGGATGAAATCGGCAAGGATCCGGAGGCGGGTAGCCCTCCTCTTGCAGCGCAAATAATGCGCGAAAAATACAGGGAGTATCAAAGCGGAAGCAAACGGTACAGGTTTTTGTATTATTCCATCCGCTTGTTGGCTGGCCTCTCTGCGGCGTTGCTGCCATTTGTCATCGGCTCTTTGCAGGTTGTGGCAACGGTTCTGTCGGCGGTTGTTATTGTCTGTACTGTCTTCGATATTGTTCTCGATCCGAAAAGCAAGTGGGCGCTTTACTCCCGCGCGACCGACCTATAGATTAAGAGATGGATGTCCTCGTTCTCGGGGGGGGGAGGTCGGTAATCCGTCCCCGTGCTGCGGGCAGGCGACGTTATGAAGGCAGCAATGCGATTCAATAATCCATTAACCAATTTTCTCCGCGCACTATCCCTGGTGCTGGCAATCGCCTCATGCGTCGGTTGCGGGCTTCTCAGCGATCCCGCGACACGGCTGGACGACCGGGTCGACAACAGTGTCGGCAGTCTGGGCCGCAACGAAGGCGATACGCTTACCATCCGCTATCTCCCGAACATTGACAAAAGCGATTTGTACCGCGTCCAGTTCGACAAGACAGGCGTGCTGATCGTCTGGTATGAAAATGCCCGCGGGAAGGTCATCGATAGCGCCACCACTTCCCATATCGCACGCTATGTCGTTATTCCACGTACCTTCATTGTTGAGAAGCATGCGGATTCAGCGCTGATCATCGAACTCCAGAGGCACAATGGACGCGCGATTATCAAGAATGTGAAATAGGGGGTTATGGGGACAGCATACTTAATTCATGGCGGTAGAAGGTTGTCCTAGGGAAGATTAAGTATACTGTTCTCGGAATTCCCTCGGGGTGCAGTTCATGGCGCCCCTGGGCGATGAAGTCACGTTTTTATGAAGTGCCTTTCGGGGCGGAATACGGATGCCACTAATATTTGCGTGAACCGTGTTCCGACTCTGAGGCTGATTGAGAGAAAGGGGCGTTGATCTCGGATTGCATCAATTTTGGAATGATGCGAGGATGGGGGCCGTGGCCCCGACTCGTACTCTAAATTCAGCAACGGATTGGATCCCATGCGATCAATTACCGGTTGATAACGACTGATGAATGATTCTGCAGATAACGCCGATCCGCTCTCTCCGGCCGATGTATTTTACCTGCAGGGCATCAGCAAAATATTGCAGGTACTCCAACACCATCAGGATCTCGATGCCCTTATCCAGGGGGTGGCGAAAGCCACCTTCGATATCTTTCAGTGCGACCGCTCCTTTCTGCTCTATCCCGTCGATCCCGATGCGCCCACCTTCAGGGTGCCGGTCGAGGTGACCCGGCCAGAGTATCCCGGTGCCTTGGAGCTCAATATCGATGTGCCGATGACGCGGGACCATTCCACCATTATGCAGCGGCTGCTCGATACCCGCGGACCGGTTATCATTGAGTCTGACATGATGCAAAACATCATGACGGATACCCCACAGTTTCAGGAAAAGGGGTTCGTCATGCCTTATACCCAACTGATTATTACCATCTTCCCCCGCATCGGTAAGCCCTGGTGTTTCGGTATGCATCAATGCAGCTATCCGCGCCAATGGAGCGATGTCGAACAGCGCTTGTTGGTTGAGATCGCCGCGCGCGTCGCCGAGGCCCTCAGCAGCCGCCTGTTGCTCGACGACCTGCGCAAGAGCGAATTCAAATACCGCCGGCTGGTGGAGTCCCTGGAGAAAAACTATTTCCTCTTCTCTCTCGATTTAGACGGACGTTTTTCCTACGTCAGTCCTTCCGTGGAGGGTGTTCTCGGCTACGGCCCGGAGCGGTTCATCGCCGGGTATGAGGGTTTTTTGACCGACAGCCCGGTGAATGCCGTTTTTCGCGATCAGTCACGGAACAGTTTCCATGGCCAGCCTCAGCCGGGTTATGAGTTGGAGATTCGGGCCGACTCCGGCGAAAGCCGGCTGTTCGAGGTCTCTGAAACCGCCAGTTTCGACGCTGAGGGACGGCCCATCGCCGTGGAGGGCATTGCCCACGATATTACCGTTCAACGGCGCGCTCAGAATGAGATGCTGCTTAGTGCAAGTGTCTTCGAGCACGCAGTGGAGGCGATCATGGTCGCCGATGCGGGGCGGCGCATTCTCAGGGTCAACCGGGCCTTTTGCGACATAACCGGCTACGGCAAGGAGGAGGTGCTGGGTCTGACCCCCTCGTTCCTGCAATCCGACCGGCACGACGAGGCGTTCTATCGCCAGTTCTGGGAGCATTTGGAGCGCGACGGGGTCTGGCGCGGCGAGGTTTGGGACCGGCGCAAGGATGGCAGCGTATTCCCCGCGCGACAGACCGTGTCCGTCGTCAAAGAGAGCAGCGCCGATGAATATTACATCAGCGTTTTTTCGGATATTACCGAAGAGGTCGATTCGGCGGCGTACATCGATCGCCTAACGCACTACGATGCTTTGACCAACCTGCCCAATCGTTCGCTGTTCTATGAGTTGTGCGAACACGCCATTGCCCGATCCAAGCGGCAGAACAGTCGTGGGGCCGTGATCGTCATGGACCTGGACCGCTTCAAGAATATCAACGACAGCCTGGGGCCGGGGCTCGGTGACCGGTTGCTCAAAGCGGTCTCGGTCGCCTTGCACGAGTGCCTGAGGGGCGACGATATCGTCGCGCGTCTGGGGGGCGACGAGTTCATTATCCTGTTGGAGGATTTTGGCGATCCGGGACGACTCTCCCAAGTGGCGGCAAGGATCCTGGCGGCCTTCGGCAAGCCTTTTGACGTCGACGGCTACAGTCTGCGGATTACCACGAGCATGGGGATCAGCATCTTTCCGGACGATGCCACCGATGTCGACAAGCTGGTCCAGTACGCGGACGTTTCCATGTATCGAACCAAGGCGGGCGGCGGCAACGGCTACGGTTTCTATACGCCGGAGTTGACGCAAGAGGTGCTTGGTAGGGTTGAAATGGAGACCGAACTCATCCAAGCCCTGGAAAGACAGGAATTCGTGCTCCACTACCAGCCTCAAATCGACCTGCGCAGCGGTAGGCTGGCGGGGATCGAGGCCCTGATACGTTGGATTCACCCGGAAAAGGGGATGATCTCTCCGGTCGATTTTATCCCGTTGGCCGAGGATACCGGCATCATCGTACCCATCGGGGAGTGGCTGATTCGTGAAGTGTGTGAGCAGATCGTGCGCTGGGACGAGAGCGGCATCGCCATTGCCCGCGTTGCCGTCAACGTCTCGGCCCAGCAGTTCTATCAGGAGAATTTCGTCAGTTTTCTGGAGCGGTGCCTGAAGGACAACGGCTTGACGGCGTCGCGGCTCGAGGTCGAGATCACGGAGACCTTCCTCATGCAGAAGACCCGGCGCGCCCTTGAGGTGATCCATGGCCTCAGGGACCTCGGTATCGAACTGGCCATCGATGACTTCGGCACCGGCTACTCTTCCCTGGCCTATCTCAAGCAACTGCCCATCTCCACCTTGAAGATCGACCGTTCTTTCGTCAGCGGTATCCCGGAGGATGCCAACGATATCGCCATCACCAAGGCCATTTTGGCCATGGCCGACTCGTTGCAGCTCAAGATCGTGGCCGAGGGTGTAG
>CAYQWR010000161.1:0-6603 GCA_964421235.1 uncultured Thiohalomonas sp. | reverse complement strand
CACCAGGGCGATGATGTCCTCGAAGCTGTCCGGTTGCAGGCGCTTGATCAGGTCCTTCATGCCGCGCGATTCGAGCTGGAACACGGCGGTGGTCTGGCACGCCTTGAGCAACTCGAACGAGGGGCGATCCTCCAGCGGGATCGTCTCGATGTCGATCTCTTCGCCGGTCTGCTTTTTGATGTTGCCCAGGGCCCAGTCGATGATGGTGAGGGTGCGCAGGCCGAGGAAGTCGAACTTCACCAGACCCACCGCCTCCACGTCGTCCTTGTCGAACTGGGTCACCACGCCGTGTGCCCCCTGTTCGCAATAGAGCGGCGCGAAGTCGGTGAGTGCCGTCGGGGCGATGACCACGCCGCCGGCGTGCTTGCCGGCGTTGCGGGTGAGACCCTCCAGCTTGCGCGCCATGTCGATCAGGGTGCGCACCTCCTCGTCACGCTCGTAGCGCTCCTTGAGCTGCGGCTCCTTCTCCAGGGCATCGTCCAGGGTGATGCCCAGCTCGAACGGGATCAGCTTGGCGATCTGATCGACGAATCCATACGGATGGCCCATGACGCGGCCCACGTCGCGCACCACCGCCTTGGCCGCCATGGAGCCGTAGGTGATGATCTGGGAGACCTTCTCGCGGCCGTAGTGCTCGGCCACATAGTCGATGACCCGGTCGCGCCCCTCCATGCAGAAGTCCACGTCGAAGTCGGGCATGGAGACGCGCTCGGGGTTGAGGAAGCGCTCGAACAGCAGGTCGTAGGCCAGCGGGTCCAGGTCGGTGATGGTCAGCGCGTAGGCCACCAGCGAACCGGCGCCCGAGCCGCGTCCCGGCCCCACCGGCACGCCGTTGCCCTTGGCCCAGCGGATGAAGTCGGCGACGATGAGGAAGTAGCCGGGGAAGCCCATCTCGATGATCACGTCCAGCTCGATCGCGAGCCGTTCACGGTAGGGCCGGCACTTCTCGGCGTAGTCCGGCGCCTTGGCATCAAGCAGCCGCGGCAGGCGCCGCTCCAGCCCCTCCGCGGCCTGCTGGCGGAAATATTCGTCCGTGGTCATCCCGGCGGGGATGGGAAAGTCCGGCAGGAAATACTTGCCCAGGGTGAGGGTGACGTTGCAGCGCTGCGCGATGGCCACGGAGTTGGCCAGCGCCTCGGGGATGTCCGCGAACAGCGCCGCCATCTCCTCCGGGGTGCGCAGGTACTGCTGCTCGCTGTAGCGCTTGGGCCGGCGCGGGTCGTCCAGCGTCCGGCTGTCGTGGATGCAGACGCGGGTCTCGTGGGCCTCGAAGTCGTCGGCCTTGAGGAAGCGCACGTCGTTGGTCGCCACCACCGGCACGTTCATCATCCCGGCCAGGGCCACCGCCGCGTGCAGGTAGCTCTCCTCTCCTTCGCGCCCGGTGCGGGTCAGCTCCAGGTAGTAGTTGTTGCCGAACAGGCGCAGCCAGTCGGTGATGAGCTGGGCGGCCAGGTCGCGGTTGCCGGCCAGCAAGGCCTGGCCGACATCGCCCTCGCGGCCGCCGGACAGCGCAATCAGGCCGTGACGCCGTTCTTGCAGCCAGTCGCGCTCCACCACCGGGATGCCGCGGTGCTGTCCCTCGGTGTAACTCAGCGATACCAGCTCGGCCAGATTGCGGTAACCGGCGGGGTCCTTGCACAGCAGGGTGAGACGGGTCGGGTTATTGGCGTCGTTGGGATTGGCCAGCCACAGGTCGGCGCCGACGATGGGCTTGATCCCCGCCCCCTGCGCCGCCTTGTAGAACTTGACCATGGCGAACAGGTTGCTCTGGTCGGTGACCGCCACCGCCGGCATGGCGCCGGCCTTGGCCGCCGCCACCAGGGGCTTGATGCGCACCAGGCCGTCGACCAGGGAGTACTCGGTGTGGACGCGGAGATGGACGAAGGTGGGTTGCATGGCGGCAGTTTGGTAACTTGGCGCGCGGGATGCAAGACTTGACAGCCGGCGCCGCCGGCCCCGCGTCCGGCTTCCTGACGTCTAGTTCCTTTTGGAACAAACCGTTAGCGAAATATCGCATTACCGGCAGGGTGGACCGCGAAGCGATGCGGTTTTCGCGTATCATCCGCCTGCGTCTCCACATTCTCCCGACAACGCCCATGCAGAACGATCATCGCCCTGTCCCCGACGTCGCCGTCATCGGCGGCGGGCCCGCCGGCCTGATGGCGGCCGAGGTGCTGGCCGCCGGCGGTGTCCGGGTGACGCTGTACGACGCGATGCCGTCGCCGGGACGCAAATTCCTGTTCGCCGGCAAGAGCGGACTCAACCTGACCCACGCCGAAACCCATGATCAATTTCTCGCCCGCTATGGCGCGCGCCAAACGGTACTGCAGCCGCTGCTCGACGCCTTCGACGCGCAGGCGCTGCGCGCGTGGGCCGGCGAGTTGGGCGTCGAGACCTTCGTCGGCAGTTCCGGCCGGGTCTTTCCCAAGGAGATGAAGGCGGCGCCGCTGCTGCGCGCCTGGCTGCACCGCCTGCGCGGCGCCGGCGTCCGTATCCGGGTGCGCCACCGCTGGCGGGGCTGGGACGACGGCGGCGCGCTGCTGTTCGCCACGCCCGAGGGCGAGCGCCGGATCAATGCGGACGCAGTGATCCTCGCCCTGGGCGGCGGCAGCTGGGCTCGGCTCGGCTCCGACGGCGCCTGGCTGCCGCTGCTGGCGGCCCAGGGCATCGAGACGGCCCCGCTGCGCCCCGCCAACTGCGGCTTCGACGTGCCCTGGAGCGCACACTTCCGCGAGCGCTACGCGGGCCAGCCGATCAAGTCGGTGGTGGCGTCGTGCCGTGAGCCGAGCGGGGAACTCGTCAGCCGCCAGGGGGAATTTGTCATTACCGCAACGGGGGTCGAGGGCAGTCTGATCTACGCCCTCTCCGCGCCGCTGCGCGACGCCATCGAGGCCGACGGCAGCGCCACGCTCTCGCTTGATCTGGCACCGGGCAAGACGCAACAGCAGCTGACCGAGACGCTAGAACGACCGCGCGGACGCGACTCCCTGGCCAACCACCTGCGCAAGCGCACCGGCATTGCCGGGGTGAAGGCGGGCCTGCTGCGGGAACTGCTGGAGAAAGAGGCCTATACCGTGCCGGAACGGCTGGCGGCCGCCATCAAGGCATTGCCGTTGCCGCTGGCGGCGACCCGGCCGCTGGACGAGGCGATCAGCAGCGCCGGCGGCGTGCGCTTCGAGGCGCTGGACCGGCGCCTGATGGTGCGCCAGCGGCCGGGGCTGTTCTGCGCCGGGGAGATGCTCGACTGGGAAGCGCCCACCGGCGGCTACCTGCTCACCGCCTGTTTCGCCAGCGGCCGCGCCGCCGGGCTGGGCGCCCTGGCCTGGCTGGCCGAAACGCTCAGGGCGCCAGACGTCCCTGCGCCACCAGGCGGCTGACCGGTCCGAAGGAGCGGCGGTGGATCGGCGTCACACCGAGCCGCTCCAAGGCCTCCACGTGGGCCTTGCTGGGATAGCCCTTGTGGCCCGCCAGGCCGTAGCCCGGATAGAGGGCATCCATCGCCACCATCTCGCGGTCGCGCGTCACCTTGGCCAGGATCGACGCGGCGCTGATCGCCTCCACCTTGCTGTCGCCCTTGATCACGAATTCGCAGCTGCATGGCAGTTCGGGACAGCGGTTGCCGTCCACCAGGGCATGGTGCGGCGCCGGGTTCAGTGCGGCGACGGCGCGCTGCATCGCCAGCATCGTGGCCTGCAGGATGTTGAGGCGGTCGATCTCCTCCACCTCCGCCCGCCCCAGCGCCCAGGCCAGCGCCCGCTCCCGGATCAGCTCGGCCAGCTGCTCCCGCTTGCGTTCGCTCAACGCCTTGGAGTCGGCCAACCCGGCGATCGGCCGCGCCGGATCGAGGATCACCGCGGCGGTCACCACCGGCCCCGCCAGCGGGCCGCGGCCCACCTCGTCGACACCGGCAATCAGATGGTCATGCATGGCAACAGTCGTCCGTCAGAAATGTCGTTGGTTGTTACGCTTCGCCGTCAACGTCCAATCAACCGCAACACGGCGGCGGCAGCGTTTACACTGGCGTCGCAGCGCAGCTGTTGATGGATGGCGCCGAACAGCGTCTGCATCTCGCGTCCCTTGTCCTTCCCCATCTGCTCCAGCAGGGCGGCACCGAGATTTTCCGGCGTCACCGCTGCCTGGGTGATCTCCGGCACCACCGCCCGCCCCGCCAGGTAATTGGGCAGCGAGTAATAGGGGGTGCGCAGCAGAGGCCGCACCAGCCAATAGGTGACGGGCGACAGGCGATAGGCGACCACCATCGGCCGCTTCAGCATCAGCGCCTCCAGGGTCGCGGTGCCGGAGGCCAGCAACACCGCATCGGCCGCGGCCATCGCCTCGCGCGAGCGGCCGTCGATCACGGTGAGCGGGAATCCCGCCGGCAATAGGTTCAGTTTCGCATCGATGATGCGCCGCACCCGCGGATTGGCCGCAGGGATGACGAACTGAAGTTCGGGCCGGCGCTGCCGGCACCAGTCGGCAGCCCCCAGGAACGGCTCGATCAATCGCTCCACCTCGCTGCGGCGACTGCCCGGCAGCAGGGCCACCAGCGGCCGCTCCGGCGGCAGACCCAATCCCTGCCGCGCCGCTACCGGGTCGACTTCATCGGCAATCATCTCCGCCAGCGGATGGCCGACGAACTCGGCACGCACCCCGTGCCGGGCATAGAACTCGGTCTCGAAGGGAAACAGCGTCAGCATCAGGTCGGTGCTGCGGGCGATCTTGCGCACCCGGTATTGCCGCCACGCCCACACCGACGGGCTGACGTAATGGACGGTCGGGATATCGGCGCGGCGCAGCGCGCGCTCCACTCCGAAATTGAAATCGGGCGCGTCGACACCGATGAAGACATCGGGCGGGTTGTCGCGGAAATGACCGATCAGGTCGCGCCTGATCGCCAATAGTTCCGGCAGGTGCCGCAGCACCTCCACCAGACCCATTACCGAGAGTTTTTCCAGCGGAAACAGCGAGCGGCAACCGGCTGCCTGCATCAGCGGACCGGCGATACCTTCAAATATCGCGTCGGGGAAACGGGTGCGCAGAGCGGCAATCAGCCCTGCGCCGAGAATATCGCCGGAAGCCTCGCCGGCAACGATGCCGATACGCAGAGGGCGTGAGAGATCGGCGCCGTCGGCCGCCTCAGCGGACGATGCCACGCGTTTGGATCTCCAGGAACTGGGCAAATTGACGGACATCGTCGGTCGCGTCCGGCATGCGCCCGAGTTCCTCCTTCGCCTGCTCCAGTGTCAGACCGGAACGGAACAGGATCTTGTAGGCCTTGCGCAGCTGCGCCAGCCGCGCTTTGTCGAAACCACGACGTTTCAGGCCTTCCGCATTGAGTCCGTGGGCCTGCGCCGGATTGCCGGACACTATCAAAAACGGCGGCACATCCTTGCCGATGCCACTGCCCATGCCAGTGAATGCATGGGCGCCGATAACACAGAACTGGTGCACCAGGGTGAAACCGCCGAGGATCGCATAGTCGCCCACGTGTACATGGCCGGCGAGCGAGGCGTTGTTGGAAAAGATGACGTTGTTGCCGACATGGCAGTCGTGGGCGATGTGACAATACGCCAAGAACAGACCGTCGTTACCGACGCGGGTGACCCCCTGGTCCTGTATCGTACCGCGGTGGATGGTGACACATTCACGGATGATGTTACGGTCGCCGATCTCCAGACGGGTCGGCTCGCCGTCATACTTCTTGTCCTGCGGCGCCTCGCCCAGCGAAGCGAACTGGTAGACCTTGTTGTTGTTGCCGATTTTGGTCGGGCCATTGATCACGACATGCGGGCCGATCCAGGTATTGTCACCTATTTCGACGTCGGCACCGATTATCGAATAGGGGCCGATGGTGACATCGGTTCCCAATTTCGCCTGAGGATCGACAATCGCTGTGGGATGAACGCTCATGCGGATTCCTGCTCCGCACACATCAGCTCGGCGCTTGCCACCACCTTGCCGTCCACTTTGGCCTCCGCAGAAAATTTCCAGATGCTGCGCTTGGTCGCCAGTAGTTTCACTTCGAGAATCAGCTGATCGCCCGGCTGGACCGGCCGTTTGAAACGGCAGTTGTCGATGCCGGCGAAATAGTAGAGCGAAGTACCATCCGGCTTCTTGCCCTGGGTCTTGAACGCCAGCAGGCCGGTCGCCTGGGCCAGCGCCTCCATGATCAACACGCCGGGAAAAACGGGACGCTGCGGAAAATGTCCCGGAAAAAACGGTTCGTTGACCGATACGTTCTTCACGGCGACGAGGTATTCGCCCGGCTTGTAGTCGAGCACCCGATCAACGAGCAAAAACGGAAAACGGTGCGGAAGGTGATCGAGAATCTCGTAGATGTCCATCGTATTCAAGGTGCTACCCTTTCTTTTTAAGTTCTGCCAACTCTTTTTCGATTTGTTTTAATCTGCGCGCCATCTCGTCGAGTTGTTTAAAGCGGACGGCGCTCTTGTGCCAGTTGTCGCTCGGTTGCAACGGCGTTCCCGAAGAATAGACGCCGCCTTCGCGAATCGATTTGGTGACCAGCGACATGGCAGTGACGGTGACACCGTCGGCGATCTCCAAATGGCCGAGGATCCCCGCTCCCCCGCCAATGGCGCAATG
>CAYQWR010000160.1:0-6616 GCA_964421235.1 uncultured Thiohalomonas sp. | reverse complement strand
TCGGTCACCTTGATGAGCATCGTGTTGGCCGGCATCTCGCCGCTGCCGATCTCGACCCGGATGCGCGGGAAGCTGACGGTGGGGAAGAGCTGAATCGGGAGGTTGATCGCCGCCATCACCCCCGCCAGGGTCGCCGCAAAGGCAATGAACAGGAGCGCGCGGCGGTGGCGCTCAAGCCTGTCGACGAAGTTCATCGGCCGCCCTGCCCGCCCGATGCTTCGCTGCTCGCATCGTCCGCCTGGATCTTCGTGCCGTTATCGAGCTGATAGTTGCCCGTACCCACCACCGGTGCGCCCTCGACCAGATTGCCTTCGACCAGGTCCTGATCACCCTTCGAGGTAATCACGGTCACCGGGACCTGCCGGGCCACGTCGTGAATCGACTGCACGATGTAGGTCTGCCCGCTGGTGTCGAGCAGAACGGCCTGGTGGGGAACGATAACCCCCTGCTTGAGGCCGGTATCGATCACCACCTTGCCCATCTGGCCGGCGAGCAGGGAGCTGCCCGGCAGCGAAATCTCGATGGGAACGAGGCCGCTCGCGGTCGAGACGACGGACCCGCGCAGGACGACCTTGCCGTGGAAGGTCCCGCTGCCGCTGAACGGCGTAATGGTGGCCGCGTCGCCCTTGTTGATTTGCGCGGCCTCGGCGGGTACCACGCCGGTCTTGAATACCAACGCTGCCGGACGGGCAAGCGTGATCACCGGCGCACCCTGGACGACGAACGAACCGGAACTGGCGGCGATCTGCATGACGACGGCATCGAACGGCGCCCGCAGTGTATTGGGGCCATTGGCGCCCTCCGCTCGCAACGTCTCCAGGGTCGCCTGCGCGTCGGTTTCCGTCTTCTCGTCCCGCGCGAGCTGGGCTGCCGTTTCAAGATGACTGGCGGCCAGCTGCCGGCTGCGTGCCAGGAGACGCCGGGCGACCGTGAGCGCCGTTTCAGCCTGCCGGTAGGCCAGGCGCGTTTCCGGGCTCGGCAGCAGCGTCACCAGTGGCGCGCCCTTGGCAACCCGCTCGCCTTCCCGCACTTCGACGCGACCCACACGTACGGTGACGGGCGCCGGGAGCGTTTCCCGCGCATTGTGGGGTGGCGCCACCCTGCCGTAGGTCGTCACCGAGAGGGGCAGGCTCCCCTTGCGCAGCGGAATCAGATGAGCCCGGATACCGACCGCGGCGCCATCGTCCGCATAGGCGGGCGTCCAGCCGTTGATGACGGCGGTGAGGGCGAGCAACGCCGCCGTGAGGGGGGTGCGAAGATGGATCATTACTGTTTCCTGCCGGTGGTGCCGTCGAGCGGGGCGGCGCTGCCCAGGGCCAGCGCCAGGCCGATGCGCTGTTCGGTGAGGGCCTGATGCAGTGTCAGTGTTTCGAGTTGTTTGCCGGTGGCGGCGGCGACCAGTTGCAGATAGTTGTTTTCATCGAGATTGCCGGCGGCGTAGGCGACCTGTGCGGCCTGCGCGGTCTGCTCGGAGGCCGTGGCGGCGGTAGTGACCTGCCGCAGTTGCCGCGTCACCAGGGCACCGTCGTCCAGTAGTTGCCGTACCTGGGCGTAGGCGCCGGTGAGGCGCTGGTGGAATTCGTCGCGCAGCCGTTGGCGGGTGGCGCGTTGCAGGGCGATCTCTCCCTGGCTGCGGTTCCACAGCGGCAGGTTGAGGGTCAGGGCGAAGCCGTTGGTGACGATGCCGCCGGTGTCGCGGGCGCGGTTGAAGCCGATGCCGATGAGCGGAAACTGGGCCAGCACCGCCTGGCGCACCCGCGCCTCCTGCGCGGCGTAGCCCTGTTGCAGGGCGAGCAGGTCGGCGCGGCGCTGTGCCAGCTGTTTCAGCTCCTGCTGCACCTCGGCGGTGGGCAGCGGCGGCAGGGGTTCGGCCACCAGCTTCAGCTTCACCTCCGGGTCGAGCCCCAGCAGGGCGTTGAGCGCCTGGCGCTGATGCAGGATGCGACGCTCGAGATCACCCAGGCGCTGCTGCACTCCTTGCAGCGCCAGCAGGTCGTCGTCCGCCGTCGCGGCGGTGAGATTGCCCACGGCGAAGGCCGCCTGGACATGGGCCTGGCGCGCGGCGAACAGCTGTTGTTCCCCGGCCAGCAGGGCGTGCGCCCGTTCCAGGGTGACGATGCGGCTGCACAGCAGCCGCGCCCGGCTCGCCACCTGCCACTGTTGCCACAGCAGTTCCAGGTCGGCGCTGCGCACCGCGTGGCTTGCCGCCTGCTGGGCCGCGCCGTGCTGCCACAGGGCGCCGAGGTCGAAGGAGGCGCCGAGGTTGTAGGCGGTGGTGGTGCCGGCGCTCTTGGTCGGATAGTCGTTGCCGCCGCTGAGCTGCGGGTCCGGCAGCAGGCCGGCGGCGAAGGCCTGGGCGCGGCGCTCGCCCGCGCTGTCGCGCGCCACTTGCAGCAGCGGGCTGTCGGCCACCGCCAGCATCGCCACCTCGTCGCCGTCGAGGCCGTTGCTCGGGTCGAAGCGGTGGCGGCGCAACTGCGGCAGCGGCAGCTGTGCCGGGTCGACGGTGAGGCGCACGGCGGTCGGCAGCGCGACCGTGGTATCGAGCGGCTGCGGCCGGTAGCTGGCGCAGCCGGCGACGGCGGTGCTGAGTAATGCTATGAGCCAGAGACGGGATTTCATGACGGCGGCATTCCACGATGTGGGCGGCATGGCGGTTGTTGCCGCCATCCGCGAGCGTTGCGGCTAAGGTAGGGGGCGATGACTTAAGACAGACTTAGCCGCATGTTGCGCCAATGCCAGCCGGCGCTGCATCACGCGTTCTCTCGCTACTCGAAGTCGAAAGACGCTGACCACGGGATACACAGGGAACACGGGGAACCCTCCGCGCCATCGGCCGACGTTATCGGCAGACCCGTTGAGGTATTCCCCGTGGTCCTGTGCCTTGTACTCTTTGCGGCAGGCGCTAACGAGGCCGGTATTGCCGTTCCAGTCGTTCCAGGTCGACCGTCGGCGTGCGCCGACGACGTGCATGGTCGCCGCACAGCTTTTGTGCCTGTTGCGGGGTCTTGTCGAAGGCCTGTTCCCAGGTGAGTTCGCAGACCTGGGTGGGGCGGGTGTGCCAGCCGTCACCGCAGCGCTTGACCGTCTGCGCCGGGTCGGCGTCGGGGTTTTCGCCCATCTTCATCTGCCAGCAGGCCGCGGCCAGGTCCTGGTACATCACCTGTTCGGCGGCGGCGAAGCCCTGGTCCTTCACGTACCAGATGAAGCTGGGATGGTTGGCGCCGATGACGGGTGCGCTGACGCCGTCGGCCAGCTTGAGGGTGCCGGTGCCGAGCACCTTCAGCGACAGGTGGTACTGCTCGTCGACCCATTTGCGCACGGGATAGCCGTAGGCGACCACCGGCCGCGCCGCGCCCTGCCGGCGGTGGGTAAGGAACTCCAGCAGGTTGCGCGCGTACGGGGCGGAGTAGGGATAGGTGGCCTCCAGGCTGTTGCCGGCATCGGCGGGCGCGGCGATGGGGGCGATATCGACGATGGCCTCGTAGCGCGTCACCTGCGACGGCGGTACGCCGTTCTCCTCCAACAGCGATTCCCAGCGCCGGCTGGTTTTGGAGCCGAGATAGTTCTGGTCCGGCAGCGAGTAGTCGGGCGGGAAGTGCAGCAGCTGGACCGAGCGCTGGTCGACCAGCGCCAGGCCCAGCGGCAGGAACATGCGCCACTGCCCGGCGTTCCATTTGCCGTCCTGTTTGATCTGCGCCGTGGCCGCCACCGCCTGTGTGCCGATGGCCAGGAACGCCGGCAGGCGCCGGGCATAATCGAGCACCCGGTAGGAGGAGCTCTTTACCTCGGCGCTATAGCGGCCGCCGGTGGCCTGCACCTTGACCGTAAGTTGGGGCAGCCCGTCGCGCTGCGCGCTCTGGGTGGTGTAGTGGGCGATGGTGTCGCCGAGCGTGGCCGGTGCGCCGGGTTTGTTGGGGTAGCTGTAGAGCCGGGTGAGGTCGGCGGCGCTGCCGAGCGGTATCGTGGCCTGGTAGACGCCGGTCTTGGCGCTATCGGCGTAGCTGTAGCCCGGCAACAGGCAAAGGGTGGCCAGCAGGGCCAGTACTCTCAGTGGATGGTTCCTCATCGTTATGCTCCTTCCCTGTGCGGGGTGGGTTCAGGCGGGGGCCGGCAGAATGATATGGACAGCGGTGCCGCTGCCGGGGCGGCTTTCGATACGAATGGTGCCGCCCTGTTGCGCCAGCAGCTCCTTGCACAGCACCAGCCCGAGGCCCGTGCCCTGTTCACCGGCAGTCCCCGGGGCGCTGTGGATCTGGCCGGTGTCGAACAGGCGCTCAACGGCCTCCCGGGTCATGCCGACGCCGGCGTCGCGTACGGTGAGCTCCACGCCGGTGCCGGCGGAGCGCGCTGTCGTCGTCACCTGGCCGCCCGCCGGCGTGAACTTCACCGCGTTGGAATAGAGATTGCGCAGTACCACCTGCAGCATGTCGAGGTCGGCATGGACCCGCAGTGCCGGGGTGATCGCCATGACGAGCGATACCTCCTTCTGTGCGGCCCGCAGGGCAACCGTCTCGGCGGCCGTGTCGGCGGCGTCGGCCAGCGCGAGGGGCAGCGGTTGACTGCGCCAGTGGCCCTGTTGCAGGCGCGACCATTGCAGCAGATTTTCCAACAGCCGCAACAGCTGTTCCATCGAACCCTGCAACAGATCGAAGTGCTCCGTGAGCTCCGGGTCGTCCAGTGTCTGGACCTGCTCCTGGGTCAGCTGCAACAGCGCCACCGCCGCGCTGAGCGGGCTACGCAGATCGTGGGCCACCACGGAGAACAGCCGATCCTTGCAGGAATTGGCCAGTTCCAGTTGCTCGGTATAGCCCTGCAACTCCTGTTCGGTGCGCCGACGCTGTTCCACTTCGCGCTGCAGCCGCGCATTGCTGCCGGCCAGTTCGCGCGCCGAACGGCGCAACGAGGCGGTCCAGTAGCTGAACAGCTGGCCGCCGAAAAAGGCGATGAACAGGATCAGGATCACCACGATGCGGTACAGCGATGAGGTCGACTCGGCCATCACCCGTGCGGCATGGTGCCACGCCGCGCTGTCGCCGTGTTGCAGCGCCTCGGTGACCTGGTAGCCGGCGAGGGTGACGGTGAAGTGGAGATAGATCAGCACGCCGCCGACGATGGTGGTGCCGGCCAGCAGCATGGCGCGGGCGGGGTGCAGCCGGAGGCCGAGGGTGGACAGATGGCGATCGCGCCAACGCGTCACCGCCGGCGTGAACAGGAACAGCAGCGGCGCCACCAGAAACAGGTTTTGCAGGAACGCGCCCAACCACCAGCCCTGCCAGATCGGCAGCAGCTGATGCTCGCCGAGGGCATTGGTGTGGGTCCAGATGAACGAGCCGGTGGAGCCGAAGACGCCGCCGACGAAGGCGATCATCACGAAGAATATTGCGGAGTTGAGGGAGCGCAGGTCGTAACGAATGGGGATCGCGCGGTAGGCGATGGCGAATACCGCGAGGGCCAGGGGATCGGCGAAGGCGAACAGCAGCGACCATCCCGGCGGCATGCCCGAATAGAGCGCCAGCGTCAGGGTCGCCAGATAGGCCGGCAGGAAACCCCACCAAAAGCCGAACCACAGCGTCCACAGCGCGCAGAAGACGAGGGGCGGATAGACGGTGACGTGCAGGTCGAGCCCGCCGAAGTGCAAGGGCAGTCCGGACCATTTGAAGAGAATGGAGGCGAGCCCCAGCCCGACGCTGAGGAGCAGCGTCGCCAACCAGGCGGCAACCAATACGGCGCGGGGAAGCGGCCGGCTGTCGCGGCGAAAGGTGCGCAGCGGTACCGGCCGATAGATCGCGCTCTCCCCTTCGTTTGCCTGTCCTTCGGCGGGTATCGCTGGCGTTGTCATTGCCCTGCTGTAATGTTGGATGTGGTCGTCGTTGTCCGGTTGCCGCGCCCCGACCAAGCGCGACGACAGCGTGCGCAGCGCACCCCAATTTTTATCTGACGTTGTTTCGCCTATGAACAATCCATCATGACAGAGAGTGACCTATACCTGCCGGGACGTAAATCTTTTGTTAACTCAGGCGCGCTGCCCCGGCCGGCGGCCCAGGTCGTAACGGAAGGCGTCGAACAGGCTGTGCCGGCGCCCTAGGCCGTAGGGGTTTTGGTATTCCCACACCAGCCGGTCGTCCGGCGTGACCTCGAACACGATGCCGGCGACGCCGGAATCGATCAGGGTGTTGCCGTCGGGCAGGCGCTGGGCGCTGCCCAGGTGCGACGAGTAGAAGGCCTCGGGGTCGGCCGCCTGGTACTTCCACTCCACCGTGGCCGGCGCAAATGCGCCGGCGGCGCTGCGGCGGTAGCGGCCCGACGCCTCCAGCGGCGGCGCCAGTTCCAGCACATTGGAGTAGAAGCGATGGTCGGGCCGGCCGGCATTGTTGTTGAACACCAGGAGGTGACCGGCGCCCGGCAGTCCCGCCGGAATCCAGCCGGCGTCGTGCTGGCCGAACAGGGTCTGGTCGCGGCGGGTGCCGGCGCCGTAGTTGGCCGGGTTGCCCCAGCGGTAGAGAAAGTCGCCGCCGTGGCCGTAGCGGCCGCCGCTGTGGCCCGCCGCCTGGGCGGTGGTGGTGCCGTGGTCGATGATGTAGATCTCGCCGGTGTTGCGGAAGCTGAGCAGGAT
>CAYQWR010000159.1:0-6639 GCA_964421235.1 uncultured Thiohalomonas sp. | reverse complement strand
TGGCTGATCCGGAGATCTTCGAGAATCTGCCGCGCTTCGCCAACTGGCCGACCTTCCCCCAGGTCTACATCAACGGCGAGCTGGTCGGCGGCTGCGACATCACCCTGGAGCTGTATCAGAAGGGTGAGTTGCAGAAGATGGCGCAGGAGGCTGCGGCCGGCGCCGAAGCACAGTAAGCGACTGAATATTCTCCCTCCCGACGACGCCGGCGGCCTTCACGGGCCGCCGGCGTCGTCGTTTTCCCCTATCGTTAAGGTGGGATTCAGCTTCACCTCTTAAGGTTCTCCTCAACCGCAAACATGAGGAGGACTGCGCCATGCAGAGCATCGATACCGTCAAGGTCTGGGACCCGCTGGTCCGCGTGTTTCACTGGACCCTGGTCATCGCCTTTTTCACCGCCTATTTCACCGAGGACGACCTGGTGTGGCTGCACACCAAGGCCGGCTATGTGGTCGCCGGGCTGGTCGCCTTCCGCCTGGTGTGGGGCGTGATCGGCACGCGCCATGCGCGCTTCAGCGATTTCGTGCGCCGACCGGCCGATGTCATCGTCTACCTGAAGGATCTGGTCAAGCTGCGCGCCAGGCGCTATCTCGGCCACAATCCGGCCGGCGGCGTGATGGTCGTGGCGCTGCTGGTGGCCCTGGCGCTCACCACCTTCACCGGCATGCTGGTCTACGGCGCCGGCGAGCACGCGGCGGGTCCGTTGGCCCAGATGATGGCCGGCAGCACCAAGGCGACCGCCCACGCCATCAAGGAGGTCCACGAGTTCTTCGCCAACTTCACCCTGGCGCTGGTGATCTTCCACGTCGTCGGCGTCGCCGTCAGCAGCCTGCTGCACCGCGAGAACCTGCCGCGGGCGATGGTCACCGGTTACAAGACCAAAGACCTGTAATCGGCCATGGCGAACACGCGCGAACAGCTGCGGGTGTGGGACCTGCCCACCCGCAGCTTCCACTGGTCCCTGGCGACGGTATTCGTCGTCGCCATGGTGACCGCCGGTTCCGACCGGTGGCTGGACCTGCACGTCTTTGCCGGTTATGCGCTGGTGGGGCTGCTGCTGTTTCGCCTGCTGTGGGGCTTCGTCGGCGGCCACTATGCCCGTTTCCGCGCCTTCACCTTTGGCCCGCGCGTGGTCGCCGCTTATCTGCGGGCGCTGCGCAACGACCGCCCGCACCACTACGTGGGCCACAACCCGGCAGGCGCCTGGGCCGTCTTCCTGATGCTGGGGCTGCTGGCGGCCATCGGCCTCAGCGGCATCGCGGTGCAGGGGGCCGAGGAGCAGCAGGGGCTCATCGCCGGCTGGGCCGCCGTCGGCACCGGCGTCGGCCTGCACGAACTGCACGAGGTGCTGGCCTGGGCGATGGTGGCGCTGGTGGCGGTGCACGTCACCGGAGTCGCGGTGGAGAGCTGGCTGCATCGGGAGAATCTGGTCGGCGCCATGGTCCACGGCCGCAAACCGCGGCGCGGCGGCGTACCGCCGACGCCGCCGCACAGGCTGATCGGGCTGGCGCTGCCGCTGCTGCTGATCGCGGCCGCCGTCCTCTATTTCCGCCCGGCTTACACCCAGGACAGCGAACACCCCTATCGGCCGTTCACCGGCCCGGCGCTGCCGCAGGATGCGACGTGGCGGGAGGAATGCAGCGCCTGTCACCTGGCGTTCCATCCGTCGCTGCTGCCGGCCCGTTCGTGGCAGCGGATGTTCGACGGCCAGGCCGACCACTTCGGTGAGGACCTGGCACTGGCCGACGCGACGGTGGCGCATCTGCGCCGATTCGCCGCGGCCAATGCGGCGGAGCGGGGCGCCGACGAGGCGGCGTGGCGCATCGGCCATTCGCTGGCGCCCGATGCCGCGCCGCTGCGCATCACCGATACGCCGTACTGGCGCGCCAAGCACCGGGAGATCGCCGCCGCGGTATGGCGCCGGCCCAATGTGCGCAGCAAGGCGAATTGCGCCGCCTGCCATCGTGATGCGCAGGCGGGAACCTTCAACGATGCGGCGATGGCCATCCCGCCGGCGCCGTAAACGCGAAATTGTGATGAAAGGAGGAAGACCATGAGAAAGACGAGCATCGCGGTATTGAGTGGCCTGCTGCTGGCCCTGGCGACACAGGTGCAGGCGGCGGCCGTGGACGATCTACAGGCGCAACTGCGGGCGCAGGGCGCCGGGCCGTTCAGCGCCGCCGCCGGCGACACGCTGTGGCATAGCCAATCGGCCCACGCCGGTAAGCCGCGCAGCTGCGCCAGCTGTCACGGGACCGACCTGACCAAGAGCGGCCGCCACGTCACTACCGGCAAGGTCATCGAGCCGATGGCGCCCTCGGTGAATCCGCAGCGGCTGACCGACGTGGCGAAGATGCAGAAGTGGCTCAAGCGTAACTGCCACTGGACCTTCGGCCGTCAGTGCACGGCGCAGGAACAGGGCGACATTCTGGCGTATCTGCGCACGCTCTAACGCGGCGCATCGGAGGTGAACGATGAAACGAGCATGGTTGGGTTTGACCGTCGGCATGGCGCTGAGCGGCGCGGCGATGGCCGAAGGGTGGGGTGGACGCGGTGTGGCCCCGGTGAACAACAAGCAGTATCTGTCCGAGTGCGGCGCCTGCCACATGGCCTATCCGCCGGGACTGCTGCCGGCCCGGTCGTGGCACAAGCTGATGGGGGATCTCTCCAACCACTTCGGCGACGACGCCAGCATGGCGGCGGCGACCCGGCAGGCGCTGACCGAATATCTGGCGGTCAATGCCGCCGATAATTCGGACTACCGTCGCTCGCAGCGCATCGTCCGTTCGATACCGGCCGATGCCACGCCGCTGCGCATCAGTGAAGTGCCCTACATCCAGGGCAAGCACGACGAGATCCCGGCCCGCTACATCGGCGGCAATCCGCAGGTGCGCAGCCTCAGCAACTGCGCCGCCTGCCACGTGGATGCCGCCAAGGGCGATTTCAGCGAACACGGCGTGCGCATCCCCGGCGTGCGCGGCGGTTGGGAGGACGACGACGATTAAGAAGATTGAACCACGGGGGACACGGGGGACACGGGGAATACAAACGCTAAGTGCGGCCACAGCACCTTGCAGCACTGATAACCCCGCGTCCCCCGTACCCAAAGGGCATAAATGTTCCCCGTGGTTAACAGTCTTTTACGAAGACCCGCCGAATTCGAGCTGGCGCCAGCGGTTGACGATGGCGCAGAACAGTTCGGCGGTGCGCTCCGCATCGTAGACGGCGGAGTGGGCCTGCGAGGCGTCCCACTGGATGCCCGCCGCCTGTACCGCCCGCGCCAGCACGGTCTGGCCGTAGGCAAGGCCGGCCAGGGTGGCGGTGTCGAAGGTGCTGAAGGCGTGGAACGGGTTTTTCTTGATCTTCACCCGTTCGGCGGCGGCCTTGACGAAGCTCAGGTCGAAGGTGGGATTGTGGCCCACCAGGATGGCGCGGGTGCACTCACGCGCACGCACCTCCTCCCGCACCGGCGTGAACACCTTCTCCATCGCCTCCTTCTCCGACAGCGCCAGGCGCAGCGGATGGAACGGGTCGATGCCGATGAAGTCGAGGGCACGTTGATCGAGATTGGCGCCGGGGAAGGGCTCGACGTGGGCATGATGGGTCTCGTGCGGAAAGATCAGGCCCGAGTCGTCCATGCGCAGGGTGACCGCCGCAATCTCCAGCAGCGCGTCGGTTTGGGAGTTGAAGCCTGCTGTTTCTACGTCAACCACCACCGGCAGAAAACCGCGGAAGCGTCTGGCAATAGCTGGGGTGCGTTCGGACATCGTCATGGTTGCGCAGGATACAGAATTCGGCGCGGCGGCGCGACCTTGGCGGGGTTGGGAAAACATTTGAACCACGGGGGACACGGGGAGCACGGGGAAATAAAGGCTGATTAGCTGTCAGTCGCCGTTCTGGCATCATCATTGTCTTGGCATTGGATTTCCCTGTGTGCCGCGTACCCAAAGGGCATAAATGTCCCCCGTGGTTATCAGCTTTTTTTGTCTTAATCCCGTAATGTCCAGCCGACGCTCTCGCCGGCGCGCATCGGTACGACGACATCTTCGCCGAAGGGATAATTGGCGGGGACGCTCCAGCTCTCTTTTTTCAGTGTGATGGTGGTTTCGTTGCGCGGCAGGCCGTAGAAGTCGGCGCCGTGGAAGCTGGCGAATCCCTCCAGTTTGTCCAGCGCACCGGCCCGTTCGAAGGCCTCGGCGTAGAGCTCGATGGCGGCATGGGCGCTGTAGATGCCGGCGCAGCCGCAGGCGCACTCCTTCAGCGTGCGGCTGTGGGGCGCGCTGTCGGTGCCGAGGAAGAACTTGGGATTGCCGGAGACGGCCATCTCCACCAGCGCTTCGCGATGGCTTTCGCGCTTGAGCACCGGCAGGCAGTAGTGGTGCGGACGGATGCCGCCGGCCAGCATGGCGTTGCGGTTGAGCAGCAGGTGCTGCGGCGTGATGGTGGCGCCGACGTTGGGGCCGGCGCCGAGCACGAAGCGCGCCGCCTCGGCGGTGGTGATGTGCTCCACCACCAGCCGCAGTTCGGGGATGCGCTCCAGCAGCGGTGCCAGCACCCGCTCCAGAAACACCCGCTCGCGATCGAAGATGTCGACCTCGGCGTCGGTCACCTCGCCGTGCACCAGCAGCGGCAACCCCAGTTGCGCCATCGTCCGCAGCGCCGGTTCGCAGTGGCGCAGATCGGTGACGCCGGAATCCGAATTGGTGGTGGCGCCGGCGGGATAGAGCTTTACCGCGAACACCACGCCGCTGTCGCGCGCCGCCTGGATCTCTTCGGGGGCGGTGTTGTTGGTCAGATACAGCGTCATCAGCGGCGTGAAATCGGCGCCTGTCGGCAGCGCGGCGACGATACGGTCGCGATAGGCCAGCGCCAGGGCGGTGGTGGTCACCGGCGGCTTCAGGTTGGGCATGACGACGGCGCGGGCGAAGCGCCGTGCGCTGTGGGGCAGCACCGCCGCCAGACCGGCGCCGTCGCGCAGGTGCAGGTGCCAGTCGTCGGGGCGGGTGATGGTCAGTTCGGTCACGGTGCTCGGCTCACTGTTGGGCGGAAGATACTTTGTCCATTATGCCACGGGAGTGCGTGCGCGCCGGTTTCCGGGGGAATCGCCCAAGGCGAATTATTGATCCTACAATTCTTCGTCCGGCAGTTCGTCGTCGCCGAAGATGGAGGCGACGTAGGCGCGCATGGCGGCCTCCAGCACGGCGCCGCCGTGGGCCAGGATGTCGGGGTCGATGGAGGCCGACCACTCCAGGGTGCCTTCGGTGTCCCAGTTGAGGTCGATCTTCTGCTCTTCGATGATGGGACCGCCCTGCGACCAGTAGCGGGTCGGGTTCCACTTGCGCGGCTGCAGGTTGTGGCCGGGGGTGTAGAACAGCTCTCCGTCCCGGCGCAACACAGGGATGCCACGGGCCTTGGCGACCCAGTAGTCCAAGGTGTCTCCGCTGAGCTGCAATGCCTTCATGCCGTGGGGTTCTTTTTATGGGGCTGCTCACCTCATCATATCGGCTGTTGTGCCGCTTTTCCAACTTCGGCTGTTCCGGCGCTCATGCTCCGCTAGAATGAATCGAACAACGACAAGGAAAACGGCCTTGGCCACCGACGATACCCTCGTTGCCCTCGCTTACGCGGTTCGCTTGCGGGTGGTGCTGAAATATCTGGGACAGCTCGCCATCGTGCTGGCTGCGCTGACGGCCGTGCCGCTGGCGGTGGCGCTGTGGTATCAGGACTACCGTTTTGCCCTGCGTCTGGTCGAGGTGATCGCGCTGTTGCTGGTGGGCGGTGCGCTATCTTCGCGCTTTCCGACACCGGCGCGGGTGCAGATCAACGAGGCGCTGGCGATCACCGTGCTGGCCTTCCTGTTGGCGGCGCTGCTCATGAGTTATCCGCTGATGGCGGCGGGCCTCCATTTTATCGATGCGCTGTTCGAGGCGATTTCCGGGGTCACCACCACCGGGCTGTCGACCCTGGCGACGGTGCAGGACAAGTCGCCGGCGTTTCTTTTCACCCGCGCCTGGATGCAGTGGTACGGCGGTCTCGGCATCGTGGTGCTGACGGTGGCGCTGCTGGTGGGGCATCACATGGCGTCGCGCCGCCTGATCGATCCGGAGAGCGGCAGCGACAATCTCGCCACCACCGCACGCGCCTATGCGCGGCGCATGCTGGTGGTCTACCTGACGCTGACCGTCGCCGGCCTGGCGCTGGTCGTGAGTATGCATATCGGGCTGTTCAATGCCGTGACCCACGTATTGGCCGCCGTCTCCACCGGCGGATTCTCCACCTTCAACGCCAGTCTGGCGGCCTTGCCGCTGCGGGCTCAAATGGCGATCACGTTGGTGGCGGTGGCGGGCGCGGTGGCGCTGCCGCTCTACTCGACGCTGTTCAACCGCGGTATCCGCGGATTTGTGCGTGATGCGGAGCTGCGCACGCTGGTGGTCATGATGGTGCTGGTGAGTGTGATGCTGGCGTTGTTGCTGGAGCGCGACGGCATGCCGTGGCATCAGGCGTTGTCGCAGGGTGTCCTGCTCGGTGTCTCGGCGCAGACCACCACCGGTTTTTCCAGTCTCGACGTGGCCCACCTGGACGCAGGCAGCAAGCTGGTGGTGATCATCGCCATGATGATCGGCGGCAGCCTCGGTTCCA
>CAYQWR010000158.1:0-6647 GCA_964421235.1 uncultured Thiohalomonas sp. | reverse complement strand
CAATAAGCGCCAACAACATCAACCCGTCCGCCGGATGTAGACGCGCGTGCTCTCGCAACACCGACAGGTACTCTCTCTTGCCGGTCAGCGCCATAAGCCGCAATATCGCGTTGCTATCGTCGCCGGATGCCGAGCCCTCCAAAATGCGGCCCAATATTCTCGATGCCCCGTCGTCATTACGGCGCAAGCCACCCCACAAAGCCGCTGCAACCGTCGCCGCCGGCGCGCTTCCGCCGGCATAGTACGGGCGAAAGACGTCAATACCAGTGCGCGGCCTGTCGGCGGCATAACGCATCGCTGCAGCTTGAAGCACGGCATCCTCGTGCTGCAGGCCGGAACGGTTCAGTACGCTGTCGGGGATATCGGTGCTACTGCGATGCCAGATATCAAACAACGGCGCACGGAACTCCGCGTGCTGCCGAAACAGTTCCAACAACACCTCATCGCCTGACGACGGAGGCAGCAAAGCCACCGCTTCGAATGCACCGACGGCCAATTCGCCACCCGCGGCGACCATGGCGAGGGCGTCGGGATAGATATCCTTGGATTCCCGCAAGATATTGCCCGCCACATGCCTGAAAGCATCGGACGCCGTCTCCGGCATCGCGGTATCGCCATTTACATGGGTCAGCACATAGAGATGAACACGCAGGCGTTGCTCGCTGCGTGCAAGAAGTTCGGCACTGGATAATTCGTCGGAAAGCGCGCCGACTCGGCGCCGGAACAGATGCTCCAACGCGGTCGCGTGAAGATTTTCGTATTGAAGCTGCATGACGTCCCTGCCTAAATCCACTGGCGCGATCCCGCTGCGCCCTTCCTGTATTTCATCGCCGGCCGTCATCGCATCGTTCACCACGATTACGCGCGTCTGGACGGGATATATAGTAAAAGGATTTACGGATAAATACGAGTGGATTACCGGGTTGGCCTGACTGCCGATGGAGCCCGCGAAAACTGGCGGCCACAGCGGCAAACACACGGAAAATGGCTGGAATTGGTCGGGGCGAGAGGATTTGAACCTCCGACCACTTGCACCCCATGCAAGTGCGCTACCAGGCTGCGCTACGCCCCGATTGGTAAGTCGTTTTAAAATTAATCTCTGAAGCCCGCCGAACGGGAGGCGAGATAATACACCAGAGTGCCGCCGATAGGAACAATCGCGAACGCAACTAGGGTCTGAGGATCAGCAAAATTTCTTCCAGTTCGCCGCGCAATTGATGGATAAGCTGTGCATCGAGGGTACCGCTGTTCCGCTCCTGCCCGTCGTCGTGCTCCAGCCGCTGCCGTGCACCGCCGATGGTAAATCCCTGTTCATAAAGCAGGCTGCGGATCTGCCGAATCATGATGACGTCGTGACGCTGGTAATAACGCCGGTTGCCGCGCCGTTTGACAGGCTTCAGCTGCGGAAACTCCTGCTCCCAATAGCGCAGGACGTGCGGCTTGACGTCGCACAGCTCACTCACCTCACCGATGGTGAAATAGCGCTTCCCCGGAATGACCGGCAGTTCGTTATTGTTGCTGGGTTCCAGCATAGGCCTCAACCCTCGCCTTCAGTTTCTGGCCGGGGCGGAAAGTGACAACGCGTCGGGCCGTTATCGGGATCTCCTCGCCGGTTTTGGGATTACGCCCAGGACGTTGCTTCTTGCTGCGCAAATCGAAATTACCGAAGCCGGACAGCTTGACCTGTTCACCGCGCTCCAGCGCGCCTCGGATCTCCTCGAAAAACATCTCTACGAGTTCCTTGGCCTCACGCTTGTTAAGGCCAAGCTCCTCGTATAGCCGCTCGGCTATCTCGGCTTTGGTCAACGCCATTTTTCCGCTGCCTCAGTCTCTTAGGGTTGCTCCGAACTCACCGCGGAGCGCCGACACTATCTTTGCTATGGCCGCATCCACCTCGTGGTCTGTAAGGGTGCGCGAATTAGCCTGCAAGGTCAAGCCTAAGGCAACGCTTTTTCGACCCGAATCAATACCTTTGCCCATATATAAGTCAAATAACTTTAACTCTCTCAATTCCTCGGGTGCGGCTTCGCGCGCGATCGCCATAATACGTTCAACCGGCAGCGATTGGTCGACAACGACCGCGATATCACGACGAATCACCGGGAATTTCGACAATTCATGGGACCGAGGTATGCGCCCCTGCTCCAGGGCCGGCAGCGATAATTCGAACAGAAATACCCCTGTCGGCAGTCCAAGTTTCTCCGCCACCGAAGGATGCAATGCCCCGAGCCAACCGACGGTTTCACCGCCCTGCTCGACTCGCGCCGATTGCCCTGGGTGCAGCGCCGGATGGCTGGCGGCTACAATACGGGCATTGTCTACCCCCCCGGCCAGCGCAAGCAACGCCTCGACATCCCCCTTGGCGTCGAAAAAATCGGCCTTGCGCGGCGCTTCGCCCCACTGTTCCGGCACGACCGCACCGTAGACCAACCCCGCCACGGTACGTTCCTGGCGCAATTCCGCCGCCTCCGGCACAAACCGCAGGCCGGTCTCGAACAGCCGCACCCGCTCCTGCTGCCGATTGACGTTATTGACCAGGGCCTGCACCAATCCGGTCCACAGTGTCGTCCGCATCACGGCCATTTCGGCGGAGATCGGATTGGCCAGTGCCAGCGGCGCCGCCTGCGGATCCAATAACTGCTGCAATTCCGGTGCGACAAAGCTATAGGTGATCGCCTCCTGGTAACCGCGATCGACCAGCAGCCCACGCAGGCGATCCGCCTCCAGCCGGCCTTCCGGAGCCGTCCCCATGCGCAAGGCGCCAGTGGGGCTGACACTGGGCAGTTGGTCGTAACCGTAGATGCGCGCCACCTCTTCGATCAGATCCTCTTCGATGGCGATATCGAAGCGGTAGGGCGGTGCCGTCACCCGCCAGCCGTCCGCCTCCTCCACGGCATTCAGGCCGAGGCGGTCGAGGATATCGGTCACCTCGTCGCGCGGCAGCGTCATGCCCAGCACGCGCTGCAATCGTGCCGCACGCAACGTGACGGCATTGCGCTGCGGCAGGTATTCCTGTGCCAATACCTCTGTCAGCGGCCCGGCGGCCCCGCCCGCAATCTGCACGAACAGCGTTGTCGCCCGCTCGATCGCCTCGCCTTGCAGGGTCGGTGACACACCGCGTTCAAAGCGATGCGAAGAATCGGTGTGAAGGCCGTAGCGGCGGGCGCGGCCGGCGATGACTTCGGGGGTGAAAAAGGCGCTCTCAAGAAAGATGTCGACGGTATCGTCACCCACGGCGCTCGCCTCGCCGCCCATGACGCCGGCCATGGCCAACGGCCCGTCGGCATCGGCGATCACCAGCGTTTCACCATCCAACTCGACGCTGCTGCCGTTCAGCAGTTGCAGCGTCTCGCCTTGGCGGGCGCGGCGCACGTCGATGCCGCCACGCAGCTTGGCCAGATCGAAGGCATGCATCGGCTGGCCCAGCTCCAACATGACGTAGTTGGTAATGTCGACCGCCGGGCTGAGACTGCGGATGCCGCTGCGGCGCAGCCGCTCCACCATCCACAGCGGCGTCGTTGCCCGCGGATCGATGCCGCGAATGACCCGCCCCACATAGCGCGGACAATCCGCCGGCGCGGCGACGGTCACCGCGAACACGTCGTCACAGTTCGGCTTCACCGCCGCAGTGGCCGGCCCCTGCACGGCACAGCGGTTGATCACACCCACCTCGCGCGCCACGCCGGCGATGCTCAGGCAGTCGCCGCGATTGGGCGTCAGCCCAAGCTCGAAGGTCACGTCGTCGAGCAGCATATAGTCGCGCAGATCGGTTCCGACCGGTGCATCGGCCGGCAATTCCATCAGCCCGCCGGAACTCTCCGCCAAGCCCAACTCCTTGGCGGAGCACAGCATGCCGAAAGACTCGACACCGCGTAGCTTGGATTTCTTGATCTTGAAGTTCCCCGGCAGTACCGCACCGATAATCGCCGTCGGGGTACGCATGCCGACGCGAACATTGGCCGCACCGCAGACGATGTTCAGCGGTTCCTGTTGACCCACATTGACCTGGCATACGCGCAGCTTGTCGGCGTCGGGGTGCGGTTCCACCTGTAGCACTTCACCGACGACGACGCCGGAAAATACCTCCGCCACCGGCTCCACCGCATCGACCTCGAGACCGGCCATGGTCAGCTGCGCCGACAGCGTCTCGTTGTCCACTGCGGGGCTCACCCATTCGCGCAACCACTGTTCACTGAATTTCATCGTTCAAATCCTGTCAGACTGTATCAGCTATCCGATGCAAGCAAAGCTCAGCGGAACTGCTGCAAAAAGCGCAGATCGTTCTCGAAGAACAAGCGCAGATCATTGACGCCGTAGCGCAGCATGGCGAGGCGTTCGACGCCCATGCCGAAGGCGAATCCGGTGTAGCGCTCGCTGTCGATACCGACGTGTTTGAACACATTCGGATGGACCATGCCGCAGCCGCCCACTTCGAGCCAGCCGGTGTGCTTGCAGGAGCGGCAACCGCTGCCGCCGCACATCACGCACTGCACATCGACCTCGGCCGAAGGCTCGGTAAAGGGGAAATAGGAAGGCCGGAAGCGCACCTTGAAGTCGCCCTCGAAGAAGTTGCGCAGGAAGTCGTCCAGTATTCCCTTCAAATCGGCGAAGGTCACCTGCTCGTCCACCAGCAGTCCTTCGACCTGATGGAACATCGGCGAGTGGGTTTGATCGTAGTCGCAGCGGTAGACCCGTCCCGGCGCAATGATGCGCAACGGCGGTTGCTGATTCAGCATCGAGCGGATCTGCACCGGCGAGGTATGAGTACGCAGCAGCCGACCGGCATCGAAATAGAAGGTGTCGTGCATCGCACGCGCCGGATGCGTCTCGGGAATGTTCAAGGCTTCGAAGTTGTGGAAATCGTCTTCCACCTCCGGGCCTTCGGCGATGGTGAATCCGAGCTGGCGAAACAGCCCCTCGATGCGGCTCAATACGCGCGTCACCGGATGCAGTCCGCCAGCCGCTTGCCCGCGACCGGGGAGTGTGACATCCACCCCCTCAGCGGCCAACTGCGCACTCAACGCCGCCGCCTGCAAGGTCTCCTTGCGCGCCTCCAGCGCCTGCTGCACTTCGCCTTTGGCGTCGTTGATCAGTGCGCCGACTTTGGGACGCTCCTCAGGCGACAGCTGTCCAAGCTGTTTCATCTGCTCGGTCAATAGTCCTTTCTTGCCGAGATACAGGACGCGTACTTGGTCGAGGGCCGGCAAATCCGCCGCCTGCCCGATGGCCTGACACGCCTGTTCCACCTGCTGTCGGAGTTGTTGCTGCACGGTAATCACCTTATTGGTCGGCCCACGGCCGTCAATTTTTGCGGCCGAATCCGCTATCGAATCCACCAACGAAAAAGGGGAAGGCCGCCGGCCTTCCCCTTTTCACGAAGCGATTTTCCATGACGGCCGGCGCAGTTGTCACCGACCGTAACACAGGAGAAAACGCTTATGCCGCCAGGCCGGCCTTTGCCTTTTCCGCCAATACGGCAAAACCGTTCTTGTCGAATACGGCGATATCGGCCAGAACCTTGCGATCGATCTCGACGCCGGCCTTCTTCAGGCCGTTGATCATGCGGCTGTATGAGAGGCCGCACTCGCGGGAGGCCGCGTTGATACGGGCAATCCACAGCGAGCGAAAGACACGCTTCTTCTGCCGACGGTCGCGGTAGGCGTACTGCCCCGCCTTGGTAACCGCCTGCTTGGCAACGCGGAACACATTGCGCCGCATGCCATAGTAACCCTTGGCCTTGTCCAGAACCTTTTTGTGACGCGCGTGCGCGATCACACCACGTTTTACTCGTGCCATTTATCCTTACCTCGACTCAGCAGTAGGGCAACATGCGGGAGACCATGCGCGAATCCACGGCCGCGACCATGGCATCGCTACGCAGCTGACGCTTACGCTTGGTGCTCTTCTTGGTAAGGATGTGGCGCTTGAACGACTGACCACGCTTAAAACCACCGGCAGTGGCCTTAAAACGCTTGGCCGCGCCGCGATTGCTTTTCATCTTGGGCATTGCTGTAACTCCGCATTTCTTGGTTAATGGTTCAAGTACGCTTTGCGACTGGCAACCGCGAGGCTGACAGTAGCGCACCCCGTAGACCGCAACGGCCTACTTTTTCTTTTTCGGGACGACGACCATGATCATCTGGCGGCCTTCCAGCTTGGGGAACTGTTCCACCGTTCCCACCTCGGCCAAATCCGCCTCGATGCGCTTGAGCAGTTTCAGCCCAAGCTCCTGATGAGCCATCTCACGACCGCGGAATCGCAGTGTGACCTTGGCCCTGTCCCCGTCTTCAAGGAAACGCACCAGGTTGCGCAGTTTTACCTGGTAGTCCCCTTCGTCCGTCCCTGGTCGGAACTTCACTTCCTTAATCTGGATCTGCTTCTGCTTCTTGCGGGCGGCGTGTTTCTTTTTGTTTTCTTCAAAAAGATACTTGCCGTAATCCATGATGCGGCAGACCGGCGGCTTGGCGTCCGCGGCCACCTCCACCAGATCCAGCTCCGCCTCTTCCGCAATCCGCAGGGCTTCGCTAATCGAAATCACGCCGATCTGTTCACCGTCGTTCCCGACAACACGCACTTCGGGAACTGTGATCTCTTCGTTCAAACGGGCGCTGCCCTCACCAGGGCGCGCCGAACCGGTTCTAGCTACG
>CAYQWR010000157.1:0-6754 GCA_964421235.1 uncultured Thiohalomonas sp. | reverse complement strand
TGTAGGCGCCGTGGCTGGTGCCGATGGCGATGGCCAGGGCGTCGACGCCGGTCTTCTTGACGAAGTCGGCGGCTTCGTTGGGGTCGGTCAGCAGGGCGGAATGGTCCAGCACGCCTTCGGCGCCGTGACCGTCTTCCTCGCCGGCCTTGCCGGTCTCCAGGGAGCCCAGGCAGCCCAGCTCGCCTTCGACCGAAACGCCGCAGGCGTGGGACATCTCGACGACGCGACGGGTGACGTCGACGTTGTACTCGTAGGAGGAGGGGGTCTTGCCGTCTTCCAGCAGCGAGCCGTCCATCATGACCGAGGAGAAGCCGGACTGGATGGCGTTGACGCAGACGGATGGGGAGGCGCCGTGGTCCTGGTGCATGACCACCGGGATCTGCGGGTAGGCCTCCAGGGCGGCCAGGATCAGGTGGCGCAGGAACGGCTCGCCGGCGTACTTACGCGCACCGGCGGAACCCTGCAGGATCACGGGGCTGTCGGTCTCGGCCGCGGCCTCCATGATGGCCTTCACCTGCTCCATGTTGTTGACGTTGAACGCGGGCAGGCCGTAGCCGTGTTCTGCTGCGTGGTCGAGAAGTTGACGCAGGGAAACCAATGCCATGGTGTATCTCCTTAGTGCTCTCTTGAAGTTTAATTAATCTACTTTAAACCACGGGGTACACGGAGAACACGGGGGAATTGCCGGGTTTTTGTCTCACCGCCATCGATTCAGGTGCGGCCCGGTCTGTAACCTCGGCCACGCTGCCCCAGCGTCGAAACAACATCCAAAATCCCTGTGTTCCCCGTGCCCCCCGTGGTTGATCTTGTTATTCCGGTTAAACCAGTTCGCCGACCTTCACGATCTTCATCGCGTTGGTGCCGCCGTGGACGCCCATCAGGTCGCCCTTGGTGATGATCACGAAGTCGCCTTCGCGCACCGCGCCGCGGCGCAGCAGTTCGTCGATCGCCTCGCGGTTCACCTCGGCGTGGTCGGTAGTCTGCACGTCGAAGCTCACCGGGTAGACGCCGCGGAACAGGGTGACGCGGCGGCGCGTCTCCACCTGCGAGGTGAGCGCGTAGACCGGGATACCCGAGCTGATACGCGACATCCACAGCGGCGTGGAACCCGATTCGGTCAGCGCGGCGATCGCCTTCACGTTGAGATGGTTGGCCGTGTACATGGTGGCCATGGCGATCGCTTCGTCGATGTAGGTGAACTGCGTATGGATACGATGATCGGACTGCAGCGCGATGCGTTGCTTCTCCGCCTCGATGCAGACCCGGTCCATCGCCTGGATCGCCTTGTCCGGATACTTGCCGCTCGCCGTCTCCGCCGACAGCATCACCGCATCGGTGCCGTCGAGCACGGCGTTGGCCACGTCGAACACCTCGGCGCGGGTCGGTATCGGGTTTTCGATCATCGACTCCATCATCTGGGTGGCGGTGATCACCACGCGGTTCATCTTGCGCGCCAGCTGGATCAGATGTTTCTGCACCGGCGGCAGCGCGGCATCGCCGATCTCCACGCCCAGATCGCCGCGGGCGATCATGATGACGTCGGAGGCGGCGATGATCTCCTCGACCACCGGCAGCGCTTCGGCGCGTTCGATCTTGGCGACGATGCCGCCGTGACCGCCCGCGGCACGCAGCAGGTCGCGCGCCTCGTTGACGTCGGCGGCGCTGCGCGGGAAGGAGAGCGCGACGTAGTCGGCCTGCATCTTCGCCGCCGTCTTGATGTCTTCGCGATCCTTGTCGGTCAGCGCCGGCGCCGACAGGCCGCCGCCCTGGCGGTTGATCCCCTTGCGATTGGAGAGCACGCCGCCGACGACGACGCGGCAATGGATCTCCGCACCATATACTTGGTCGATCCACAATACGATGCGGCCGTCATCCAGCAACAGCGTATCGCCGCGCTTGACGTCTTCAGGCAGGGTCTTGTAACTGATGCCGACACGCTGATCGTCGCCGTCGTCGGCGCCGAGATTGGCGTCGAGGATGAACGGCTTGCCCTCCTCGATGACGACCTTGCCTTCCTTGAACCGCTCGACGCGGATCTTGGGACCTTGGAGATCCGCCAGCACGCCGACCTGACGGCCGTGGGCGCGGGCACGATTGCGAACGCGCTCGACGCGATCGATGTGTTGTTCAGAGGTTCCGTGCGAGAAGTTGATGCGGACGACGTCGACGCCCGCTTCAATGATTTTGTCCATCATCTTGGGGTCGTCGGTAGCCGGCCCCAGAGTGGCAACAATTTTGGTTCGTCTTGACATACAGTCGGTATTCTCGCCTCAAGTCTCAAAGCTGGGTCGACATTGAGGCCGCGGACGCAGCTGCGTCCGTAGCCATGCCGGCGAAACCAGAAACGTAATTAGCCTTTGGCCCGCTCTTCCAGGATCGCCACGGCGGGGAGCACCTTGCCTTCGAGATATTCGAGGAAGGCACCGCCGGCAGTCGAAATGTAAGAGACCTTGTCGTAAATGTCGTACTTCTGAATCGCGGCGATGGTGTCGCCGCCACCGGCCAGGGTGAACGCCTTGGTCTCGGCGATCGCCATGGAGATGGCCTTGGTGCCTGCGCCGAACTGGTCGAATTCGAACACGCCTACGGGTCCGTTCCACACCACGGTACCGGCCTTCATGATGATCTCCACCAACTCCTGCGCGCTCTTGGGGCCGATGTCGAAGATCATGTCGTCGTCGGCCACGGCGCCGGCATCCTTCAGCACCGCGGGCTCGTTGGCGTCGAACTGCTTGCCGCACACCACATCGACAGCGACGGGGATGCTGGCGCCGCGCTTGTTCATCTTCTCCATCAGCATCTGGGCGGTTGGGACCAGGTCATCCTCGCACAGGCTCTTGCCGACGTTCTTGCCGGTGGCCTTGAGGAAGGTGTTGGCGATGCCGCCGCCGACCACCAGCTGGTCGACCTTCTCCGACAGCGCTTCGAGCACGGTCAGCTTGGTGGAGACCTTGGAGCCGCCGACGATGGCGACCATCGGCCGCGCCGGGTTGGCCAGCGCCTTGTCCAGCGCATCCAGCTCACCGGTGAGCAGGATGCCGGCGGCGGCGGTGGGCGCGAACCGGGCGACGCCGTGGGTGGAGGCCTGGGCGCGATGAGCGGTGCCGAAGGCGTCCATCACGAACACGTCGCACAGCGCGGCGTACTTCTTCGACAGCGCCTCGTCGTTCTTCTTCTCGCCCTTGTTGACGCGGCAGTTCTCCAGCAGCACCAGCTCGCCATCGGCGACGTCGAAACCGCCGTCGACCCAATCCTTGATCAGGCGCACCGGCTTGCCGAGCTTGGCGGCGAGCACGTCGGCCACGGGCTTGAGGGAGATATCTTCGCTCCACTCGCCTTCGGTGGGACGGCCCAGGTGCGAGGTCACCATCACCTTGGCGCCGGCCTTCAGCGCGAATTCGATGGTGGGCATGGAGGCGGTGATGCGGGCGTCGGAGGTGACCTTGCCTTCCTTGACGGGCACGTTCAGATCGGCGCGGATAAAGACGCGCTTACCCTTCAGATCCAGGTCGGTCATCTTGATTACGGACATTGTTCAACTCCCTTCTAGCAAGTTTTGAAAATCATTGGCCAAACGGCGGCGCTTGGCCAATGGCTCTCGTAAAAGCAGTTACAAGTTGCAAGTCTCAAGTTGCAAGAAAAGGCTGGCGGGCACAGCCCGCCAACCAATGCTTGCTACTTGCCACTTGTCACTTGCAACTGTTATTTCGCCACGTGCTGCACGAAGCGCAGCATGTTGCAGGTGTAGCCGTACTCGTTGTCGTACCAGGCAACCACCTTGACGAAGGTGCCGTCCAGCGCGATACCGGCCTCGGCGTCGAAGATCGAGGAGAAACCGACGCCGCGGAAATCGGTGGAAACCACCTTCTCGTCGGTGTAGCCCAGGGTCTTGCTCATCGCACCGGACTCGGAGGCCTTCTTCATCGCGGCGCAGATGTCTTCGTACTTGGCATCCTTGTTCAGCTCGACGGTCAGGTCGACCACGGAGACGTCGGAGGTCGGCACGCGGAAGGCCATACCGGTCAGCTTGCCGTTCAGCTCGGGCAGCACCTTGCCCACGGCCTTGGCGGCGCCGGTGGAGGACGGGATGATGTTCTCCAGGATGCCGCGGCCACCGCGCCAGTCCTTCATGGAGGGACCGTCGACGGTCTTCTGGGTGGCGGTGGCGGCGTGCACGGTGGTCATCAGGCCGCGCTTGATCCCCCAGTTGTCGTTCAGCACCTTGGCCACGGGAGCCAGGCAGTTGGTGGTGCAGGAGGCGGCGGAGATGATGGCCTGACCGGCGTAGGTCTCGTGGTTCACGCCGTAGACGAACATCGGGGTCGCATCCTTGGAAGGAGCGGACATGACCACCTTCTTGGCACCGGCGTCGATGTGCTTCTGGCAGGTCTCTTCGGTGAGGAAGAAGCCGGTGCACTCGATAACGATATCAACGCCGATATCGCCCCACTTCAGATTGGCGGGATCGCGCTCGGCGGTCAGGCGGATGGTCTTGCCGTTGACGACCAGGTTGCCGCCGCTGACGGAAACGTCGCCGTTGAAACGGCCATGCACGGAGTCGTACTTCAGCATGTAGGCCAGGTAATCGGCTTCCAGCAGGTCGTTGATACCGACGATCTCGATATCCTTGAACTCCTTGGTGATGGCACGGAAAGCCATGCGACCGATACGGCCAAACCCATTAATGCCGACTTTGATTGTCATGAAAAAGCTCTCCTTCTTCTAGATAATTTTCAAATTTAGATGAGTGACTCGACCGTCTTCACCACGTTCTCCACGGTGAAGCCGAATTCCTTGAACAGCTGACCGGCGGGGGCGGATTCGCCGAAGCGATCGAGACCGATCACCTTGCCGTCGAGGCCAACGTACTTGTACCAGAAGCCGGTGACACCGGCCTCGACTGCGACGCGCTTGGTGCAGCTCGACGGCAGCACGGCCTCCTTGTAGGCAGCATCCTGCGCATCGAAGGCGTCGGCGCTGGGCATGGAGACCACGCGCACCTTCTTGCCCTTGCCGGCCAGCTCGTCGGCGGCCTTGGTCGCCAGCTCCACTTCGGAGCCGGTGGCGATGATGATCGCATCCGGCGCACCGGCGCAGTCCTTCAGCACATAACCGCCGCGGGTGATGTTGGCCAACTGCGCGGCGTCGCGGTTCATATGCGCCAGATTCTGACGCGAGAAGATCAGGCAGCTCGGGCCGCTCTGCTTCTCGATGGCCGCACGCCAGGCCACGGCGGATTCCACTGCGTCGCACGGGCGCCATACGCTCATGTTGGGGATCATGCGCAGGGTGGCGATCTGCTCGACCGGCTGGTGGGTCGGACCGTCTTCGCCCAGACCGATGGAGTCGTGGGTGTAGACGAAGATCGTACGGATCTTCATCAGCGCCGCCATGCGCAGCGCATTGCGCGCATATTCGGAGAACATCAGGAAGGTGCCGCCGAACGGCACGAAGCCGCCGTGCAGCGCAACGCCGTTCATGATGGCGGACATGCCGAACTCACGCACACCGTAGGAGAGGTAGTTGCCGTCGGTCACCGTGTTGGTGATCGCCTTGGCTTCCTTCCAGTTGGTGAGGTTGGACGGGGTCAGGTCGGCGGAACCGCCGAGGAACTCCGGCAGCGCGGCGGAGTAGCCCTGAATGGAGTTCTGCGACGCCTTGCGCGAGGCGATGGTTTCGGCCTTGTCGTTCACCGCCTTGATGAAGTCGTCGGCCACCTGCTTCCAGTTCGCCGGCAGCTCGCCCTTGATCGCGCGGCGCTCGAATTCGGCGGCCAGCGCCGGGTGCTCCTTCTTGTAGGCGGCAAACTTCTCTTCCCAGTGCTGCTGTGCCTTGGCGCCCTTCGCCTTGGCGTCCCAACCCTTGTAGACCTCGTCGGGGATAACGAACGGCGCGGACTTCCAGCCCAGATTTTCGCGGGTGGCGGCGATCTCGTCGTCGCCCAGCGGCGCGCCGTGGCAGTCGTGGCTACCGCACAGGTTGGGTGCGCCGTAACCGATCACGGTCTTGCAGCAGATCAGCGTTGGCTTGTCGTTGACGCTCTTGGCCTCGTGGATCGCCTTGTTGATGGCCTCGGCGTCGTGGCCGTCGACGCCGCGCACCACGTGCCAGCCGTAGGCCTCGAAGCGCTTCGGAGTGTCGTCGGTGAACCAGTTGTCGACGTGGCCGTCGATGGAGATGCCGTTGTCGTCCCAGAAGGCGATCAGCTTGCCCAGGCCCAGGGTACCGGCCAGTGCGCACGCTTCGTGGGAGATGCCTTCCATCATGCAGCCATCACCCATGAACACATAGGTGTGGTGGTCGACGATGTGGTGACCGGGACGGTTGAACTGGCCGGCCAGGGTGCGCTCGGCCAGCGCCATGCCGACGCCGTTGGTGATGCCCTGGCCCAGCGGACCGGTGGTGGTCTCGACGCCGTCGGTGTAGCCGTACTCCGGATGACCCGGGGTCTTGGAGTGCAGCTGACGGAAGTTCTTCAGGTCGTCCATCGACAGGTTGTAGCCGGTCAGGTGGAGCAGCGAATAGATCAGCATCGAGCCGTGGCCGTTGGAGAGGATGAAGCGATCGCGGTCGGCCCACTTGGGGTTGGTCGGGTTGTGCTTCATGTGGTCGTTCCACAGCACCTCGGCGATATCGGCCATACCCATGGGGGCGCCGGGATGGCCCGACTTGGCTTTCTGCACCGCATCCATGCTCAGGGCACGGATGGCGTTGGCTAGTTCTCTACGACTCGACATGTGCTTCTCCTACGATA
>CAYQWR010000156.1:0-6901 GCA_964421235.1 uncultured Thiohalomonas sp. | reverse complement strand
CCCGCCATCGTCGCCGCCTCGCGCAACAACAGTATTAAGAGCAACCCGAACCTGCTCACCGACGCCGAGATCGGCGCTATCGAGCAGGCCAGGCTGTGAAAAGAGTGCACCGCAGAGACGCAGAGTACGCCGAGGAAGAAATATTCATTGAATGAAGCCGCGGCAGCTTGCTGATGGCTGTCCGCATTGTGCATTACGCCTGCCTATCAAGTTTCCTCATCCTCCTCTGCGTCTCTGCGGTGAGTCTTCTATTCTCCAAGCTGCAGATAGAAATACCCCCAATCGAAGCCGCTCGCCTCGCGCAGCGCGGCGAGCAGTTCATCGCTCGGCACCGCTTCGCCTTCGAAGATGCCCCAGACGCGGATGAAGTAGTGGCCGAAGCCGGCGCACTGGCGCCAGCGCAGTTGCGACGGGGCGTATTCCCTGCCGCATAGCGGACAGCGCCAGATGAGGTCGGGGTCGTCGCGCCACTGCTCGATGATCGTCTGCCATCCTTCGATGCGGTAGCCGCAGCCGGGGCAGCGCGGCTGCTTGACGTTGTCGCCGCTGACGAATTGCTCCGCGTCGTGCGGGCCGTCGTAGGCGATGTGGCAGAACTCGTCGCCGGTCAGACCCGGTTCGCCCAGCGACACCACCGGCGAGCAGCCGAGGAAGGTGATCAGCTGGAGGAAGTTTTCGCCGGGACGGTAATGCTGCTCGCCTTGAAACGCGAACGGTTCGGCGCTGAAGCCGATGGCCGCCAGACGTCGCTGCAGCAGGTCCGCGTCGGGCGGGATCTGATCCGGCTGCGCCGGATGGAGCAGCAGCAGGTTCGCCATCGTCACGCGACGCCGCCGAGCCAGGCGTCGAGCAGTTGCTCCTGGGCCGGGCTCGCGCCTTCGACGAAGGTGAGATAGCAGGTGTCCTCGGGCGCCGCCTGCAACACGGCGTCGAACGTCATCAATTCATCGCGGCGGAAGGCGTGGAGATGGATGCGGCCGCCGACGCCGTAACTCGCGCAAATTTTCTCCAGATTGTCGTTGCCCACCTTCAGGCCCTCGACGGCGATGATCACGTCGCCGGCGGCCAGTCCCGCCTGTTGTGCCGCGCCGCCGTCGTGGACGTTGAGCAGTTTTGCTCCCGCGCGATCCTTGCCGCTGCGCACGCCCAGCACCGCACGCGGCTGTTCGTTTTTCGTTCCGGCCTTGCCGCCCTTGTCGTTGGAGCCGTCGGCGGCGCGCAGATTGAATTCGACGCCGCAGTGGGCCAGCAGTTCGGCCAGCGGCAGGTCGTCGGTGCCGCGCAGCGCCTGGTCGAAGAATTCGCTGAGATCGGTTCCGCTGATGGCAGCGATCAACGTCTCGATCGCCCGTTCGTCGACGCCGACGCCGGTGAGGCCGTGGCCCTGCCACAGGGCGCGCATCACGTCGTCGAGGGATTTGCTCTCGCCGCTGCCGCGGCGGATCAGCAGGTCCAGCGCCAGCGCCACCAGGCTGCCCTTGGTGTAGTAGCTGACGATGGCGTTGGGGGCGTTCTCGTCCTGCTTGTAGAACTTGGTCCAGGTGTCGAAGCTGGAATCGGCCACCGGCTGTTTCAGTCTGCCGCTGCCGCGCAGCACGCGGGTGATGGTCTGGCCCAGCAGCTCCAGGTAGCTGCTGCGGGCGATCAGGCCGGTGCGCACCAGGGCCAGGTCGTCGTAGTAGGCGGTGAAGCCCTCGAAGGCCCACAGCAGCGTGGTGTGTGACTCGCGGCTCAGGTCGTAGGGGACGAAGGCGGCGGGCTTGATCCGTTTGACGTTCCAGGTGTGGAAATATTCGTGGCTGCACAGGCCGAGGAAGCTGCGGTAGCCGTCGCTGATCTCCGCCTGTCCGGCGAGCGGCAGGTCGTCGCGGCTGCACAGCAGGCTGGTGGAGCTGCGGTGTTCCAGACCGCCGTAGCCGTCGCCGGTGATCATCACCTGGAACAGATAGCGCTCCATCGGCGCCGGTTCGCCGAACAGGCGGATGTGGTATTCGCAGATGGTGGTGAGGTCGCGCGCCAGCCGCGCCTGATCGGCACGATGGCGGCCGGTCAGCGTCATCGCGTGCGGCACGCCGCAGGCCTCGAATTCGATGATGTCGAAGCTGCCCATCTCCACCGGATGATCGATCAGCTCGTCGTAATCGTTGGCGCGGTAGCGGCCGAAGCCCCACCGTGCGGCGCCGTCCGGCGGCAGCGTGGTGGCGACGCGCCAGTTCCCGTATTGCTCACCATGGGGCGGCGCGATCTCCACCGCGCACGGTTGTTGTTCGCGGCCGTGCACGCTGAGAAAGACGCTGGTGCCGTTGAAGTAGCCGTGGGTGGTGTCGAGATGCGCGCTGCGCACGGAGAGGTCCCAGGCGTAGACCTGATAGCGCAGCGTCAGGGTGCCGGCGCAGGGCGCGCAGCGCCAGGTCTGTTTGTCCACCTTGGCGACGTCGATCGGTGCGTCGTCGCAAAACGCCTTGAGCCAGACGATGTTTCTGGCGAAGTCGCGGATCATGTAGCTGCCCGGTATCCACGCCGGCAGCGACAACAGCTGACCGGCCGGGTCGGGACGCTCGACGCTCAGCTCTACCTCGAACAGATGCGCCTCGGGCGCGGCGGGGACGATGTGATAGCGAATGGATGTGTTCATGATCCTAAAAAAGGTTAACCACGGGGGACACGGGGGGACACGGGGATTTTTAGCCTGTTGGCGGCGAGTTCTCTTGATAGATCACAATCTACCGACACTCCATATCTTCCGTCGAAAGCATATAAGCGTATAGCAAATATTTTCCCCCGTGCCCCCCGTGGTTGCATGTGTTTGGTTCTTTACTGGGCCACGTCGATTTTGACGTAGATGTGGTTGGCGTTGTGGCGGCTGTCTTCGGTGGAGTAGGTCACGGCGTTGCCGGAACTGTCGCTCTGTTCCGTGACGCCGCCCAGTTCGATCCACTGGCCGAGGCGGCCGCTGACGGTGGTGACGATGCTTTGCGTGTCGATGGCGCCGCCGCCGGTGGCGGCCGGGGTGTTGCGGAACGGCCGCACCTCCATGGTGACCGTGTCGCCGCTGACCCGCGGTCGCACCTCGAAACCGCTGGAGACGTCCTTGTACTGGATGCTCTGCTGGGTGGCGAAGCCGCCCGGCGTCTGGACGATGGTGCTCTGCGGCACCGGCATCTGCTGGCCGATGCTGATGCGCGCCCATTGGCCTTCCAGCACCCGCAACCGCTGGTCGGTCTCGTCGCCGGCCTTGCGCTGCGTTTGATAGACCTGCACCCGCGCCCGGTTCTCACCCTGACCGATCGCCACCGAACCGCCCTGCTGGTGGTTGCCGCCGTTGCCGGAGCGGATCGTGACGCTGCCGTGGTCGTTGCCGATGCGGCCGGAGACACCGCCGCCTTGCAGCTCGTCATCGGTCAACAGCCCCTGATGGACGGTGACGATCAGGTTGCGCGGTGCGGTATCGAGCTGTTTCAACAGCCGCGCCACCTCATGCAGGTTTTCCGGCGTGCTGCGCACGAACAGGGTGTAGCCGGTGCCGCTGATGCCGGCATCGGTCGGGAGCAGCGGCTTGATGATCGGAATGACTTCCTGCGCGGTGCGGTTCTGCAGCTGGAATGTCTTCAGTTCGGTGCCGGCCGCCTGCGCAGCGGCACTGAACAGGGCGAACAACAGAACGACGGCGAGGAGCAGCGGGAAACGTTTCATAGGTGCAGCCGACGCAGCTGCGGATCCTGATGGCTGCGCTCCCAGACTTCGTTGAATAGATTCACCAGATTGCGTGCGGAGAAGCGGTCGTCGAAGTTGGCGACTCCGACGTAGCGATCGGCCAACTGGCGGCTGATATAGCCGGTCTGGTCGGCGATGAAGAATGCATGGTTGACGTCGGTGTATTCGTCGGAGGGTTTGCGGATCTCGACGCGGCTGCTGATGCGCTGCGCCAGGAGCACGAGGCGATGGCCGTCCTTCACCGCCTTGCTGGAGTCCTGCACCAGGATGCGGACGCGGGCGTACTGGCTGCCGCGCGCCAGCTGCGATATCGCCTGTTCGAATTCGGGGTTGTCGTACAGCGGATGATCGAGGTCGCGGGTGAGGATCATGATGGTGCGCCGCGCCTGCTGCGCCATCGCCAGCGCCACGTCGCGATTCTCGTCCGGCGTGTTCAGTTCCAGCAGCTCTCTGGTTTCGCCCAGCTTGTAATTCTGAAGGTCCAGCATCGACGGCTCCCTGTGGGATGGTGCGTTAAAAGATTATAACCACGGGGCGCACGGGGGGCACGGGGGTTTTTATCGGAACGCAGGAATTGTGGCTGAACCGGCCAACTGAGCGCTGTTTGTACCGTTATGCACTATTCCTTCGGCTTTACATCCCCGTGTTCCCCGTGGTTAATCTCCTATTTTCAGTGCCAGGCGCATGCTGCGATGGGCGATGCCGGCATCCATGAATTCGGGGCCGTAGGCGCTGAAGCCTAAGCGCTGGTAGAAACCGATGGCGTGGGTCTGGGCGGCCAGCTCGACCGCGGTGAAGCCCTGTTCGCGGGCGGCATCGACGGCGCGGCGCAGCAGGGCGCCGCCGATCCCCTGGCCGCGCCAGCTTGCCAGCACCGCCATACGGCCGATGTGGCCGTCGGGCAGCAGCCGCGCGGTACCGATGGGATGGCCCGCGCCGTCCAGCGCCAGAAAGTGGCGCGCACCGTCGTCGAGCCCGTCCCACTCCAGCTCCGCGCTCACCCCTTGCTCCTCCATGAACACCGCACGCCGCACCGCCGTCAGCGCGGCGCGGTCACGGTCCCAGTCGGCGTCACGGATGGAGAAAGCAATATTCACCGCAGAGACGCAGAGCGCGCCGAGGTCTGAGGACTATCGGGTGGCGGTTGATTCTGACGGTCCGCAATGATCATCGTCCAGTCTCTCCGTTCGAAAGCAAACAACACATTTTGCAATCGCCTATTCCTCGGCGTCCTCTGCGTCTCTGCGGTGAGATCATTCTTCCTCCGGGAAATAGACCGCGCCCATGTTGTACAGGTCGGTGAGCAGTTCCAGCAGCTCCTTGTTTTCCAGATACGGGGCGAACTCCTTGAAGCGGTAGACGCGCCGGCCGGCGAGCAGGGCGGCAAACTGGGGGCCGTCGCCGTACATCTCGATCTCATCGCCGGCGACGTAGAGGCGGGTGACGCCGGCGGCGTCGGTGAAGTGGGCATAGCGGCAATATTCGCTGCGCCACAGTTCGCGCTGCCGTTTGAACAGATCCTTGAACGCCTTCGGCCGCAGCTCCTCGTCCGGCTCCGGCACGTAGTGGCCGGGGCGCACGTCGGTGATGAAGCCGGCGAACCAGCGGTCGATATGGTCGTCGTCCAGCGGCAGCGAGCGGATCAGGTCGCGGATCTTTTCGCGCGCGGCGAGGGCGATCTCGCCCGGCGCCTGTTGCGCCTGGAGGTCGGGGTCGCTGTAGAATTTTTCGACATCGGTCTGCGCCAGCACGTCGTTGAAGTAGCCCGACAGGATCGAACCGATGGTCGGCGCGCGGTAGCCGACGGAGACGGTGACGCAGTCGTCGTCCAGCGAGACGCCGTAGTGGGCGACGCCCGGCGGCAGATAGAGCATGTCGCCCGGCTCCAGCACCCACTCCTCCTCCACTTCGAAGTTCTTCATGATCTTCAGCGGCAGGTCGGGCAGCAGGTCGTCGTCGGTCGGCTCCTTGCGGTTGATCTGCCAGCGGCGATGGCCATGGCCCTGGATCAGAAACACGTCGTAGTTGTCGGCGTGCGGCCCGACGGTACCGAACTGCGGCGCGTAGCTCACCATCACGTCGTCCAGGCGCCAGTTGGGCAGGAAGTTGAAGCTCTCCTGCAACAGCGCGAACTCCGGCACGTGCTTGTTGATCTCCTGCACCAGCACCGTCCAGTGCGTAGCCGGCAGCGTGGTGAAACGCTCCTCGGCAAACGGCCCGGTCTCCACCTGCCACGGTGTCTCGCCGCCTTGTTCCATGATCAGCCGCGACTCCACCTCCTCCTCGCAGGCCAAGCCGGCGATCTCCTCCGGCGACACCGGACATCGATAGCCGGGGATCGCCTGACGGATGAGCAGCGGCTCCTTCTGCCAGTACTTCTCCAGAAATTCTTCGACCGAGAGGCCGCCGAGCATGGTTTTCAGGTCGTACATGGTGGGGTCCTAAGAAATTCATTCACCGCAAAGGCGCAAAGAACGCAAAGTGGTAGGTATGTCATGAAAGGGTCTTCGTGAACGCACGGACCGAAACTTGTGTCGCAGATAGAGCACATATGGCCTCCGGGTATCAGCCCGACGTTGCCATCTGACGTAGCCGCAGTTGTCGGACTAAAGTCCGACCCACGTTACCCATTTCGTTTTCTTTGCGTCCTTTGCGCCTTTGCGGTGAAACAGTATTAGATTTTCTTCGCCTGCGTCACCGCGTTGCCGATATAGGTCGCCGGCGTCAGTTCGCGCAGGCGCGCCTTGGCCTCGGCGGGGATGTCGAGGCCGTCGATGAAGGCCTGCATGCCGGCCTGGTCGACGCGGTGGCCGCGGGTCAGCTCCTTGAGCTTCTCGTAGGGCTTCTCGATGCCGTAGCGGCGCATCACGGTCTGGATCGGTTCGGCCAGCACTTCCCAGTTCTGATTCAGATCAGCGGCGAGCGCGGCCTCGTTCACCTCCAGCTTGCCGATGCCGCGCAGGGTCGAGTTGTAGGCGATCATCGAGTGGGCGACGCCGACGCCGAGGGTGCGCAGCACGGTGGAGTCGGTGAGGTCGCGCTGCCAGCGCGAGATGGGCAGCTTGGCGGCGAGGTGATCGAACAGGGCGTTGGCGATGCCGAGGTTGCCCTCGGAGTTTTCGAAGTCGATGGGGTTGACCTTGTGGGGCATGGTGGATGAGCCCACCTCGCCGGCGACGGTCTTCTG
>CAYQWR010000155.1:0-6939 GCA_964421235.1 uncultured Thiohalomonas sp. | reverse complement strand
GCGCAGCATCCCGACCTAATACGTCTTTTCTCCGTGCCCTCCGTGGTTACGGCTTTTTGTATCGCAGGTAAGCCATGCTCAGGATACTGAACAAGATACGCAAGACCGGCATCGTCACCGAGCCGCGCCCGGCCGCCGACGAGGCGGCGCTGGATGAGGTGAGCGAGCGGCTGCGTGACGGTATTGCACGGCGTTTCCGCGGCAGCCTGGCGATCCGCGCCGTGGACGCCGGCTCCTGCAACGGCTGTGAGCTGGAGATCCACGCCCTCAACAACAGCTTCTATGATGTCGAGCGCTTCGGCATCCACTTCGTCGCCTCGCCGCGCCACGCCGACCTGCTGCTGGTCACCGGGCCGGCCACGGTCCACATGGAGACGGCGCTGCTGCGCACCTACGAGGCGACCCCCGATCCCAAGCTCGTCGTCGCCGTCGGCGACTGCGCCGCCTGCGGTGGCGAATTCGGCTGCTCCTATGCCAGCCGCGGCGGGGTCGCCAACGTGCTGCCTGTGGACGCGGTGATCACGGGCTGCCCGCCGACGCCGCAGGCACTGATGGAAGGGCTACTGGAGGCGCTGGAAAAACCGCGCCGATAGCCGGAACCGGGATCAACCGCGGGGACACGGAGAATTCGTCGGCAAAATCGCGCTACCGCCTCGACACGGCTGATTAACCCCGTCTCCCCGTGGCTCATGGTTGCGATCGATACGCCGCAGGGACAGCGGCATCCAAACCGCATAAATTTCATGGTTTTATTTTTCGCGCCACCGGGCTACGCTCTTGCAATACCTGAGCACAACGCGAGGAGATTATCATGAATGCATCGGTCCCCTTCCCGCACGGCGCGCTCCAGGAAGAGTCCGCCGAAGAGACGCTCCGCACGCAGCTCGCCTACTACCGCGCCATGCTCGCCGACGCCAGTCGTGCGCCCAGCAACTCCCGACACCGCCTGAACGCCGACCATATACGCGCCCGCATGCAGGAGTGCGAGCAGCAACTCGCCACCCTGCAACAGAAATAGACCTTGGCTCGCGCAAAGCCCGCCAAGGTTAATGACGCAGTAGTGCGTACAATTCGTCCTTAAGCATCACGCGTTTCTTTTTCAGTTCTTCGGTAAACGCGTCCGACGGCGTCTCGATCTCCTGTTCGATGCGGCGGATCTCCCGATCGACGGCGTCATATTCCTCCAGCAGTCCGGCAAAATGGCGATCGCCCAACTTCAACTCGTGGATCCGTTCCCGGAATTCCGGAAATTCATGTGCCAGTGCGTGGGATTCAATGGTCATGGTCGGTCTCGCTCACTGTCAGTCAAATGGATTGGAATCACCGAGTACGCTGAAATCCGCGGCAAGAGCCGGAACAGGCCCAAAATCCGCCAAGTCCCCAATCGCCGGCGCGCCAGTCCTGATGCGGGCCTGGCGTTCCCGCGGTGAGTTCGCGTATTCGCTAAACGCGATGTTCGTACATTATCGGCATGGCCTAACCGTGGCCGAATACCTTACGCAGCAGTTCGGTGGTGCGGGCCACAGGATCCTTACGAATGCGTTTCTCTTCGGCGGCCATTTTCAGAAACAGCCCGTCGAGGGACTTGTCCGTCACATAGCGATCGATATCGAGCGACTTCGGATCCATCCACTGGCCGAGGAAGCCCGCATGACCGATAAATTGCTTGTAGGAGCGGGTCACCCCGACGTGCGCGGTCGCATCCCGTACCACCGGCAACATTGCCGCCTCCAGCTTCGCTTCGGTATGGCGGCGGAAATAGCGTGTCGCGGCATCATCCGGCCCCTGTAGAATCTTGCGCGCATCCTCCAGCGTCATCCCACGGATCGCCGCCGTAAAGATTTTTGTCGCCTTCGGTACGGCATCCTCCGCCGCATGGTTCATGCTGGCGATAAACTCGTCCGCCACCTTGCCTTCGCCGACGTCGCGCAGCCCCTGCTCGACCCGACGCAAGGTCTTCGGCATGGGGATCTTCACCGTTTTGTCATCGAGAAAACCGCCGGGGTGTCCAAGCGTCTTTACCGCGCGTTGCGTGCCAAGCTCCAGCGCCTGTTTCAGACCGGCGACGATTTCCGCCTCGTTCGGCAATTCACTCTTCTTATCGGAATGGGTCACCTGTTGTCGGAACTGCTGCAACACCGCCGACCAGTCCGCCTCGGCCGCCAGCGGCAATCCGCTGCCTACGATGAAAACGATGGCCGCTACTCTCTGCCACATTGACGCTTCTCCATTACGAAAATACGTTCCTGCAACGCGCCATGCTCGATGAACGAGCGGCGGATATATTCCGACTCCTCGTGACCGGCCGAAATATAGACATCGGCATCCGCCAGCTCCGGCACCGCCGCCAACACCGCATTTGCCGCAACTTCACCAGCGGCGGGGATGACGGGTATAAAACGAAAATGGTCCAGCGCATCGGCCCACGAACGGCAGAGATTCTCCATATACAATCCGGACTTGTTGTCGCTGAGCCAGAACAAATGCACCGTCTGCATTACTTCGAGCCCAATGATATGCTCCATCAGGCTCTTGATCGGGGCAAAACCGGTATCCTGCGCAATCATCACCAGCGGGCGGTTCGACTTCTCATCGAGCACGAACTCGCCATACGGCCCCTCCACCTCCACCAAGTCGTTCACCGCCAACTGTTCGAACATGTGGTCTACAAACGCGGCATCCGCCTGGCGTTCCAGATGGAATTGCAGATACATCCCGTTGCAGGGACAGCTGGCAAGCGCCACGTCGCAAGCGGGGATGCCGGGAATGCGCAGCTGAACGTGCTGGCCGGCAAGAAACTGCAGCGTATGGGTACGCGGCGTACGCAGCAAAAGAATCAGATATTTGTCGCCGATGCGTTCCAGCTTGGAGACCCAGGTCGAGATGCGTTGGTGCGGGATCGCGTGGGTTCCGCCCACCTCGTCGATCTCGATCACCAGATCGCTGGCCGCCGTTACTCTACAGGAGAGGAAATAACCTTGTCGCCGTTCGTTGTCGCTGAACGCATAATCGTGGAAACGCATCTCACCAAAATTCCCCTCCACCAGCCGCGCCTTGCAGGAGCCGCAACTGCCGCCGTTGCAGTTATAGGGAAGATTGATGCCGCTGCGCAAGGCCGCCTCGAGCACCGTTTCGGTGGTCTCGGCGTAGAACTCCCGCCCACTCGGCAACAAACGGATGCGATGACTCATATGGGTCGCGTCACCGCTCCAGCTTCAACAGCAGCCAGCGATTGAGCTCCGCCACAACGCGCCGCTGAGACGGATCGTCGCTGTCCTGCATTTCGCACAGTTTGCGCGTCATCTCCTCGACCAGTTCGCGGTACTTTTTGGCCAACGCACGCTCGACCGACAGCTCGGCGGTACGCTTGTTGAGTTGTATCTCGAGAATATCCTTTTCGGGCGCCACGGTACTGCGCACCCGGCGCGAAAACGCCGTTGTCTTGATCAGCTGAATCCGCTCAATCAGCCGTGACTCGTTGAGCGCCAATCCGGGATAGAGCCGACGCAACTTATCAATATCCACCATCCCGTCAGGCGCATCCAGTTCGCCATTGTGGATGAGGCGCTGCACCTCGCCCCGGCTAATGCCGAGAACGCGTACCGCCTTTGCCAAGCCCACCAGATGTCCCACCACCGCACCTCTGTCGTACCGAACGATACACGTATAACTGTAACTCGTTTTTTGCCCTGCTGTCTCCCTTGCAGCCCGGTACCTGAATGCTATGTTTATTCATTGCACATCAGAAAAAACGACCGTAATTTCCCGATAACTTGACATTTCCCGCGGCGAGCCACAGCAGAGCCGCCCTGGCAGGGTCAGTTCGATGAACGATCGGCGATACCATTCTGTCACCGGTACTACCTTCCCCAGTGATGCGACGGCAGGTACAACGACAACGTTGGCCAATAGGTAATAACCAATACTGCGGCAAGGAGGATAAAGAAAAACGGCAGTGTGGAGCGATATACATCCATTACCGGTGTCTTGAACCGATAACTGGCGATAAACAGGTTCATACCTACCGGTGGCGTAAAGTAACCAATCTGCATATTTGCCAGAAAGATGATCCCCAGATGAAGCGGATCTATGCCGTAACCGATGGCAATCGGCAACAGTAACGGCACCATGATCACCAGCGCCGAAAAGATATCCAGCATCATTCCAAGTATCAGCAGAAAGACATTGAGCAATATCAGGAACGTAAGCGGATTGGTTATATGAGCGCGAACGATGCCGAACAGTTTGCTCGGGACCTGCGCATCGATCAGGTAATTGGTCGAGGCCAACGACAACCCGAGGATAATCAGGATACCGCCCACCAGCACCATCGATTCCCTTATCACATGCGGCAGATCCCGCAACGATACTTCTCGATGGATCAATACTTCGACGATCAACACATATAGCGCGGTAACCGCCGCTGCCTCGGAAACGGCAAAATAGCCGCTGTAGATACCCCCCAGCACAATGAACGGCAGCGGCAGTTCCCATTTTGCCTCATTGAGCGCCTTGCCGATATTGCCACCGGAAAAGCCGTGCAGCGGCTGACGCCGGTTAACCCAAATACTCCAGGCCGACAGCAATACCAGCATCAATGTACCCGGCAGAATGCCGGCCAGGAATAGATCGTCGATCGTAATCGAACGGCCGATTCCCAGCTGTTGGGCGATAACGCCGTAGAGAATCAGCGGCAACGACGGCGCAAACAACAATCCAAGGCTGCCTGACGTGGTAATCAGGCCGAGATTGAAGCGATGGTTGTAGCCCGCTTGCGTCAGCGCCGGATAGAGCAGCGCCCCCAACGCCACAATAGTGACACCGGAAGCCCCGGTGAACGCCGTGAACAACGCACACACCACCAACGATACCACCGCCAAGCCGCCCGGCATCCATCCCAGAAATGCACTTGTGAGATGCACCAACCGTCGCGGCGCATTGCTTTCGCTCAACAGATAACCGGCAAAGGTAAACAGAGGAATGGCCAGCAGGATCGGCATTTCTGCCAGCCGATAGAATTCGATGCCCACAACCGAGAGATCGACACCTTCATGATGAAATCCGAGGAACGCACTCGCCGCAATTACAGTGAACAACGGCGCCCCGAACAGTGCCAACAGGACCAGCAAACCGCCGATCACGATCATATCGGCTCCGGTCGCGACACCGGGCTGATGGCAACAAACAGGAAGCGCAGCGCCATCACGCTAAAACCAATGGGAATGATGATTTCGAAGCACCAGGACGGGATATCCGAAAAGGATGTCGTTCCGGCTTGGTAATCCATCGCGACAAAGCGCGCCCCTTCGTATGCCAGAATCGCGCAAATCCCCGATGCAAATCCGCCGGTCACGATCTGTGCGATACGTTTCAGTCTACTCGATAAATATCGTGAAAAAATGTCGACCGTAATGTGATTATTGTCGCGTGTCGCCGCCATTGCGCCGAGCATGCCGATCCACAGCACGGATACGCGCAGCAGCGGATCGCCCCATGCCACACCGGCATCCCATACGTCGCGCAAGATGATCTGGCCGACGGCCAAGAGAATCATCGAAGTGACGAGCAGCACCATAATACCGTCTTCGATCAGACGCAGTAGCCGCACTGTGCGCTGCATGCGGCCACCGACCGGATGTACGATACCGCCGTTCATTAGTTAGCGAGCGGCATCGGTTTCACGACGATAGTCGGCCAAGTCGCCCTGCAAAGTTGCCAGCATGGATGCGCTCAGCACATTGTCTTTGGTTAGACGATCAATCGTATGTTCGACTACCGACTGCCAGCCGCTATCGCTCGGCAACGGTTTTACAAACTGGATTCCCTGTTGTTTCAATGCTTCGCGCGCCTTTGCGTTGTCGACGCGGTTCTCAGCATTCAGGCGCTTCAGCACACCACCGAACACCTGTCGCACAATCTGCTGATCCTCAGGACTGAGCTTCGCGAAAGCACTGTTGGACACTACCAGCGTACCGTATAGATAGACCAGCGGCATATCGGTCAGGTACTTAACCCGGGTATGCCATTGCAGCGCGATGGCACCGATCGGCGACGAAGCCACAGTATCGATCAATCCGGTCTGCAACCCGGTCAATACGTCCGTCAACGGCAACGATATAGGATACACGTCCACCGCCCGAAAGGCGGCCCGGCTGATTTCGTCGCCGTCGGGAACCCACACCTTCAACGATTTCAAATCTGCGATCGAACGGACCGGCTGATTGGACATCAAATAGGCGAACCCACCCTCACTGATGCCGAAACTGGTAAACCCCGCTTTCTTCAATCCCGCGATGATGAGCGGATCCATCTTCGCGCGCACGTAGTCCACTTCCTTAAGTGAGTGGAAAACAAACGGCAGACTGTAGATCTGGGCATCGGGGTAGATTTCAGCCAGTCCGCCACCGGTGATGGCGCCGCCCTGTAACTGCCCAATACGGATCTTACGCAATACACTCTTGTCGTTGCCCATCACCCCGCCGGGATAGAAACGGAACTCGACCCGCCCCTCGGTGCGAGTCTTCACCTCCGCCGCTCCGCTACGAAACGCTTCCATCCACGAGGTGCCATCCGGCACCAGGGTAGCGATCTTCAGCACCACAGCATGGGAAATAAGAGGAAACAACAACATCCCCCACAGCAATCCGATTCTAAATTGACGCATCACGATGTTATTCACCGAAATATTGTGCCGAAGATTGCAGCAGTTTAGCCGCATCTTGTTGTGCCAACACATTGCTCAACGTCAGACCAGGCACATGCGGATCCGCCTTGAGGACCTCTTGCAATAGCCGGTCATGAAGCTTCTTATCAAATACCAGGCGCGCATAACGGCGGGCATATTCCACCTTGGCCATCAGATTCTTGCCTTTAGATATAGCGATCGCCTGCTCAAATTGCCGTTGCCCGACTTCCGGGTGCCCACCAAGCGCTGGCGGA
>CAYQWR010000154.1:0-6987 GCA_964421235.1 uncultured Thiohalomonas sp. | reverse complement strand
GGTGCGCGGGTATATTCAGACTGTCGCCGGCGCGCAGCACTACGATCTCGCGCTCTCCTTCTATATGCAAACCGGCACTGCCCGCGAGGACCATGATCCATTCGTGCTCGGCCTGGTCGTACCACACACCGTCCGGCGAGGCCTGGCCGTAGGAGATGATGCGCTCCAAACGGGCGTTAGCCGTATCGAGCAACGTCTCCAATATCTCCCGCACTTGAGCCGGCGGTACCTGGCCGAGCAGATTGCGTATTTGCATAAGCCGTTCCTGTCATTATCCACATTAAACAACAGTCTAGTCCCGCAACGGCTCATACAGAAAAGAAAAAGCCGGCCAGAGGCCGGCTTCTTCGATTCGAGCGAACGATACCTATTCGCTATTGCCTGCGTCGGCAGCGGGAGCCTGGCCGGCAGTGGGAGCCTGAGCGGCGGCGGGAGCCTGAGCGGCAGCAGGAACCTGACCAGCAGCAGGGGCCTGAGCGGCAGCAGGCGCCTGGCTGACGGCAGAAGTCTGGTCGGCCGCAGGCGTACTGGCTTCTTTCTTTTTACCGCATCCATAGACCGACAGCGCCAGCACGGCGGCCAGGATGATGGCAACTTTACGCATACCTTCGATTTCCTCTGAAAAAGGGATGTTTGATTGGGAACGCCCCAAGAGTCCAAGTCCGGCGACGACACCGAACGCCGCGTATTCTGGTGTCTTTCGGCTTGCCGGAATATAGATTTCCCGCCGGATGCGAAGAATATATTTTTACCTATAAATATCAAATAGATACTGATGGCAGCCCTGCTGCCTGACCGCCGTTGGTGGTATATTGAGCGTTTTTGTTCGTCGTCGTCAGCGGCATTTTTACGCGTGCGCCAACATGCGCGGAATGTCAAGAGAGCGTAATTTCCGTTGCGGCCCATCGCCACATGGCCATGGCGGTCGCCGCCGCTTCCCTACTTGACTGCGGAATGCCTTATGCGTTGCTGCGCCGGCGGAGGACGGGGGCCGTGCCCGCAAGTGATGCGATCGCGGTGGTACCATAGGCGAGTGCCGCATCATTCAACTGCGATGCCGGCAGCGGAATCGACAACGTATTCCTCGCAAGTAACGATTTTTGCCGGAGAAGTACATGGCGCGCATAAAAATTTACAGCACGGGCACCTGCCCGATCTGTGACAAAACCAAAACACTGCTGGCCAAATGGGGCATCCCCTACGACGAAGCCCGTATCGATCTCGATCGCGGACTGTTGCGCGAATTCAGCGAAATCACCGACGGCGCACGCACCGTGCCGCAACTCACCATCGACGGCCGCTGGATCGGTGGCTTCAACGAGTTGACGGAGCTGCATATGGAAGGTGCGCTCGACGACATGATGGAGGAATAAGCCGTGCAGCATGGCGACAATAAGCCGGGCCCCGCAACCATCGATTGGAATATCACCCACGCCGCTCTGTGGCGCCATCACCGACAAGCGTTGCGCCCGGTACGGGATCTCGATCCCATAACCCTGCACGCGCTGATTGGCATCGACGAACAAAAGGCTGCATTGCTGCGCAACACCGAGCGATTTCTGGCACAGCTGCCTGCGAATAATGCCTTGCTGTGGGGCGGGCGCGGCACCGGAAAATCGTCGCTCATCAAGGCATTGCTTAACGCTTACGCCGATAGCGGTCTGCGTCTGATTGAAGTGGACAAGGATGATTTGGTCTTTCTTCCGGAGATCATCGACGATATCCGCGCCCTGCCGCAGCGCTTCATCGTTTTTTGCGACGATCTGTCGTTCGAGGCCGGTGAACGCACTTACAAATCGCTGAAAAGCGTGCTGGAAGGCTCGATTGAACAGCCGCCGCGCAACGTGCTTATCTATGCAACATCAAATCGACGCCATCTGTTGCCGGAATATATGGAAGAGAACCGTGACAGTCACCTGATGGAGGGCGAATTGCATTATGCCGACGCGATCGAAGAGAAGATATCGCTGTCGGATCGATTCGGCCTGTGGTTATCGTTCTACCCCTCCAATCAGGACAATTATCTCGCCGTTGTCGACAGCTACTTTGCCGACTATAAGGGTGATCGCGAGCAACTGCACGCCGAGGCGCTGCGTTTCGCGCAAACCCGTGGCGGTGCCCGCAGCGGCCGCACGGCGAAACAGTTCTATAACCATTGCTGGGAAGGCGACAACCAGCCTGAATAGATGCAGGCCTGACGGACATAGCGGCGTTCGCCGAAGCGTACGGCACCATGCAGGCCCGTTGCGGTTATCAATATTCGATTTGAACACCGAGTTCGATGGTTCGACCGGGCGGCAGCTGGTAGTAAGCGCTGGCGGCCATCGAGTTGCTGGAAATAAACGAAAACAGGCGCTTGCGCATAAGCCGCATGCCGCCTCTCGATTCCATGGGCAGTAGCGTGTTGCGTCCCAGGTAATAGGTGACGTTATCCGGTTCTATTTCGTCAATTAGATTGAAATCGTGACACAGGCGAATGGCAACGGGAATATTCGGCGTCTGCATAAAACCGTAACGCACGTACATGCGGTAAAACCCCGAGCCGAGCGACTCCACCGTCAGGCGGCGCGCGGCCGGCACGCGCGGCACCTCTTCGGTCATCGCCGTCAAGATGATCGCGGTACGATGCAACACCTGGTTCAGCTTGAGATGGTGCAACAGCGGCACCGGAGCGCCGTCGCCGCCGCCGGAAAGAAATACTGCCGTGCCGGGAATGCGCAAAACACCGCTGTCGCGAATGTCGGTGACCAGCCGTGACAGCGAAAGCGAACGTTCCCGTATGCGCTCTTCCAGCAGGTCGTGGCCACGGCGCCAGGTGAGCATCAAAAACAGCACCGAACCGCCGACCGTGAGCGGCAACCAACCGCCATCTGCGATCTTATACAGGTTGGCACCAAGGAACGTGCTGTCCACTACCAGGAAAAGCAACGACAATCCACCGACGATCAACGGATGCCAGCGCCAGCGCCGCCACATCACGAAAAACACCAACACGGTGGTAATGACCATGGTAAGGCTGACCGCGACGCCGTATGCCGCCGTCAATGCGGTTGACGAGCCAAAGCCGATAACCAATGTAATTGTCGCCACCATCAGCGCCCAATTCACTTTGGGGATGTAAATCTGGCCAATCTCTTCCGCCGACGTCTGCACGATGGCGATGCGGGGACTGTAGCCCAACTGCACCGCCTGGCGCGTCAGCGAAAACGCGCCGGAAATCACCGCCTGCGACGCGATGACCGTCACCACCGTCGCCAACGCCACCATCGGATAAACGGCCCAACCGGGTACCAAATTGTAAAACGGGTGTACCGCCTCGTTGGGATGCGACAGCACCACAGCGCCCTGACCGAAGTAGTTCAACAACAGCGCCGGCAACACCAGCGCGAACCAGCCCAGGCGAATCGGAGCAACGCCAAAATGGCCCATATCCGCGTACAGGGCCTCGCCACCGGTGACCACCAGAAACACCCCGCCCAGCACCAAATAACCCGTGTGCCCGTTGGACATCAGAAAACGGATCGCATGTAGCGGATTCAGCGCGTGCAAAACGGTGGGATTGCCGATGATGGCATGAATGCCCAGTATGGAAAGCACGATAAACCAAAACACCATGATCGGCCCAAACACGCGCCCAACCTTTTCCGTCCCTTGCTGCTGAAAAGCAAACAACGCTATCAATACGACGATGGTCAGCGGAATCACGGTTGGTTGAAGCGCAGGCGTCGCTACCGCCAGACCTTCGACGGCGCTCAGTACGGAGATAGCGGGAGTGATCATGCCGTCGCCATAAAGCAGTGCGGCACCGAAAATGCCAAGTATCACCACTATCGCGCAACTCCAGCCGGTACGACGCCGACAGGGATCGAGCAACGCCAGCAGGGCGAGTATGCCGCCTTCGCCGCGGTTGTCCGCCCGCATCACGAACAACAGGTATTTGACGGAGATGACGACGAGTAACGCCCAGAAGATCAGCGACAGCACGCCGAGAACGTTTTCGTGTGTTACTGCCAACGGCGTATCGCCGAAGAAGCAGGCACGCAACGCATAAAGCGGACTGGTACCGATGTCACCGTAGACGACACCGAGCGCCGTTAAGCCAACCCCAAACAACCGGCGCAAGGAATCGTCGGCTTTGTTGGTGGTCGTTTCGTTATTGCCGACCGCGGACGCGGGTATCACATCAGATTGTGCCATGGCCCCCGCGCAAACCGTTGCCAAGAAATGTCACGGCATTGCCCTCGTTTCTCCAGCGGCGGTAACCACGTCCGTTCGGTTGCTGCGCCCGATTTCCGCTACCTGCCTCATGTGCAGGGGCGCATTGTGGTCCAGACGCCGCGCGGACACAACCCTTCACCACTGTTAGGTATTGGCAATGGACGACCGGCTGAAATTCGCCCCATTTTGGCGCGGCGCAGCGACCACGGCTGTCAACGTAAAAAATACGTTACGCCCGGTCGACTATTCGCGCCCGACCTTGCTTCGTTTTTCGCCGTCACGCCGCGGCCTCTCAGGGCGATTTTTTTCCTCTTTGCTGAACACAAAGCGCCCAAACAGGACGCAGCCCTTCATTCCCGGATCGCACGGCAGATTGTTGATCCGCAGGCAAACGCCGTTGGATTCATGAGGACAGCCCCAACCACTCATCGCCATAACTCCTCGGCCGTCATCGCAATCAGTCGCGTGCGATCCCGGCCGGTTCCAAACTCACACATCCAGCGCCTCCGCCGGCGCCACTTTCATCACTTCTTCAATCGTAGTCAAACCGTTGGCCACTTTCTGCGCACCGTTCAGGCGCAACGGACGCATCCCTTCGGCGATCGCCTGCCGCCGCAGTTGCCCGATATCACAGTCGGCGGTGATAAGCCGTTTCAGCGTCGTCGACAGCGGCATCATTTCGTAGATCCCGACCCGCCCCATAAAGCCGGTTTGACGGCACTCAAGGCAACCCACCGGATGATTCACAACCGCCGGCATCTTGACCTTCCATGGAGCAATGAACGATTGCCACAGGTCTTCGTTGATCGGACCGCGCTCTTTGCAGTGGGGGCAGAGGGTCCGCACCAGCCGCTGCCCCAACACCCCAAGCACTGAAGCCTTAATCAGGTACGGAGGAATACCGATCTCCAGCAGGCGCGTCACGGCCGAAGGCGCGTCGTTGGTATGCAGCGTGGAAAACACCAAGTGACCGGTCAGCGCCGCCTGTACCGCCATTTCCGCCGTTTCATGGTCGCGGATCTCACCCACCATGATGATGTCCGGGTCCTGACGCAGCAGGGTGCGCACACCCGTGGCGAAGTCGAGACCGATATTGTGCTGCACCTGCATCTGGTTGAAACTCGACTCAACCAGTTCGATCGGGTCTTCCACCGTACAGACGTTTACCTCCGGCGTGGCCAACTCCTTCAATGTCGTGTAAAGGGTGGTGGTCTTGCCGGAGCCGGTCGGCCCGGTGACCAGGATGATGCCATTGGGACTACCGATCAGCTGCTGCCACTGTTCGGTCTCGCTGGCCGAAAAGCCCAGCGCCTGATAGTCCTTCACCAGCACTTCCGGATCGAAAATGCGCATCACCAACTTCTCGCCGAACGCGGTCGGCATGGTCGACAGGCGCAGTTCCACTTCATTGCCCTGAGCGCTGCGCGTCTTGAGGCGCCCGTCCTGCGGCCGGCGCTTTTCCGATACGTCCATGCGACCGAGAATCTTGATGCGGCTGGTGATGGCGGTCGCCACCGCGGCGGGGATCTGATAGACCATATGCATCACCCCATCGATACGGAAGCGGACGATGGTGTATTCGCGCCGCGGTTCGATGTGAATGTCGCTGGCACGTTGGCTATAAGCGTACTGCAACAGCCAGTCGACGATATTGACGATGTGCTGATCGTCGGCATCCAGCTTACCGGCGCGGCCCAGCTCCATCAGCTGTTCCAGATTCTGCGCCGCCGAAGACTGTCCGGCGGGAGTGTCGGTAGCGGCGGCGCGCACCGAATTGGATAGGCTGTAGAACTCCAGCAAATAGCGTTCGATCTGTTCCGGATCGCCCATCACCCGCTCGATGCGCTTACCGAGGATCTGCGCCAGCTCACGCTCCCATTCGCGCTCGTACGGCTCCGCGGTGATAATGACCACCTCGTCCTTGCGCACCTCTACCGCGAGAATGTTGAAGCGGCGGGCGTAGGCGTAGGACATCACCGCCGTCACCGCCGGCACGTCGATCTTGAGCGGGTCGATGACATATAGCGGCAACCCCACCTTGTTGGCCAGCCACTCCGTCAGCGTCGGCAAGTCGAGCACATGTTGCGGCGACTTGGCGTTGGGCCATTTGTGGTGCGCGATAACGATCAACGGGTGCTTTTTGCGGTCCTCGCCGCTGACCACGGCCTTCAACATCTTGCCGCGCTCGTTCTCCACCATCCCGTCGGCCATGAGATCGTCGATGATCTGCGCCAGTCCCAGGCGCCGTTCCTTGGGTAGAGCCTTGGCCATAGTTGCTCCCGTCGATATTGAGGATGGTCAGCCGGTGAGACAGCCGCCGTCAGCCGAACTCACCCAAGGGACGATAACAAAAAACGTACTCGCCGGTGCCGATATCGACCACCAGCGTACCGCCGCGGTTGGCCGCATAATCGACGTAGCCCGGCGTGCTGCAGTGCTTATGACATTCATTGACGCCGGCGGGCGACTCCATGTCACGGACCCGGTCGTACCACGACAGCAGCACCGGCTCCGCCAGCAGAGCCTCCGCCGCGCCGTCCGCCAACCGTTTTGCCCGCTCGAACGACAGCGCGGAACCGCTCCACTCGATACCCAGCTTATCCACCCGCAACGACCTCCGGCCTTTGACAATCCACGACGGCGATTTCAGCGTCAACCGCGATTTCATTTTCGCCGACAGTTCCAACTGCGAAAAACCGGAGATGGGATCGCTGATATATCCCTGCGCGGCACGGCCGGCGCGCCCTGGCGCAGCGGCCCGCTTGCCGC
>CAYQWR010000153.1:0-7033 GCA_964421235.1 uncultured Thiohalomonas sp. | reverse complement strand
TCGGTGATGTCGTGGAACACCGCCACGTAGCGCACCGGGACACCGGCAGCGTCGTCGATGCGGTTGATGGTGAGCCACTCCAGGTAGGCCGCGCCGCCCTTGCGCCGGTTCCAGATCTCTCCCTGCCAGCGCCCCGCGCGGCTCAGCGCCTCCCACATCGTCTGATAGAACTCCGCACCGTGGCGGTCCGAGCGCAACAGACTGGGACGACGCCCCACCGCCTCCGTCTCGCTGTAACCGGTGATTTCGCTGAAGGCGGGATTGACCGACAGGATGGTGGCGTCGGCGTCGGTGACCAAGACACCTTCGGCCGAGCTGTGGAACACGCTGGCGGCCAGCCGCAACTCCTCCTCGATCCGCTTCTGTGCCGATATGTCGCGCCCGACCCCCAATACGCCGACCACCCGGCCGGCGGCATCGCGCTCGGCCACCAGGCGAATCAGGTGGTGTTGCAGCGTCCCATCCGCGGCGGGGACGACCTGTTCGAAATCGTCGATGCCGATGCCGGTGGCGCCGACACGCCGCACCGCGTCATCCAGCGCGGTGAAGCGTCGGTCGTCAAAGGTTTCCGGTTCGGTCTTGCCGACAAGCTGCTCCGGCGCCATGCCCAGCGTCTGGGCAAGGGAGCGATTGGCATACAGCACACGGCCCTCGGTGTCCCAGCGCATGATGTTGTCCGGCACGTTCTCCGCCAGCGAGCGGAACTCGCGCTCCCGTTCCGCCGACGCCTCCGTCGCGCGCCGCTCCTCGGTAATGTCATGCAGCATCAGCAGCAGATGCGGCTCGCCTTCGCTGTAGAAACGCGACAGGCGCGCATGGACGCAGATATCGCGGCCGAAGCTGGTGATCATCGGCGTCTCCAGCTCCTCCCTGACGCCGCTGGCCAGCACACGCTCCGCCGCCGCCAGCAAGCCCACCGCCCGCCAGGACGCCACCTGGCGAAAGTTCTGTTCAAGCAGTTGTTCCCTGGTTCCGCCGCTCAACGCCGCCATCGCCGGATTGGCCATGATGCATTGGCCGTCCTGGCGATAGGCGGCGGTCCCCATATCCGACGTCATCAGAATTTTCTGGTTGAGAGAGAGCGTCTCCCGCAGTTGCCGCTCGGTGACCTGCAGTTCGCGAGTGCGCTCGTCGACCCGCTGTTCGAGGGTGTGATTGAGGGTGCGGACCTCCAGTTGAGCGCGCACCTGCTCGGTGATGTCGGAGGCCACTCCGCCGATGGCGTAGATCCGACCTTCCGGATCAAACAGCGGAAATTTGTGCGACAGATAGATGTGCGGCCCGTCGTCCTGCGGCACCACCTCCTCGAACTCCTGCGCCGCGCCGCCGCTCAGCACCTGCTGATCGGCGACGCGCAGCGCATTCCCCACCACGGCCCCGAACACATCCCGATCGGTCTGGCCGATCATCGCCTCACGGCTCACATGGAACAGCTCGGCATAGCGCTGATTAATCAGCATATAGCGGCCTTCCAGGTCCTTCACGAACACCACCGCCGTCCCATTGTCGATAATCGACTGCAACAGCTCCTGATGGCGGCGCACTTCGCTCTCCGCCTTGTTGCGCGCGGTAACATCGCGCACGAACACCAGCCCGCCGTCCTGCTCGGCGTACCGAAACGGCACTGCCGACACCTGGACCGCCAGCGGCGTGCCGTCCAGGCGCAGATAGCGTTTTTCATCGGGAACCAGCGCGCACTCCTCGTGGTATAGCTTGTGGATGCGCTGCGCGACGGCGTCGCGATCGTCCGGATGGATGCGATCCATCACTGCACTGCCGACCAATTGCTCCGGCGCGCTGGCGCCGAACAGCTGCATGGCGGCCGGATTGACATAGGCGATACGCCCATCGACCGCGATGAAGATGGCGTAGGGCGCGCTTTCCGCCAGCAGATAGAAGGGATTTTCGCTTTGATTCACCGGTGCCATCCAGCCTTCGGCGCAGGTTCCTTCTGCGGATAATCGTCGAAAGGTGCGGCAAACGGGGATGACAGTATCCCCACACGCCGCGTAGGGGCACATTATTTGACGAGAAAGCGAGCGCTGGCAAGCGGTGGCGCGGCATTTATCCATGGCCGGCCCGCCGGGAAGCGACCGGCGGCGCCGCATACGGCCGTTAAATCACGCCGTGAAGCGATACCCTTTCGGCACCACCACGATGTTCTGCTCAGTGACCAAAAAGCGTTCGCGGTCGCGCTTCAGGTCATAGCCGATCTGTTCCCGCGGCGGCACCACGACGTTCTTGTCGATGATGCAGCGCTTGAGTCTGGCACCGGCGCCGACCTGCACGCCCTGGAACAGGATCGAGTCCTCGACGAAGGCGCCGTCGTCCACGAACGCCTGCGGGAACAGGATCGAGTGCTGCACGCTGCCGCCGGCTATCACCACGCCGCCGGCAACGATGGAGTTGATGAAGATGCCCTCGGTGCCCGAGGTGCCCGGCACGGTGCGCGCCGGCGGCGTCTGCAATTGATAGGAACGGATCGGCCAGTCCGCCTGGTACAGGTTGAGCGCCGGGATCGGTTCCAGCAGATCCATGTTGGCCCGGTAGTAGGCGTCGACGGTGCCCACATCGCGCCAGTAACGATCGGGCGTGACCCGTCCCGTCGGGCCGCCGAAGCGATAGGCCATCACCTTATGCCGCTCGATCAGGCGCGGCAGGATGTCCATGCCGAAATCGTGGTTCGAGGTGCTGTCGTCGTAATCGGCGCGCAGCTGGTCGAGCAACAGTTGGGCGGAAAAGACGTAGATACCCATGGAAACCAGCGCCTGCGACGGATCGTCGGGCGTCGCCTGCGGCTGCGCCGGCTTTTCCGCGAAGGCGACGACGCGATCGGACGCATCCACCGCCATCACGCCGAAGGCGCCGGCCTGCTCCAGCGGCACCGCCATCGCCGCCACGGTGACCGCGGCGCCTTGCGCCTCGTGGAACTTGACCATCGCCTCGTAATCCATGCGGTAGATGTGATCGGCCGAGAGGATCAACACCTGCTCCGCTTCGCTGCGTTCGACCAGATAGAGATTCTGGTAGATGGCGTCTGCGGTCCCCTGGTACCAGCGCTCGCCGGTACGCATCTGCGGCGGCACCGGCGTGATGTATTCACCCAGTTCCGGGTTGAAGATGGACCAGCCGTCGCGCAGGTGCTTCTGCAACGAATGTGATTTGTACTGAGTCAGCACCAGCACCCGGCGCAGCCCGGAGTGGAGGCAGTTGGCCAATACGAAATCGATGATGCGGTACTTGCCGCCGAACGGTACGGCAGGCTTGGCGCGGTCGGCGGTGAGCGGCTTGAGGCGACTCCCCGCACCGCCGGCCAATACCACGGCGAGGGTCTTGTCCAGCATGGTGTTGCTCCTTCGGCAATGAGCGGATGATGCGAGAATCGCAAATTGCGCGCCAAGATTGTAAGGATAGGCCGCATCGTGTCCAATGATGCAGAAAATGGTGCAATGCGTCTCCCCAAAAACGCGCCGCCGCCGCATTGTACAACCGGTTGACGCACCACCGCAAAGCGCGCGCCCTGGGCCGGCGCACCATTGCGGAGCATCGCCGGGAGACCGTTTTCCCGTTCCGATGAAAGCCCCTTTCACAAAACATCCGCAGGCAGGCATCGACCACATGCCCTCCTGCCAGGACCGTCACTGACAATGCCGCAGCGCGAAAAACCGGGGCAGCGATTTATGGTATAAATGCACCGTATTTTTTCCCATGCACGCGCCTCCATGACCATGGCGACTGATCCGCCTCTCATCTCCGTATTGCTGCCGTTTTACAACGCCGCCGCCACCCTGTCCGCCACGCTAGACTCCATTCAGGCACAGACCTTCCGTGACTTCGAGTTGATCGCCGTGGACGACGGTTCCAGTGACGATTCGGCACGATTGGTGGCGGCCCGCGCCGCCGGCGATGCCCGCATCCGTCTGTTGCAGCCGGGGCGTCAGGGTGTCGTCGGCGCCATGAACAGCGCCCTGGCGGCGGCGCGGACGCCGCTGGCCGCGCGCATGGATGCGGACGACCTGATGGCGCCGGAACGATTGGCGGCCCAATACGACCTGATGCGCGCGCGGCCGGAATTGGCGGCGGTGGGCACGCAGGTGCGGCTGTTCCCGGAAGAGCTGATCCAGGGCGGCTTCAATGAATACATCCGCTGGCAGAACGGCTGCATCAGCAGTGCCGATATCGCGGACGAAATCTACGTTGAACTGCCCATCGCCCACCCGTCGCTGCTGTTTCGGCGCGACGTAGTGACGGCACTGGGCGGCTACCGCCAAGGCCCGTTCCCGGAAGACTACGAACTGCTGTTGCGCCTGCATCACGCCGGCCACGCGATGGCCAAGGTGGAACAGGTGCTGCTCCACTGGCGCGAAAGCCCCGGCCGCCTGACCCGCACCGACCCGCGCTACAGCCGCGAGGCCTTCGATCGGCTGCGCACCGATTATCTCGCCCGCGACCCGCGCCTGCACGACGGTCGCCCGCTGGCCATCTGCGGCGCCGGACGGCGCACGCGCAAGCGCTCACAATTGTTATTGCAAAAGGGCTTCCAACCCATCGCCTGGATCGACATCGATCCGCGCAAGATCGGCAACCGCGTGCAGGGCGCGCCGGTCCATCCGCCGCAGTGGCTGGCCGACCGCGACGAAAAGCCGTTCGTGCTGAGCTACGTCACCAACCACGGCGCCCGCGACGTGATCGCCGCACAACTCAAGGCCATGGACTACCGCCGCGGCCGCGACTATCTGATGGTGGGGTGAAACAGATCAACCGCCGCACTGCAGACCTCGGTGGCCGCCGCCGGCGTAAGGCACGATGCGTCGGAGAACACGAGGTCCGGCGCTCGCAACAGCGAGCCTAAGTGAGGTGCCGTACCCGTGTCGTAGAGTGCCGTACGTTCGCTGCAAAAAGAGCCTGAGCGCAAAACGCAAAGGCTACAACTCAGCGTCCGCCCAACGCCTTGGAGACCCGGAACAGGATAGCCCGGCTGTCCTCACTGCCTGCGGCACGCGTCCACTGCATATTGAGTTCGAGGTTAACGCCATTATGCAGCACGAAACCACTGCCCAGGCCAATCAGAACCGAATTCGAGTTAACCAGCGGCGACGCCATACTGTAGTTCAGGCCGAGCTGGTCGGCGTAAGAGATCTGCGCCTCGCTGGCTCCCTCGATGTGGTGCTGATACTCGATACGCAGACTAGGCAACATCATACCGAAGCTCATCTTTTGCTGCGTCTGGGCGCGCAAGCCCAACGATATTTGCTGGGTCGTGAAGGTCTGCTCCGCATAATGCAGCGCAGCTGAGCCGGCGCCGGTTTCGGTGACGGAATCCAGCCGGTCGATGGCACAGTCATATCGAGCATAGGGCGACAAGAGCGAATTTTTATCGCGATATTCGTAACCCGAGGAAATTGACGCGAACATCTGGCTGCCTGACCGATTGGCACTGGCAAAGTCATTGACCGACGCGACATAGCGCGTCGAGTCCATGCTCAATGTGCCGTAACCGAGAAGGGCATCGATGAACGTCGTTGAGCTGTATTGGTAGCTACCGTAGATCGCAACGCTGTTGCCGTTGGATGTGCTGCCCGTTCCATCGCTGCCGACCGTGCTCTTGTCATGGGCGTAGCCGATGCCCACGCCGAGCGTCAGTTGTTCGCCGTATCGCCGATCCACGCCGACGCTCACCCCGTTGGTGGTGTAATCGATATTGTCGGCACCCGCCTGCTGGTTTTTCGTACCGATGCGCACGTTGCCTGCGCCCCAGAGATTCAGCCCTCCGTCATTTCCGGCGACGGGTTTGTCGCTGCCCGTCAGCGATGCCAGATTGAGGTTGATCGAGGAGGTGGTCAGCATCGACATCAATGAGCTGGCCAAGGCATCGGGGGAGATCCCCGGGCCGGCATTGTCGGCGGAAGCCGACGCGGTATTCAAGAGGGCCGCGCGGCCTGATGGTTGCGTGGCAACGGTTGCCGGCGCACTGTTTTGCGACGCGGCGGCGGCGTAAAAACGCCCGCCATCCGTATTAGCCGCGGTCGTCGCGGGGGACGTTGCCGTAAAGCTTTTCGGCGCGTCGCCGCCGTCCGACGGTAGTGTATGGTGGAGCGATTCCATCCGCTGTTCGAAATTGAATATCTGCGCCGCCGAGAAACGCTTCGCCGTTTCCGCCTGAAGACCCGTCAAGCCAATCACATCGGCGTCTTTCGTCGGATCGGAGCGCACCCCACTGGTGATGGAGTTACTCGCCGCCGAGGCCGCGCTGGTGCCGACCGCATTGGTTGCCGTCACCGTGAAGGTGTAGGCCGTGCCGTTGGTCAGGCCGGTCACCGTGATCGCGCAGGCGGCTGGGCCGGTGCAGGTGCCGCTCAGCCCGCCCGGACTGGAGGTGGCGGTATAGGTCGTAATCGCACTGCCGCCGTTGGACGCCGGTGCGGTAAAGGTAACGGTGGCCTGGGTATCGCCCGCCGTCGCGCTCACGCCGGTCGGCGCACCGGGCACACTGGCCGCCGGCGTGACGGAACTGCTCGCCGCCGAGGCCGCGCCGGTGCCGATGGCGTTGGTCGCCGTCACCGTGAAGGTGTACGCCGTGCCGTTGGTCAGGCCGGTCACCGTGATCGCGCAGGCGGCTGCGCCGGTGCAGGTGCCGCTCAGCCCGCCCGGTGACGAGGTGGCGGTGTAGATCGTGATCGCACTGCCGCCGTTGGACGCCGGCGCGGTAAAGGTAATCGTGGCCTGGGTATTGCCCGCCGTCGCAGACACACCGGTCGGGGCGCCGGGTACCGTAGGCGCCGCCGTCGGCGTGACGGAGTTGCTCGCCGTCGAGGCCGGGCCGGTGCCGACGGTGTTGGTCGCCGTCACCGTGAAGGTGTAGGCCGTGCCGTTGGTCAGGCCGGTCACGGTGATGGGGCAGGCGGTCGGCCCGGCGCAGCTGCCGGTGAACCCGCCGGGCGACGAGGTCGCTGTATAGGTCGTGATCGCACTGCCGCCATTGGACGCCGGCGCGGTGAAGGTCACCGTGGCCTGGCCGCTGCCGGCCGTCGCG
>CAYQWR010000152.1:0-7086 GCA_964421235.1 uncultured Thiohalomonas sp. | reverse complement strand
CTCGCTGCCAAGCTGCGTGACGCTGTCCGAGCCGCCGGTCATTGATTCGTATCTGCGGCGGCACGGCGCACGGAGCGGAGCCGAGACCACACTGAGGAAGATCGTTTCCGCACTGGGACAGAAGCGCTTCGAGGATGAGCGACATTTGTTCATCAAACTCGATAGCTGGCACATCGGCAGTCTGCCTCTCTTCCGCAAGGCGTTTCCCGATACGCCGTTTCTCTTTCTGTATCGCAGACCTGAAGAAGTGCTGGCCTCACACCGCAGGCAACGCGGTAGACAGATGGTGCCCGGCCTGGTGGATCCCGCGCTGCTGACGCTCGATTCCGGCCCCATCGCTCCGGGCGACCTGGACGGGTATTGCGTTACGGTGCTGGAACACTATTTTGCCGCGGCCCGTCGTCATGCTGACGAATTGATCCTGCTCGATTACACGCAACTGCCGCAAGCCGCCTGGACGACCTTGCCGGAGTTGTTCTCCCTCTCCGTGACACCGGCGCAAACCATGGCGATGCAAGCCCGCGCGAATCTGCATTCCAAGAGCGATGAGAGGTATTCAGGCGATGTGCAAACGGAGATTTGCGCAGACGAAGAGCTGTGCGTAGCCGTCCGTCCGCATTACCAAATGCTGAAGCGGTTACGTACGAAACAGGGCTATTTCAGCAGCTAATCCGCTCTTCCTGCACTACACCACCACCTCATACGTCAGTTCCGGGTGGTTTCCCAACTGGTATTGGAACTGCAACTCCTCGCCGCCCTCGAATTCGCCGGGCAATCGTTGCGGAATCGTCAGGCTACACTCGTAATCCTGCAGTCTATTTCTTTCGTAAACGACGATCCGCGTCAGTAGATAGGGCCGGTACCGGTTGCCCTGCGGATCGGGAATTTTTACCGAGCCAGCGGGCAGGCCGTCGCCCTTGACGGCATCCCAGCTACGAATGGTGGCAACATCCAGTTCAAAAATTTTTCCAACATATATCCGATCGCGTTTCGGCGCGGGAATTTTGCCGACATAATCCGCCGGCACAAGGACCAGCTCTTTGGTCCAGTTAAGCATGCATGCGTCAATGCGGATCGACTGTGGCACCATCAGCGCATTGGGCGCCTGCGTCAGCAAGTTCCGGGCTATCGAGACCTGCGGCTCGTTGCGCAGACATACGGCCATAGTCTCGCTGACGATGACGTCGGGCTTGCCGTCGCCCGGTATCCGGTAGCGTGCAGCGTCTACACATAAATATTCGTCCACGCTGTTTTGCAGCCCAAACGCATCGACCAACGCCTTGGCGCTATCCAGGCAATCCCGGTGAATATCGAGCAACGTAAATGCCGCCTGTTTGTGCGAAAACACCGTCATCAGCGGGACCGCCAGCAAGGCATAGGGCCCACAGCCGGCATACAGGACGCGCACCGGTCTGCCCGGACACATAGCGTCGCTTATCGCCTCAGCCAACCCCCGGATGAACGCAAGCGTCCTAAACAGTTCGCGTATGCACATGGCCGCGAGGAACGGCGAAATGGCCAGTCCGCTCTCCAGTCGGCTTTCTCCGGTCGCGATATCACGGCTGTGGTCGACGCGAAAATCCGAGAGCTTCTCGAATAGATCCCGTAGCGCAGTCGCTTGCGGGATCAGGTCAATCAATTCCCGTTGCGGTTTGATGATTTCATGCGCTATCGCTCTCAGTTCATCCAGATCGCTGTTCATCATTGATCCCATCATGAAGGTAGTATTTACTAAGGTCGGGAGATACCACAGAAGATCATTCACCAGTACAGTTTACGGCAAGAGGAGGTGTCCCCGCAGGCCTGTTACAGCCATGAAACCATAGCGATCACCGGCGGCGAATTTGCCTAATCGGTGAATTTCAGCTCACGAGATCATGGCATTATGGATGCAGAAGGTAGGGCAACGCAGGGAGCCGTTGCCGAGAAACGAACCGCATCGATCATGCAGGACCGTGTCTCTGCAACGCGACTCGTGACTACATGTAAATTCCGAAATAGGATGTAGATGATGCGTTCTCGATGCCCACCATATCCTACGTCACTTCGCCACATCCGAGAAATCGGCGCAACACGGACGTCGCCTGGACGATCCCTTCCGGGGCAACCGGTGTCCCGCGCCCTTGCTCCAGTAGCGGACGCAGCGTCGAGCCCAGGTCGCCATTTTCCCAATCGCCGCGCGGCAGTTCGGCGCACGCCACGTGGTGTTGCAGCCACTCCACCAGATACGGTTGTTCCGGCCAGTCGTCGCGCGCAACGTAGGCGACGGGAATACCGACAGCAGCCGCTTCGGCGAAGCTGCCGTAGCCCGGCTTGGTCAGCAATAGATCGCAGGAGGCGAGCACGTCGTTGATCGGCATCGACAACGACTCCAGCTCCAGGACATCGTCGCGCCGTACCTGCCAATCGCGCTGCACGATGAAGCGCAAGCCGCGCATCCGCGGCCACTGCTCCAGCGGCGGCCGGTAGGCGATGCCGCCCATGATCAGCAGCACCAGTTTCTCGTCGGCACCAAGCTGCCAGCGCGCATCGATCTCATCGCGCCGATTGCGGCCGACCGCGGCCACGGGGCCGATGGTCTGTCCGTTGACCAGCCTCGGCATCGGCATCGTCGGCTCCGTGCGCAGAAAAATTGCGGCGCTGTTGTAGGCGGTAACCATCTGCCGGTGGATCGGCGCCGCCTCCGCCAATCCGCCGCAATAGTGCCAATAGATGTCCGCCCAGTTGAGACAGCACATCGCCACTGCCGAGATGCCGACCTCGGCCGCCGCCGCCAGCGTGAGGTAGGGCGCGTCGGCAAACACGAGGTCCGGCGCCGCCTGTTCGATCTCGCGTGCGACGGTAGCGACGCGCCGCGGCCAGTCGTCGTGCCAGTGCCGATACTTTGCAGCGCTCGCCGCTGTATCGACCCGCAGCGCATCGTGCATCACCATGCCGAAATCGTCCGCCTGCGGCTGATGATGGAACGGCATGGCGAGGCGCTGCGCGAGAACGGCGTAAGGCAGCGCGCTGCGTACCGTCAGTTCGATTTCCGGATTGCTCGCATGCAGATGATTGAGCACAGGAGCGCTCTGCGCCAAATGGCCGAAGCCGTGGCCGGAGATAGCGGCTAGTAGACGTGGCATGTTCGTCAATCGACGTTGCGGCGGACCAAATTCAGTTTGCGATACAACGTCCGCTCGCTGACCCCCAGGCGCTCTGCGAGCAGCCGCTTGTCGCCGCGAAACCGCGCCAGCGCCCATAACAGATAACGGCGCTCCATCTCTTCCAGCGGCAGGATTTCGCCCGGCATCCCGGCGGCGGCCGGCACCGAACCCTGGCTGCGACGGCATTCCTCGGGAAGGTGTTCCGGCAGTATCGTCCGGCCGTCGCACAGCAGCGCCGCGCGCTCCAGGATGTTGCGCATCTCGCGGATATTGCCGGGGAAATCGTAACGAATGAGCACGGCGAGGGCCGCCTCGCTCAGGCGCAGGCGCCGTCCGGAGGCGACGCGCTGCAACAGGCTCTCGGCCAGCAGCGGCAGGTCCTCGATGCGCTCTCGCAGCGGCGGCAAGGTGATGGGAAAGGCGTTGATGCGATAGTAGAGATCCCGCCTGAAGCCGCCCTCCTCCACCGCCTGCCGCAGGTCGCGGTGGGTGGCGCAGACCAGGCGAAAGTCAGCCTTCTGCGGCTCGATACCGCCAACCCGGCGGTAGGTGGCGCTCTCCAGCAGACGCAACAGCTTGACCTGCAACGTCAGCGGTATTTCTCCCACCTCGTCGAGGAACAACGTGCCGCCGCGCGCCGCCTCGACCAGGCCGATCTTCTGCGACAATGCCCCGGTGAAGGCGCCCTTTTCGTGACCGAACAGTTCGCTTTCAAACAAGGTCTCGGTGAGCCCCGAGCAATCCACCGGCACGAATGGTCCGTCGCGCCGCACGCTCCCCTCATGCACCGCCTGGGCGATCAGCTCCTTGCCGGTCCCCGACTCGCCCAGCAGCAACACGGTGCTGTTGCTGGCGGCGACCCGCTGCACCAGTTCCAGCGCCTTGATGAAACCGGACGAACGGCCCACCAGCCCGCCCGCCTTGGGCAGCGGGCTGGCCAACCGGCTGACGCGCATCCGTTCGAGGAAAAACTGCACCGTGCCGTCGGCATCGCGGATCGGCGTCACCTCGACGTCCACGTGCTCCTCGCCGTTGGGCGTGTGGTGCACGTGCAGCACACGCTGCGGCATGTTGCTGAGCGATGCGTTTTTCAACGGACAGGTTTCGCCTGCCTGGTCGCACGGCAACGTGTAGTGGTGCGACACCTCGTAGCAAAAACGCTGCTGCAGGGTAAGGCCGTCGCCGTAGCTGCGGCCGTAGGCCTGGTTGGCCGCGAGGATGCGGTAGTCGGGTGCCAGCAGCACCGCCGGCTCGCCGAAGGCGTCCAGCATCGAGAGCATCTCACCGGGGAGCCTGGCGGGGGACATAGAGGTATCTGTGGTCATGGCGATATTTGTCGAATATGGCAGTTCACTCACACCACTATGCCATTTACGGCACATCAAAGGGAAGTTCTGGTGAATTTCATGTGTGTTATTTCACACAATGACATGAGTGTTATTTGATTTATGTCAATGAAAATTCGGGATATTTGAAATTGCGGTCGGCGCATGCGCTGTCTGTCACCCGCGGTGGCATGGCCGTTGCTCTGTCTTGCAACGGCATGAACCGAGGTGTCTCGAAGGGGAAATAGCATGTTGTCCAACCCGCTTGCCCGGGAGATCGCCGCGATCCTGGCGATCAAACTCGTTCTCGTCGGCCTGATCTGGTTCCTCTTCTTCCGGCCTGTCGGCGGAGGAACATTGACCGGTGCCGAGGTGAGTCAGGCGCTGCTACGTGCCAACGTAGTGTCCGACTCGAAGCAACCATAAACGATAAAGGAGATTCGGCATGATATCCGAGAGTGTCGTCGACCTCTCGCGGCTGCAATTCGCAGCAACCGCGATGTACCATTTTCTGTTCGTCCCGCTCACTTTGGGACTGTCCTTCCTACTGGTGATCATGGAGTCGGTCTATGTAATGACCGGCAAGCAGGTTTATAAGGACATGACCAAGTTCTGGGGCAAGCTGTTCGGCATCAACTTCGCCCTCGGCGTCACCACCGGTATCACCATGGAGTTCCAGTTCGGCACCAACTGGGCCTATTACTCCCATTACGTCGGCGACATCTTCGGTGCGCCGCTGGCCATCGAAGGGTTGATGGCCTTCTTCCTCGAATCGACCTTCATCGGCCTGTTCTTCTTCGGCTGGGATCGCCTGAGTAAACGCCAGCATCTGACGGTCACCTTCCTCACCGCCATCGGCTCCAACCTGTCGGCTCTCTGGATCCTGATCGCCAACGGCTGGATGCAGAATCCGGTCGGCGCCGACTTCAGTTTCGAAACCATGCGCATGGAGATGACCTCGTTCACCGACCTGCTGTTCAACCCGGTGGCGCAGGTGAAATTCGTGCACACGGTCTCGGCCGGTTACGTCACCGGTTCCATGTTCGTACTCGGCATCTCGGCGTACTACCTGCTCAAGGGACGCGACGTCGAATTCGCGCGCCGCTCTTTCGCCATTGCCGCCGCCTTCGGCCTGGCCGCCTCATTGTCGGTCATCACGCTGGGCGACGAATCCGGTTACGTCATGGGCGATGTGCAGAAGACCAAGCTCGCCGCCATTGAGGCGGAATGGCAGACACAACCGGCACCCGCCGACTTCACGCTGTTCGGCATCCCCGACCAGAAGAACCAGGTGACCCATGACGCGATCGATATCCCCTACGTGTTGGGTCTCATCGCCACCCGCTCCACCGATCAGCAAATCACCGGCATCAAGGAGCTGAAGGTGCAGCACGAGGCGCGCATCCGCAACGGCATGATCGCCTATGGCCTGCTGGAAAAACTGCGTAGCGGCCAAACCGACGCCGCCACCAAGGCGGCGTTCAACAAGGTCAAGAAGGACCTCGGCTACGGCCTGCTGCTGAAGAAGTACACCCCCAACGTCACCGACGCCACCGAACAGCAGATCATGGAGGCGGTCAACGACAGCGTGCCCAAGGTCGCGCCGTTGTTCTTCACCTTCCGCATCATGGTGGCGTTCGGCTTCTGGTTGCTGCTGCTGTTTGCGCTGGCGTTCTGGTACTGCGCCAAACGCACTGCGGGGAAGAAGCGGTGGCTGTTGAAAGCGGCACTGTTCAGCATTCCCTTGCCATGGCTGAGCAGCGAGATGGGCTGGTTTGTCGCCGAATACGGCCGCCAGCCCTGGTCCATCGGCGAGGTGTTGCCCACGCACCTTTCCACCTCGACCCTGAGCAGCGGCGACCTCTACTTCTCGCTGGCCGGCTTCATCGGCTTCTACACGCTGCTGCTGGTGGTCGAGCTCTACCTGATGTTCAAGTACGCGCGCCTCGGCCCGTCCAGCCTCGGCACCGGCCGCTACCACGAAGAAACCGGCGCCGCAGCATTGCCGCAGGAAGCGTAACAACATTGAACCACGGGGGGCACGGGGAACACGGGGTATTTGACTCGTGAACTTCGTGCCCACCGCAAGCGATACAACGAATGGAACCGGTATGGCACAGCGATTGTTAATCCCCGTGCTCCCCGTGTTCCCCGTGGTTAACAAAGGGGTTTGCAAATGGTCCTCGATTACGAAACATTGAAACTGATTTGGTGGGTGCTGGTCGGCGTGCTGCTGATCGGTTTCGCCGTCACCGACGGCTTCGACATGGGGGTCGGCGCGCTGCTGCCTTTCCTCGGCAAGACCGACGAGGAGCGGCGCGTCATCATCAATACGGTCGGTCCGCACTGGGACGGTAACCAAGTGTGGTTCATCACCGCCGGCGGTGCCATCTTCGCGGCCTGGCCGGCGGTCTACGCGACGGCCTTCTCCGGCTTTTACATCGCCATGTTGCTGGTGCTGTTCGCCCTGTTCTTCCGGCCGGTCGGCTTCGATTATCGCAGCAAGGTAGCCGACCCGCGCTGGCGCAGCACCTGGGACTGGGGCCTGTTCGTCGGCGGTGCGGTGCCGGCGCTGCTGTTCGGTGTTGCCTTCGGCAACGTGATCCTCGGCGTAC
>CAYQWR010000151.1:0-7090 GCA_964421235.1 uncultured Thiohalomonas sp. | reverse complement strand
ACGGGGTGTGATGTTTGGGGTGGGGTGGGTAGGCGCGCCTTTGGCGCGATGGTTTGTTTTATCGCGGCGGGGGTGGGTGGGTGTGGTTGCTATTGCGCCAGGTAGGCCTTGTCGGAGGCCTCGACTTTGCCGAGGGTCCAGGGGCCGCGGGTCTTGGCGTGTTGGATGGCGGCGGCGACTTCGGCGGCGGATGGGTGGTGATTAATCACTAACACCTGACCGGGGTAGATCAGGTCGGCGTCCGTGATCTTGTCTCTGTTCGCCTTGTAGATGAGCGGCCACTCGTCGGAGTTGCCGTAGACGTCGCTTCGGGCGGCGATGCGCCACAGGCAGTCGCCGCGGACCACGGTGTAGCTGACGGGCTGGGCCGGTGCGGTCGGCGTCGCCTGCTGTTCCGGGGCGGTCGTCTCGGGGGTGGGGGCGGGCGGTGGCGGAACGGTGGCCGGTTCGGGCGCTGCGGCGACGCTGGAGGCCTGCGGTTGCGGCGCTGCGGGCGCGTTTTTCTGTTTCGGCGCGAACACATACCAGAGGAGCAGGGCGATGAGCAGTATCGCGATCACGATGTATATCGCCATGTTCTTGTTTTTCATGATGGCATCCGTCCTGCTGGTGGGGTGTGCGCCGCATTGCGGTGCGAACAAAGCGTCGTGAACTCAAGGATAGACGACGCCTGTAGATAAATCAGGGAGAAGGATGCCGCCGGGGTGTTACGGATTCATTACGATGCGCCAGTGCGCATCTGCGATATCAATGCCGGCCTCAATCGTGGCCACCGGGCGTACCCGTGACCTGCCGTGAGCCCATTGTGGCGGAGGCGTGCCGCCGGATTGGGGTCCGGCCGGTCAGGCTTGGCGTTGTGCGCCGGACCCACGGTGTGTCGTCCAGAATATCCCGGGTTTCGCCTAACGAAGCTCCTTGAAGAACTTTTTCAGCGAGCGGCTGACCCAACCGTCGGGATGGTCGTCGTTCACCGCGATATTCATGCTGGCCTTGATCGCCGGACCGTATGCGGCGTCGTCGTTGCGGATATGGTTGACCAACCAGCGGCTGAGCATGCCGTGCAGTTCATCGGTGATGTCTTCGCCGTTTTGAAAGCGAACCTGATATTCGCCGACACGCTTTACAAACAGATTGTGTACGCGTTTGTGTGCGCGGAAGAACGGATAGGTGGCGTCTTCCATCAGCGCCTCTTCAAAAGCAAAATGTGAAAGGGTGTAATCGACGAGTTCGGCGATGACATCGCCCACCACACTCATCCGGTCTTCCGTGCCGACTTGATGTTTGCGGCGCACCATATTCAGCTGGTTGACCATGCTGACGATGCGCCGGTGTTGATTATCAATGATCTCGATGCCGATATTCAGATCGGAATTCCAGGCAATGTTTTCCATAGTTCCCCCTGCTCGGAACGCATGCTGCCGTTGTCCCGCCCTTGCAATCGAGACCGGCGTCGCGGTGCCTCATCATGGCCCGCGGTGCGGTCACAGCTCCGTCCTTGGATGATTGGCATTGCTTCCTGCGTATACCAGAGAATCCAGCGCCAGTGGAAAAGACGGGTGTTTTGTCGTTGCGACATGACGGAATATAAAACCAAATGCCGCAGGGCGGTGATTGAAATATTTTGCAATAAACTAGAACACAGGGGAGCTATGGATGCAGCGGTTTCATGCGCCGCTGCGTGCTTCAGCACCTGGGGAGACGCCACGGATTGGTGTAGCTGTTCCTACAGGGCGCTGGTGTGGACCGGATAGACGCCGCCGATCACGATGAACTCGTCCTCGCCCTTGAGCCTGCCCGGCAGCAGGCGGCTGTAGCAGAGCACCTTGGGCAGCGGGACTTCCGTTTCCAATATGAAGTCGCCGAATTCGTCGGCTCGTTCGCGCTGGTCGGTGAAGGAGGTGACGCTGTTGAGCAGCAGGATGCGTTCGCGTTTGCTGCGTTGCTCCAGCACGTCGTGGTCGTCGAGGCGGTTGACGCCGCGGTAGAGGTGCAGGTGGCTCTGGTCGGGATAGCGCTGGCCGAGCTCGTATTGGCAGTAGGTGTAGAGCAGGTCGAGCTGGGACTCCAGGGCATTGGTGTTGTAGAGGCCGTGGCTGCGCGCTTCGAGGTAGGCGTGGTAGCTGTCGTCGCCGGCGTCGCGGATCGGGCCGCCGTGGTGGCGCGGCAGCAGGCCGAAGCGGGATTCGACCCAGCCCTTCAATACCGCGGCCTCGCGGCCGTCGGCGTCGAACGACCAGCCGCGCAGGATGCGCAGGTAGTCGGCCTTGTCGCGCTTGAGGCGGCTCTTGCGGGTAAGGCCCGCTTCTTCGGGGGCGTCGAGCAGGAAGTGGGCGTTCATGTAGTCCATGAACAGTTGCGCGCGCTCGGCGGCGTCGTCGGCCCGGTTCAGCATCAGGAACAGGTCGCGGTGCAGCTCGGCGACGCCGTCGATGTAGAGCGGGGCGGGGTGCTGCTGGTAGGTGAGGCTGCCGAGGATCACCGCGGGCAGGTTGCAGTGGTTGACCGGGAGGCGCGCCTGAAGCGGCAGTGTGGGGCCTTTGTCGGGGTCGGGCGCTTTGTCGCTAACCATACAGCTCTCGGGTTCTTTGTCGTATATCACACCGCTGTAAAAGGTCGCGGATGATGAGAAATATATAACAAAAACAATTTGTTATGTGTTGTTTTCAGGGTTGGCACAGGGGTTGCTCAAGTGCTATCGACAGCTTATCCCGTGTCCCAACGCAAGGAGAACATACCATGGCACTACGTCAATGCGCGATTTACGGCAAAGGCGGTATCGGCAAGTCCACCACCACCCAGAATCTGGTGGCGGCGCTGGCTGAAGCCGGCAAGAAGGTAATGATCGTCGGCTGCGATCCCAAGGCCGACTCGACCCGTCTGATCCTGCACTCCAAGGCCCAGACCACTGTTATGCATCTGGCCGCCGAGGCCGGTTCGGTCGAAGACCTGGAGCTGGAAGACGTTCTGTCCGTCGGTTATGCCGGCATCAAGTGCGTCGAGTCCGGTGGTCCGGAGCCCGGCGTCGGTTGCGCCGGCCGCGGCGTTATCACCGCCATCAACTTCCTGGAAGAGGAAGGCGCCTACGACGAGGAACTGGACTTCGTATTCTACGACGTGCTGGGTGACGTGGTGTGCGGCGGATTCGCCATGCCGATCCGCGAGAACAAGGCGCAGGAAATCTACATCGTCGTTTCCGGCGAGATGATGGCCATGTACGCCGCCAACAACATTTCCAAGGGCATCGTGAAGTACGCCAGCTCCGGCGGCGTGCGTCTGGCCGGCCTGATCTGCAACAGCCGCAACACGGCTCGTGAAGACGAGCTGATCGAAGAGCTGGCGCGTCAGCTCGGTACCCAGATGATCCACTTCGTGCCGCGCGACAACGAGGTGCAACGCGCCGAGATTCGCCGCATGACCGTCATCGAGTACAACCCGAAGGCGAAGCAGGCCGACGAGTATCGTTCCCTGGCGCAGAAGGTGATCAACAACAAGAAGTTCGTGATCCCCACTCCGCTGACCATGGATGCGCTGGAAGACGTGATGATGAGCTTCGGCCTCCTCGACGAGGAAGACGAGTCCGTCGTCGGCAAGACTGCGGAAGAGCTGGCGGTAAACGCGTAAGAAAAGTGTGTCACCGCAAAGGCGCAAAGAACGCAAAGGGTGCTGGTGATTGCAGATTGCAGCATCGTGACAGTTGATACATACGAAGTGTTTCTTTGCGTACTTGGCGACTTTGCGGTGAATGAATTATTTGTCCAGACGTCCGCCGGATTAGGCGGCGATAGGAGAAAACCATGACGACGATGACCCGCGAAGAGACCGAGGCCCTCATCAACGAGGTGCTCGAGGTCTATCCGGCCGCGGCGCGTGAGGATCGCGAAAAGCACCTTGCCGCCAACGATCCCAGCCAGGACAAGGCCAGCAAGTGCATTACCTCCAACCGTAAGTCGCTGCCCGGTGTGATGACCATCCGTGGCTGTGCCTACGCCGGTTCCAAGGGCGTGGTGTGGGGTCCGATCAAGGACATGATCCACATCTCCCACGGTCCGGTCGGTTGCGGCCAGTACTCCCGTGCGGGCCGCCGCAATTACTACGTCGGCGCCACCGGCATCAACACCTTCGGCACCATGAACTTCACCTCGGATTTCCAGGAGAAGGACATCGTGTTCGGCGGTGACAAGAAGCTGGCCAAGCTGATCGAAGAGGTGGAAACCCTGTTCCCGCTGAACAAGGGCATCTCCGTGCAGTCCGAATGTCCCATCGGCCTCATCGGCGACGACATCGAGGCGGTTTCCAAGAAGGCCGCGAAAGAACTGGACAAGCCGGTCGTGCCGGTGCGTTGCGAAGGTTTCCGCGGCGTTTCCCAGTCGCTCGGTCATCACATCGCCAACGACGCCATCCGCGACCATATGCTCGAAGGCGTGGATAAGAAGGAAGGCGGTCCCTACGACGTCTCCGTTATCGGCGACTACAACATCGGCGGCGACGCCTGGTCTTCGCGCATCCTGCTCGAAGAGATGGGGCTGAACGTGGTGGCGCAGTGGTCCGGTGACGGCACCGTCGAAGAGATGAAGTCCTGCCCGCAGGTGAAACTGAACCTGCTGCACTGCTACCGCTCCATGAACTACATCTCCCGCTTCATGGAAGAGAAGTACGGGATTCCATGGCTGGAATACAACTTTTTCGGCCCGACCAAGATCGCCGAGTCGCTGCGCGCCATCGCTGCCCACTTCGACGACAAGATCAAGGAAGGCGCGGAGAAGGTGATCGCCAAGTATCAGCCGCTGATGCAGGCGGTGATCGACAAGTACAAGCCGCGCCTGGAAGGCAAGAGGGTGATGCTCTATGTCGGCGGTCTGCGTCCGCGTCACGTCATCGGTGCCTACGAGGATCTGGGCATGGAAGTGGTCGGTACCGGTTATGAGTTCGCTCACAACGACGACTACGACCGCACCGTCAAGGAGATGGGCAACGCGACCCTGATCTACGACGACGTTACCGGCTACGAGTTCGAAGAGTTCGTCAAGAAGGTCCAGCCTGATCTGATCGGCTCCGGCATCAAGGAGAAGTACATCTTCCAGAAGATGGGCATCCCCTTCCGCCAGATGCACAGCTGGGACTACTCGGGTCCGTACCACGGCTACGACGGCTTCGCCATCTTCGCCCGCGACATGGACATGGCCATCAACAGCCCCACCTGGAGCAAGATGAAGGCTCCCTGGCTGGCCGCTGCCGATGCCCCCGCCAAGGCGGTGAACGAGTAAAAAGCTATCAACGCAAAGGCGCAATGAACGCAAAGGACGCCAAGTATGTATCTGCCTGAAGCCATAAGCCCCTTTGCGAACTTTGCGCTCTTCGCGACTTTGCGTTGAGTCTTTCAATCCTTACGCCGTGTCCACGGATGAGTGGCGCGGCAGGAGAAATGCAATGAGCCAGTCAGCTGAAAACGTGAAGCCTTGCTATCCGTTGTTCCGTGAACCGGAATACAAGGAAACGCTCGCCAACAAGAAGGCGAAGTACGAGGGTGCGCACACCCAGGAGAAGATCGACGAGGTATTCCAGTGGACCACCACCAAGGAGTATCAGGAGCTGAACTTCCAGCGTGAAGCGCTGACCGTCGATCCGGCCAAGGCGTGCCAGCCGCTGGGCGCGGTGCTGTGTTCCCTGGGTTACGAAAAGACTCTGCCCTATGTGCATGGTTCGCAGGGCTGCGTCGCTTACTTCCGTACCTACTTCAACCGCCACTTCAAGGAGCCGGTCTCCTGCGTGTCCGACTCCATGACTGAAGACGCGGCGGTGTTCGGCGGCCAGAAGAACATGCACGCCGGCCTGGAGAACGCCAAGGCGCTCTACAAGCCCGACATGATCGCCGTCTCCACCACCTGCATGGCCGAGGTTATCGGTGACGACCTGAACGCCTTCATCGGCAACGCCAAGAAGGCGGGCAGCATCCCCGAAGAGTTCCCGACCCCGTTTGCGCACACGCCGTCCTTCGTCGGCTCGCACGTCACCGGCTGGGACAACATGGAAGAGGGCATCCTGCGCTACTTCACCCTCAACCACATGGAGGGCAAGGAGCCGGGCAAGAACGGCAAGCTCAACTTCGTGCCGGGCTTCGAGACCTACCTGGGCAACTACCGCGTGATCAAGCGCATGATGGGCGAGATGGACGTGGACATGACCCTGCTCTCCGACCCCACCGACGTGCTCGACACGCCGGCCGACGGCGAGTTCCGCATGTATGCCGGCGGTACCACGCAGGAGGCGATCAAGGATGCGCCCAACGCCATCAGCACCATCCTGTTGCAGCCGGCGCAACTGGACAAGACCCGCAAGTTCGTCGAAGGCACCTGGAATCACCAAGTGCCCAAGCTCAACATCCCGATGGGCCTGGAGTGGACCGACGAGCTGCTGATGAAGGTCTCCGAGCTGACCGGCAAGCCGATCCCCGCGTCGCTGACGCTGGAGCGCGGTCGCCTGATGGATATGATGACCGACAGCTATGCCTGGCTGCACGGCAAGCGTTTCGCGCTGTACGGCGACCCGGACTTCCTCATGGGGCTGACCAAGTTCCTGCTGGAGATGGGCGCCGAGCCGACCGACATCGTCTGCCACAACGGCAACAAGAAGTGGGCCAAGGCGATGAAGAAGATGCTCGAAGAGTCTCCGTACGGCAAGGAGACCCAGGTGCATCCCGGCAAGGATCTGTGGCACCTGCGTTCGCTGTGCTTCACCAACAAGCCGGACTTCCTCATCGGCAACAGCTACGGCAAGTTCATCCAGCGCGACACGCTGTACAAGGGCGAGGAGTTCGAGGTGCCGCTGATTCGTCTCGGCTTCCCGATCTTCGATCGCCACCACCTGCACCGCATGACCACCATGGGTTACGAGGGCGCGATGTACATCCTCACCACCCTGGTCAACGCCGTGCTGGATCGTCTCGACGAAGAGACCATGGGCATGGGCACCACCGACTACAACTTCGACCTGGTGCGGTAAGACGTAAATATTCACCGCAGAGACGCAGAGTGCGCAGAGAAAGATGCAACGAATGAATATCTTCGGATACGAAAGTTCTCGGCGTCCTCTG
>CAYQWR010000150.1:0-7178 GCA_964421235.1 uncultured Thiohalomonas sp. | reverse complement strand
AGTCCTTTGACCGCGAAGATACCCGGCGCGTTGCGCAGGTACTCCTTGTAGTCCATGCCGTAGCCGAAGACGTAGCGATCCTCCACCTGGAGCCCGACGAAGTCGGCCTGCAGGCCGTTCTTTCGATCATGCATCTTTTCCACCAGCACCGCGCTGTACACCGCCGCCGCGCCTGCCTGGCGGCACTCGTCGAGGATCGCCGCCAGGGTGGCGCCTTCGTCCAGGATGTCGTCGACCACCAGCACCACGCGCCCGGCCAGCGGCGTGCGCGGCCGTGCCAGCCAGTGGATCTCGCCGCCGGCGGTGGCGCCGCGATAACGGGTGGCGTGCACGTAATCGATCTGCAGCGGGAAATCGAGATGCGTAAGCAACTGCCCCATCGGCACCACCGCGCCGGTCATGACGCACAGCACCAGCGGGTCGCTCTCGGCCATGCGCGCCGTGATCTCGTCGGCCATGCGCGCGATGGCCGCCTTGACCTGCTCGTCGGTATAGAGGCAGTCCGCCTCGCGGTAAACCTGTTCAGCCTGTTCAGGGGTAACGCTCATCGTCTTGTTCTCTCGAAAAGTGTCTCAGCTTAAACCATTTCGCCGTCATTGAGGCGGTAGAAATGCGCAGCGCAGCCGTGCCGGCAGTCGGTGGCGCCAAACCGTGCGACCGGTATTTCGACATCGGGCCGCGCCGCAAGCGCGGCGGACAACGCGCATTCGTCACCGCCCGCCACCATCTCGCTCCGCACCCAGCGGGTGGCATGGTGCAACAACACCGCATCGATGTGCCAGCGCCGATTGCCGCGTTTCTCCGTGGCCAGCCGGCTGTGCCGCGCCACCCGCTGCCGCAGGCCGCGGCGCGCGCTGCCCACGTAGACATAGAGGCCCGTCTCCAGACGAAAACGGCCGAGCCGTCCCACCTGCACGACGATCGGACGCGGCACCCGGATATAGAGGCGATAGGCGCCGCCGTTGGATTCAGCCGTCGCCACTCGGGACGCCTGCGCCGTCCGGACCGATGCGTACGGCGTCGGGAAGGTGAACGGTCGAGGTGGGGAACGCAACCTCGGCGCCATGGCGGCTGACGATGTCGAGCACCTTGAGCAGCACGTCCTGCTTCACCTCGTGAAAGTGAATCCAGTTAGTAGTTTTAGTGAACGCATAGATGAAGAAATCGAGCGACGATGCGGCAAAGGCGTTGAAGTTGACGATCAACGTCTGGGTCGCGTCGATCTCCGGATGCTGCTGCAACATGGCGCGCACGTCGGCGACGATGGCCTCCATGGCGGCCGCATCGTCGTAGCGGATGCCGATGGTCTCGTAGATGCGCCGATGGCTCATGCGCGACGGGTTCTCCACCGCAATGCTGGAGAAGGTTGCGTTGGGCACATAGAGCAGGCGCTTGTCGAAGGTGCGGATAACGGTCAGGCGCCAGCCGATATGCTCCACCGTCCCTTCGATGGGACGATCGGGCGAGCGGATCCAGTCGCCCACGGCGAAGGGACGGTCGAGATAGATCATCAGGCCGCCGAAGAAATTCGCCAACAGGTCTTTGGCGGCGAAACCGACCGCGATACCGCCGATACCGCCGAAGGCCAGTACGCCGGAGATATCGAAACCCAGTGTTTGCAGCGCCACCAGCGCCGCCGTGATGATCGCCGAGACACGCAGCAATTTGCTGACCGCGTCGGCCGTGGTGACGTCGATGGGTTTGCCGCGCGCATGTCCCCGTTCGAGGTAGTGCTGCTCCATGCCGCCGATGAAGCGCACGGCAAACCAGGTCAGCATGGCGATGACACCGAGATCGCGCAGCGGCAGCACGGCCTTGAAGATCACCGCCGCCGTTTGTTCGCCCACCATCTGCGCCGCGAAACCGATGCCGACGATCCAGATCAGCATGCTCAGCGGCGGACGCAGTGCCTCGATCAGCACGTCGTCCCACTGATTACGTTTTTTGGTCAGCGCGCGCTGTATGCGCAGCAATATCCGCTTCTGTATGAAATCCAGCAGCAGGGTGAGAAACACCACGAGAAACACCTGCACGATCATCAACCAGGCGTTTTGATGTTGCGTCAACGAATGCCAAAGGGTCTCTAAAGTCATGGGTCACATTATCGTCGTTCAGAAGGCCAGTTCGATGGTCGGATCCTGCGCCAGGTGCTCCAGGGCATGCACCGCCTGTTGCCAGCGCTGGTCGCGATGCAGTGACTGGCGCGTCAGCGGATGACGCCCATGCATCCGCGCCAGCCGGGCGTGCAATACCGGGTCGTGGGGCGGACGGTAGCCGTCGAGCACGGCAATCGCCCCCTCGCGGTTGTTGCACACCAGCATCATGTCGCAGCCGGCGCCGGCCGCGGCCACGGCGCGCTCCACATAACCGCCGGCGATGGACGCCCCCTCCATCGACAGGTCATCGCTGAAGATGACGCCCTGGAAACCGAGACGCCGGCGCAACACCTCCTTCAGCCAGAATGAGGAGAAGCCTGCCGGCGACGGATCGACCTTGGGATAGAGCACGTGGGCCGGCATGATGCCGGCCAGGCCCTGCTGGATCATCCGCTCGAACGGCACCAGGTCTTCCGCCTCGATGTCGGCGTAGCTGCGCTCATCGACCGGCAACGCCTGGTGCGAATCCGCCTCCACCGCACCGTGTCCGGGGAAGTGTTTACCGGTCGCCGCCATCCCCGCCTGATGCATGCCCGTGGCGAAACTGTGGGCCAGCTCAGCCACCACGTCGGGACGGGAGTCGAAGGCACGATCGCCGATGACGCGGCTGATGCCGCGCTCCACGTCCAGCACCGGGGCAAAACTGAAGTCGACGCCCACCGCCCGCAGTTCGCTGGCCATCACCCAGCCGGTCGTTTCGGCCAGGTGACGCGCGCGCCGCGCATCGTGCGCATAGAGGTCGCCGAACAGACGGGCCGGCGGCAGCGACGTGAAGCCGTGGCGAAAACGCTGCACCCGCCCGCCTTCATGGTCGACGGCGACCAGCAGACGCGGCTCGCGCAGGGCATGCACCTGTTGCAGCAGTTCGGTGAGCTGCTCCGGCGACTCGTAGTTGCGACTGAACAGGATGATGCCGCCCACCAGCGGGTGGCGCAGCAGATCGCGTTCCTCCGGCTGCAACGCGCTCCCCTGCAAGTCGATCATCAGCGGCCCTAGCGACATGTAACGGCTCCGGATTGTTTGGCACAGATTCCTGGCCACGGTGAACACTGAGGACACTGGGGATTTATTGCGAAAGCCGGATAAGACCGGTTCGGCACTCCCATAAGCGCCCCGTGGCTGAATCCTGGATGTTTGAACTCGATTCCAGTCACGCTTCGGTGATCACGACACGGGTTCCCACCGTCACCCGCTCGAACAGCTCCATGATATCCGCATTCGCCATGCGCACGCAGCCGTGGGAGCCGATTTGTCCGAGGCGCACGTCGTCGGGGGTACCGTGGATGTAGATATAGCGGCGCATGGTGTCGACGTTGCCGAGCCGATTGAACCCCGGTTCGGTACCGCTCAGCCACAAGATGCGCGTCAGAATCCAGTCCCGTTCCGGGTACTGATCGCGCAGCGCGGGAGCGAACAGCTCCCCGGTCGGACGACGTCCGACAAATACCGTGTTCGCCGGGCAACCCGCCCCGATCTTGGCCCGGATCAGGTGTTCGCCGCGCGGCGTACAGCCGCTGCCGTTGATCTCGCCGGGACCGTTGGCCGCGGTCGATACCGCCACATCCATCAGCGTCCGGCCGTCATCCAGCAACCGCAGCCGCTGCCGCGCCAGGCTGATCTCAATCCGCCGCATTGCGCTCCTCGGCGCTCCACGCCTTGTAGGGATGGTCCACCAGGCAGACGTTGTAATAACGCGGCTGATGCGACACCTCGTGGCCGACCCAGGGCGGCAGCTCCACGGTATCGTCCTCCCGCGCCAGCTCCACCTCGGCCACCACCAGGCCGGCGTTGTCCCCCCCGAACACGTCGATCTCCCACAGGCGGCCGCCGTGGTAGACGTGGTAGCGGGTCTTCTCCACCAGCGGCTGCGCACACAGGTTGGCGAGCATCTCCCGGGCATCGGCCAGCGGAATGGTGTATTCGTACTCCTGCCGGTGTATCCCCAGGGTGGCGCTCTTGATGTTGAGCCGAGCCTGGTCGCCCTCGATGCGCACCCGCACCGACGCCTGTTTGGAACCGACCAGATAACCCTGGCGATACGCTGTACCGTCATCGGCAGCCGCCCGCCAATCATCGTTCAGGAGCAGAAATTTGCGTTCTATCTCGGTAGCCATGGTCTCCTCGCAGTGCAGACCCGATCGTAGGTCATATGCCCGCTATTGTGTATGCTTTGCCGCCGCGACAATACCCCAGCGGGGCGATTTTCCTGCGGCCGGCGGCAACGGCCGCCGGCCATGTCGCAACCGCTCGCGCCGCCCGTCCCCGCCATCAGCGGCGAACATGGCCGACCGCCCCTCCTGTACCAGGGCCGGATTAAAGCGCCGGAGCGCCAGTTCAGGGCATTAGAACAGGTTGGCACAAGCAGGTATACTCGGGCTCGACCCCTCCCGACAGAGCGACAGGCGCCCCGCCGTTTGCCTGAAAATGGCGGCATGAGCGGCGGCAGTGCACCGCCCACGCATTGATAACACTCAGGGTCCGATGGCTTGGGGGACGACATATGGCAAGACATATTTCATATAACATTTTTCGGGTCTTGCAGGATCTCGACGACGGCGTGTTGCGCCACACCATCTGGATGAAGAACGTGCATCGCGCCCTGGTGTGCGACGCAGGCAGCATCAACGGAGACGATATCGACGTGGATGCGCATCATCGCTGCGAATTCGGCAAGTGGTACGATCACGTAGAGCAGCCTGAACTGCTCAATGAACCGTCGTTCGCGCGCATCGGAGAGTTGCATCACGCCATGCATGACGCAACGGCAATGCTGCTGCGGCAGCGCCAGACGGGCGGCGACGCCGCCATCGCTGACTACGATCGATTCATCAACGGCGCGATCGACTTCAAAATGGAAGTGCGCCGCCTGCAATTCAAGCTGATGAAGGAGGTCTGTGCCGTCGATCATCTTACCGGGGCGTGGAACCGCCAAACCATGTACTACAAACTGGACGAGGAGTACGAACGCTTCATCCGCGCCCGGACCCCGTGCTGCGTGGCCATGGTCGACCTTGATTATTTCAAGACCGTCAACGACACCTACGGACATCCCGTCGGCGATCAGGTGTTGCAGGGCGTGTGCACCCTGTTCAAATCCTCTCTGCGTCGTTACGACACCATCTTCCGCTACGGCGGCGAAGAATTTCTCATTTGCCTGCCGAACAGCAGCATCAAGCAAACGGCGGGCATGCTGGAGCGACTGCGCACAGCGCTGGAGTCCACACCGTTCGCGATGGGCGACGGTACCACCGTGAACATCACGGCCTCCTTCGGTATAGCGAAGATGGATAATGAGAAAAGCCTCGACGAGCTTATCGAACAGGCCGATCGCGCCCTGCTCTGCGCCAAGGCCGAGGGCCGCAACCGGGTTTGCATATGGAATTCCTGACCCGCTACGCCGACTGTCCGCCTTACCGGACCAAGGACGGTTCGGAAATACGCGAACTCATGCACCCCGCCGTGCACAGTAACCGGCGCCAGAGCCTGGCCGAGGCCGTGGTCGGGCCGGGTGAGACGACCCGCCCCCACCGTCACCATGAAAGCGAAGAGCTTTACCACGTCGTGGCGGGAACGGGCGAAATGCAGTTGGGTGAGGCCATCGTTGCCGTCGGACCCGGCGATACCATCTGCATCCGGCCGGGAATGGCGCATTCGCTGCGTAACACCGGCGAGATCGCCATGCGGGTGCTCTGTTGTTGCAGCCCCGCCTACAGCCACGACGACACCGAACTACTCGACCAGAACTGCTGAAGTCCGTCCCTTGCGTATCCTCCTCGCCCCCATGGAAGGCGTCATCGACGCCCCGATGCGCCGACTCTTGACCGCCATCGGCGGCTACGACGCCTGCGTCACCGAATTCCTGCGCCTCAGCGACGGCGAACTGCCCGCTCATACTTACCACAAGCACTTTCCCGAACTGGCCCACGACAGCCAAACCGCCGGCGGCACGCCGGTAATCCTGCAACTGCTCGGCAGCGAACCCGAACTGCTCGCCGCCAGCGCCGCGCGCGCCGTCGCGTTGGGCGCCATCGCCATCGACCTCAACTTCGGTTGTCCCTCGCGCTTCGTCAACCGCAAACAGGGCGGCGCCGCGCTGCTGAAAGAGCCCGAACGCATGGCGCAGATTGTCGCCGCCGTGCGCAGCGCCCTCCCCGCCGGCATTCCCGTCTCCGCCAAGATGCGTCTCGGCTACGATACCCCCGACCGCGCCGTCGACATCGCCCTCGCCCTTGAGCAGGCCGGCACCGATTTCATCACCGTCCACGCCCGCACCCGCGACGACGGCTACCGCGCCCCCGCCCGCTGGGAACTATTGCGACCGATCCGCGAGTCGCTGACGATTCCGCTCGTCGCCAACGGCGACATCAACAGCGTCGATGATTGGCGACGCTGCCATGAAATCAGTGGTTGCGAGCATGTCATGCTGGGACGTGGTGCGTTAATGCAGCCTGATCTTGCGCTGCAATTGCGGGCGTGGCATCGCGACGATGAAATCGAGGCCATGCAGTGGCGGGACATCCAAGCTCTCCTGCCTATTCTGTTGGAACACTACGCTCCTGGCACTCGTGGGCTCTGTGCCCGCATCAAGCAGTGGCTCGCGATGCTACGACAGCGGCATGCCGGTGCCGCAGCGACTTTTGACGCAATTCGAACATTGAAAGATACCGACAGCGTCCTGGCCGTATTGGCGGTGTAGCCACCCTCTTGCGGTCGGCTTTCCCGAGATCATCAAGGACCGTCTATTCGCAGACGCAGGTGCTGCTCCATCAGGTATGCTACCCACTGCGCAACCTAAGCTGGAAGCAGCGCAAAGAGGTGCGGCTACCCTCGCGCAGCACAGCGATTCTCAAGCCGGTGCGGCATCCGGCTCCGGAGCACCACCATGCCCGTGCTGATGGTTGTGTCTCTTTTCCTTCTCTTTCGATGTCTCACGATCCCAATAGGTCTGCTCACCGTAGCGCGACGGCTTCCAGCCTTTCGCCATCGCCTGCCTGCGGGTTGAACCCCAGGGAAATGCCTTCG